>PLIC01000186.1 GCA_003139995.1 Candidatus Acidiflorens stordalenmirensis | reverse complement strand
AATGCGGGCGCGACTTTCGCGCAACGCTTCGCGAATTCCCGGCACGGCGAGAATCGGCCCGATGCTGGTCACCGGATTACTCGGCGCGAGCAGCACGAGATCTGCCGAGCGGATCGCCTCGATCACTCCCGGCGCCGGCTCCGCATCCGACGCGCCGGCGAACCGCACCGATTCCACGGGATCCTGGTACCAGCGCTGGACGAAATATTCTTCGAAGCTCAAGTCTCCCACCGGTGTCAAAACCCGCGTCTCCACGCGCGAATTGCTCATCGGCAGGATGCGCGTCTTGATTCCAAGCCTGCTGGCTATCTCGGACGTGGCTTCACTAAGCGTCTTGCCGTCGGCCAGCAGCTTCGAGCGAAAAATGTGTGTGGCCAGATCGCGATCGCCGGCGTGGAACCACGTCGGTTGTCCCAGTTGCCCCATGGTATTCAGGCAAAAAAAAGTGTCGCCCTTCACGCCCCAGCCGCGCTCCTGGCTCAGTTTCCCAGCCAGCAGGTAAGTGATGGAATCCAGATCGGGCGAAACGTACAATCCCCACCACAGCAAGTCGTCACCGGTATTCACGACGATCGTCAATTCTTCCGGACGAACGATTTGCCGGAGTCCATCCACGAACTTCGCGCCGCCCGTGCCGCCGGTCAGTACCGTAATCATGCCGCCCTCCGAGCGTAGCCCTCAGCGTCTGCCGCTGCGCTCAGGCGCTCGGCCAGCAAATCGCTACGGGCCGCTGCTTGTTCTCGAAACTCAGGATATACCGGCAACCTCTGCCGCAACTCGAATCCTTTCGACTCGGTGCGCTGCCGCAAATCTTCCAGGTGCGGCCACGGTTTTTCCGGATTGATGAAATCCGGCGTCAACGGCGAAACTCCGCCCCAGTCATTGATGCCGCCCTCGAGCAGGTCGGCGTAGTGCGGATCGGAGAGATTCGGCGGCGCTTGAATATTCATCTTCGGCATCAGCAGGCGCGCCACGGCCAGCGTGCGCAGCATTTCCCCGCGGTCCGGTTCGGGCCAGTGTGCCATCGGCGTTCCACTCTTGGCACAGAAGTTTTGTACGATCACTTCCTGAATGTGCCCATACCTCTCATGCAAATCGCGGATCGCGATCAGCGCATCCACGCGCTCTTCCAGAGTCTCGCCAATTCCAATCAGAATTCCCGTAGTAAAAGGAATCTTCCGCCGCCCTGCATCCTCAATTACCCGCAGGCGCTTTGCCGGGTCTTTGTCGGGAGCATTGTCGTGCGCGGCATCTTTGGCGAGCAGCCGCGTACTGGCCGTTTCAAGCATGAGCCCGATGCTCGGAGCCACGCGGGACAGGCGTTCCAGCCATTCCGCGCTCATCAGCCCGGGATTAGGATGCGGAAGCAGACTCGATTCGCGAAGCACCTTCTCGCACATCGCTTCCAGATAATGCAGCGTGGATTTGTATCCGAAGCGCCGCAGCGTGTCGCGCATCTGGGGAAAAAGCAACTCCGGCTTGTCTCCCAAGCTGAACAACGCCTCGGTGCATCGCATGCGTTCTCCCGCGCGCACGACTTCCATCACCTCGTCGGGCGTCATGGTGTGCGCGCCGGGATCGCCGGGATCGCGCCGGAATGTGCAGTAGCCGCAGTAGTCGCGGCAAAGATTCGTCAGGGGAAGAAATACCTTGCGCGAATAGGTGACGACTCCCGGGTTGAATCTCGCGCGGGCAAGTTGCGCCGCCGAGAGCAGGGAAGGCAGCATGTCGTCGTTCGCGCGCAGCAGCAGACAAGCGGCTTCGCGAGAGATCAGCTCGGCGCCGTTGTTCGCCAACTCAGTTGCGGTCGCGGTGAGCGCGTCTGGGGAAAAGGTGGCCATGCGTCGTGGTTAAAGTTGTTACTTGGACATCACTAGCTTTGCGATCGTCGCCAGCTGCATGTTCGACGTGCCTTCGTAGATTTTTCCGATTTTTGCATCGCGCCAATATTTCTCGACTGGATAATCTTTTGTAAAACCGTATCCGCCGTAGACTTCGATGGCGAGCGACGTCACACGCTCGGCCACTTGCGACGTGAAGAGCTTGGTCATGGCGGCTTCTTTCACAAAGTTTACGCCCGCGTCTTTCATGCGGGCGGCGTTATAAACCATCAGCCGCGCCGCCTCGATCTCGGTTGACATCTGCGCGATCTGGAACTGGATCCCCTGAAATTCCGCAATCGGCTTGCCGAATTGCGTGCGCTCCTGCGCGTATTTGGCCGCGCATTCCCACGCGCCACGCGCTACGCCCAGCATCTGCGCGCCAATTCCGATGCGGCCTTCGTTCAGCGTCTCAATCGCGATTTTGTATCCTTTGCCAACCTCGCCGAGCACGTTTTCCTTGGGCACGAGGCAATCTTCGAGAATCAGTTCGCAAGTTGACGAAGCTCGAATTCCCAGCTTGTCTTCTTTCTTCCCGACGGTGAATCCGGTGAAGTCCTTCTCGATCAGAAACGCCGTGATCCCCTTGTATCCTTTCGACGCATCCACGGTAGCAAACAGAATGAACAAGCCAGCCTCTTTGCCATTCGTGATCCAGAGCTTGCGCCCGTTGAGAATGAAGTCATTGCCTTTGAGCTCAGCCTTGGTTTGCAGCGCAAATGCGTCCGATCCCGATCCCGCTTCGCTCAACGCGTATGCGCCAACCGTGTCCGCCGCCATCTTCGGCAAGTAACGCTTTTTCTGGTCTTCGCTGGCCCAGCGCAGAATCGCATTCGCGACCAGCGTGTTCTGCACGTCCACAATTACGCCGGCGGAGGCGTCGGCCCGCGAAAGTTCTTCCACGGCCAGGATCGCCTCAAAAAACTTACCGCCCGCGCCGCCGTACTGCTCGGGAATTTCGATCCCCATCAGTCCGAGCTGAAAAAACTGGTCGATCAGGCCGTGATCGAACGCCGCCTTCTCGTCCATCTCTTTCGCCAGCGGACGAATCTTGTCGTCGGCAAACTGGCGGACGCTGTCGCGGAACAGAATCTCGTCTTCGGTAAGGGTGGTGAGCGGCGCGGGATTCGCGAGCTGCAGAGTTTCCGGCATGGAGACACCTCATTGTAGAGACGATTGCCGAGGCGCGGATTGCCGCGTCCGGGGCACGATGGCGAACCGGAAGATTGTAGCAGCAGAAGACGGCGGGACCGCGACCGCTCGGTTGGTCGCGCCGCTGGCCATTGCGTGCGCGCGCACGCGCTTCGCTCCGCTTGGCGTCAGGTTTTGTCGCAGAATCAGCGGCGGTTGATGAGGGAGGCTACGTAGCCGGCGCCGAATCCGTTATCGATGTTTACTACGCTGACGTTCGAGGCGCAGGAGTTCATCATTCCCAGCAGAGCGGCCAGGCCCTCGAAGGCTGCGCCATAACCTACGCTGGTTGGGACGGCTATCACCGGGACTCCTACCAAGCCGCCGACAACGCTGGGCAGCGCGCCTTCCATTCCGGCGCAGACTATGATGACTCTTGCTTTCGCGAGCGCTCCGCGATGGGCCAGCAGGCGGTGAATGCCGGCGACTCCGACGTCATAGATATGCTGGACGTTGTTGCCCATCAATTCCGCGGTGACGACTGCTTCTTCGGCGACTGGGATGTCGCTGGTTCCGGCGGACACGACCACGATCACGCCCTTGCCGCGCTTTTTGCGGTCGCGCTTGAGCACGATGGCGCGAGCGAGCGGACGATACTCCGCGAGTGGAAGGCCGGCGGCGACGGCGGCGTATTGTTCCTCGGTGGCTCGCGTCGCCAGCACGTTGCCGCCGTGGGCTGCGAGGCGGCGGAAGATTTCGGCGACTTGGCTGGGCGTTTTGCCCTGAGCGAGGATCACCTCGGGCATGCCATGGCGCAGGGCGCGATGGTGGTCGAGCTTGGCGAAACCTAGATCCTCAAAGGGCAGGTGGCGCAGGCGCTCGACGGCATCGTCGGGTGAGAGGCGCTTTTTTCGAACCTGGTCGAAGAGCTTGCGAAGGGCTTCGGAGTTCATAGATGCAGACTTCATTGTAGATTGCTGGGGGCCCGTGCGGGGTCGAGCGGCGCGGGATTAACCACAGGAGGTCCTTCGGCTTCCCCCTCGGCTTCGCTCGGGGCTTCGGCAAATCAGGGCAGGCTCCGGGGAGCACTGGGGGAAAGCGTCTAGCTCCTAGAAAGATCAAGTGCTTTCAGTAACTTACGTAGATTACTCCAGTGGTTCAACACCCTTCGGATAGATTGCCCTGGACTTCGGCGCACCCTATAATCGCAATACTCTGGTCCTGGATTCTCTGGCAGGTTCTCGGGTAGGGTAGGCCGTAGAGGAAGTGTGTGTCTCTTGGCCGATGTGATACCCGTATGCGTAAACGCCTGCAAATCGCGTTGATGGCCAGCTTAACCGCGACCTCCTTTCTTTCCACGCTGTTTTCGGCGACGCCGGCGCGGGCCCAGTTGGGAACTATTACTGCCACTACCGACGAATCTGGCCGTAAGATCTACGTTAACGGGGATGGGCCTTCCGCTGCTTCGAGGGCGGAGGCTTCTGCGCCTACCCGGTCTCCGCTGGTTTATTGGAGTTCGACCGAGCATCGCTTCAAACCGGTTCCGACCAGCGGTGCTGTGATGCGCGCGGCGCGCTCGGCGGCTTCGGAAGTCAACACCTACCTCGACGGCAGAGCGCGGACTCACCAGACTCTTAACCGTGCCTTTACTCAACAGGATATCGACGCGGCGATTGACGATGCGGCGGCGCGGCACCACGTGGATCCGAGCCTGGTGCGCTCGGTGGTGCAGGTGGAGTCGAATTTCAATCCCAATGCGGTGTCGCGCAAGGGCGCCATGGGGCTGATGCAGTTGATGCCTTCGACGGCGCGGTCGCTCAATGTTTCCAATCCTTTTGACCCAGCCGAGAACGTGGACGCCGGGGTTCGGCATCTAAGGAAACTATTGGATAGTTACGGCGGCAACGTCCGCCTCAGTCTGGCAGCATATAACGCTGGATCGGGAGCGGTGGCGCGGAGCGCGGGCGTTCCGCACTTCAGGGAAACACAGAACTACGTTCGCCGGATCACGAACCTGTACAACGGAGGCAGCGAAACGATTTTCGGCAACCCGGCGCACGAGCCGGTCCACGTGCAGCGGGATGCTCGGGGCGTGCTGTACATCAGCAATACGGAATAAGCGGCATTGAGTCATTTGATCATTGGGTCAATGATTCAAGCAGGAACCTAGTGAAGACCCAGGCTTCTACGACCCTAACTCGAGGCGGCCGCGCCTTTCGCATCGGCGCAGCGTTGTTGCTGGCGCTGCTACCGCTGGTTTCCGCATCGGCTCGCGTATACCACAACGATGCCTGGGCCCGTCAGCAATTCGCCAAGGCGGATCGCATGCGGGAGGCTCTCAACGGCCGTCCCGTGGGAGAGCGCACTCGCCGCGAATACCAGCGCGTGATCGACTCGTACCGCCGCGTTTACTTTGGCTCTCCCGCCTCATCGAAGGCGGACCCGAGCGTGGTGGCGACCGCCGAACTTATGGTCGAGATGGGGCGGCGCTTTGACGACAACAAGATCCTGCGCGGCGCTGTCGACGAGTACCGCTTCCTGCGCAAGGAATATCCCGGCAGCAAATACCGCTTCGACGCGCTCTTCACGATCGGCGAGATCTACAAGGACGATCTCAACGATCCCGAGGAGGCGCGCACGACGTTCGAAGACTTTCTGCATCGCTATCCGCGCAACCGGCTGGCCGGTGATGCCCGCGCCGCGGTGAAGGAAATCGACGCCGAAGCCGACGAAATGGAACGTACGGCGCAAAAGGCGGCGGGCAAGCAGAAGTCTTCTAATGTCAGTGGCGCCAGCGGCACCGCCAGCGCCAACGCCGACGACGCGGCCGAATCCGCGAATGCCGCGAGCGTTCGCCGCAGCGCGTTGCCGCGCGTCACTGGTGTTCGCCACTGGTCCACGCCCGACTACACCCGTGTCGCCATTGACGTCGAGCAGGAAGTGAAGTTCGATTCCCAGCGCATCGCGCATCCAGACCGCATTTTCTTCGACCTGCGCGACACCAAACTGGCTTCGACCCTGGTCGGCAAGACCTTCGACGTCGACGATGGCTTCCTGAAGAAAATTCGCGTAGCCGAATTTCAGCCTGGGCGCACACGGATTGTGCTTGAGGTGGACGACCTCGCGAGCTACGACGCTTTCCTGCTGCCGGACCCGTACCGGCTCATCATTGATGTTCACGGGAAGGATGTGCACGGGAAGCAGAACCGGACGGCGGTCTTTTCTAAGGCGGACACGGCCACAACGGCTTCCCCGGAATCGGACGATGACTCCAGCGAGCCGGCCGCGTCGTCAAGCGAAGACTCGAAATCTGCGGAGCGGAAAGCACAGCAGGAATCCAACAAAGACGCAAGGGGCTCGTCGAAGCCGGGACTCGTCGAAAAGGACTTACCCGCCGAAGATGCCAGCGCGGACTCCAAACCGTCCGACTCGGCGAAGGCAACGAGCGGCACTGGAGTGATCAAAACCACGGTCGCGGTCAAAGGGTCGAACCGCAGGATTCCGAAGACGATCGTCGAGGCGGACGATAGCGCTGCGTCGACGGTCGCATCGCTTGAGCGCGAAAAACTGCGTCCCGAAGTGGCGCCGGGCGACGTGGCCGATATCTCGGGCGCCGACGAAGCAAAGCCGGCGAAATCGGATTCGTCATCATCTTTGTCATCGTCATCGTCATCTTCGTCTTCTTTGCGCCGGAAAAAGTCTCGTTCATCCGCAGCCGCTCCCGACACCGCGGATCTTCGTGTTGAATCTCGTGAAGCGGCCCGTGAGGCGCGTCCGACCGCCTCCGGCGACCGGTCTTTGACTCGCGCGCTGGGCCTGAAGATTGGCAAGATCGTGATTGACGCGGGCCACGGGGGCCATGACACCGGCACGATTGGTCCCAATGGCCTGATGGAGAAGGACGTGGTGCTCGACGTGGCCAAGCGCCTCGGCCGTTTGCTCGAATCCCGGCTCGGCGCCGAAGTTATTTACACGCGCCAGGACGACACCTTCATTCCACTCGAAACCCGTACCGCGATCGCGAACCGGGAGCGGGCGGATTTGTTCATCTCGATCCACGCCAACTCGAGCCGCGATCCCGATGCACGCGGCATCGAAACTTACTATTTGAATTTCACCTCATCGCCGGAAGCGCTGGAGGTTGCCGCCCGCGAAAACGCGGTGTCAGAGAAGTCGATCCACGAACTGCAGGACCTGGTGAAGAAAATCGCGCTGAAAGACAAAATCGACGAATCGCGCGAGTTTGCCGGCGACGTGCAGGAATCGCTCTACGGAGGGCTGGCGCTGAACAACGCGGGCATCCGCAATCGCGGGATCAAGAAGGCGCCGTTCATTGTGCTGATCGGCGCGAATATGCCTTCGATCCTGGCCGAGATTTCGTTCGTGTCGAATCCGGCCGACGAGCGCAAACTCGAAACCTCAGAGCACCGCCAGCGCATCGCCGAGTCGCTCTATCGTGGGGTCTCCAAATACGCCAGCGGCCTAAGCGGCGTGAAAGTGGCTAGTAAGATCGAGAAACACGAAGGGCAGTGAAGCGGCGCTCACCTGAGGCGATCAGGGAGCCACTCGGACCGCAAGATGGCTCGATGCGCTCGCATGGCTATCAAACCAGCGAATCAGCTTCTCACTAAACTCGCCAGAATTGGTGCCGATTGCGCCGCAGTGATCCGCGTTGGGAACCTCCCACAGGGGAACATCTGAATTGCGGGCGGCGATCAACCGGGAATGACGCACGGGGATGTTACTATCGCTTTGCCCATGAATCAGAAAGACGGGAACCTTGGTCGCGGCCACCGCGTTTTCAGGCGAGACCTGTTCGAAGTCCAGCTTGTACTTCCATCTAGCGTAAACAAATGCAAACTCGACAATCGGTCGCAGCACCGTGCGTCCGAGCCAGGGGCCAGTGTGGAAGAACTGGCCAACGCGGTCATAGGCGATCTCGCGGAAGCTTGCAAAGGACGATTCAGCGGCGACGGCGCAGAAGCAAGATTCAGATCGCAACGACTGCAACAAAAGCGCCGCGCCCATGGACTCGCCCAGACCGAAAATGCACTCGGGATGGTCGTTCTGTTCCAGCCAATCTAACCACCGATGGACGTCATCCGATTCCAGCAGCCCAAAAGTAGCCAGGCTGCCGCCGCTGGTTCCGTGCGCCCGCGCGTCCGGCATGAGGACACTGAAGCCGCGGCTCAGAAGCAGCTCCGCATAGCCGGTCATCCCGAAACGGTTATCGGCGAGACCGTGCAGCAGAATCACAACGTTCCCGTTGCTGTTGCGTGGACGAATGCTCCAGGCATGGAGCGTTGCTCCGTCCCGCGCAGCAATAGCGACGTTGGTCAATTCGGAGTCGTGGAGGCACGCCATTTCACGCGCTTCCATCTCATCGCCGGAAGACAGAGGGTGTCGGCTGGGATGCAGCGTCAGTTCGGCCAAGAACGCTCCGGCTATGGCTGAGATTGCCAGAAACCCCAGAAGGCCGACGACGATAAGTCTTAGGAACCATTTGGTTCCCATCTACTCAAGATACGCAATTACCCTTTAACATGTTCCACCGTGCCCGGGTGGAAACTTTCTCGGCCTACCGGTAGTCTAATTCGATAGGACAGGTGCGCCTTTTTTCCGAATGAAATTCTTGCGACAGGTCTCCGTTGTTTTCGTCTCTTTTCTTTTTTGCGGCCTTTTTTGCGTTGCGGCTCTCGCTGCTGAGCCGCCTGCGCCGGTCGCAGCCTCTACGACTCGGGTATCTCCGGCCTCGGTTCTTCCCCCTGAGTTTGCCGGTTGGCAGATGAAAGGCGATGTTGCGCGCAGTGCCGATCCCGCCGCCGCTGACGAAGCCAATGCGCCGGTCCTGAAGGAATACGGCTTCGTGCGTTTGGAGAAGGCGGCTTACACTCGCGACGACGGCCGCAGTTTGGCGATTAAAGCTGCCGTGTTTGCAGATGCCAGCGGCGCATACGGCGCCTTCACCTACTACTATTCTGACCAGATGGGGGAGGAAAAAATTGGCGGGCAGGCGGCTTTTCTGAATAACCGCGTGCTGTTCTATCAGGGGAATGTGCTGGTGGATGCGGTGTTCGACAAAATGAGCGTGATGTCGGCGGCGCAACTGCGGGAACTGGCCGGGCTGTTGCCGCAGGCTGGGGACAACAAGGACAAGCTGCCATTGCTGCCAACGCGTCTTCCGAAGCGGTCGTTTGAGAAAAATCTCGAGAAGAACACGACGAAGTACGTTTTGGGTCCGGTCGCGCTCGATCGGGTCGGATCGCCTCTGCCGGCTTCGTTAGTGGATTTCAAGGCGGGCGCGGAAGTGGTGATTGGCAAGTATGCGGCGACCGTGGGCGATGCCACGCTGATGCTCATCGAATATCCGACGCCGCAGATTGCCGGGGAACGATTGCGGCAGATTGACGCGACGCACCAAGTCACCGAGCAGCCGCCGGGGGTTGCGTCCATGGTTGACGTGGGCCCGTTCTTCGACACGCGCACCGGCCCGATCATTGTGATTGCGGCAGGCCCGCTTTCAAAAAGCGAAGCGAGATCGCTGATGTCGTCGATCAGCTACGAAGCCGATGTCACGTGGAACGAAAATACGTACGCGAGCAAGAAAGATAACCTGGCGAACTTTTTGTTCAACGCGATTGTTCTCTGCGGAATTGTGATCGGCTTGGCGCTGGTTGCGGGGATCGCGTTTGGCGGCTTGCGGGTGGTCGTGAAGCGATTTTTTCCGGACTCCGTGTTCGATCGCCGGGAAGCGATGGAAATCATCTCGCTGCACCTGGAAGACGCCCCCCCGGACGGTGCCTCGGGAGCGGTAAGTCACTCAATCGAATGCCATTAGCATCGAAAAGGAGAAATTTTGCTTCATTTTGGCCCGGTTTGCTGACTTGTGGACGTATCCTGTAAGTTGTTGAAAATAAGAGTATTTAAGTCGCAAATTTTGCTTGACACTGTGCTTTTAAGACTCATAAGATTTCGGCAGAAAGTTCTGATGGATAAAACCTCCGTTGGAACTATTCTCCCTTGAAAAGAAAAGGCCGCCCAAGTTGCCGGGCGGCCTTTTCGTTTTTTGAAGCAGTTGCCGGTTGCCAGTTGTCAGTCGCCAGTGAATACCTGATTCGTCGTTGGCCGACTGAGAACTGGAAACCGGCAATTGGGAACTGTTGCGTGCTTGCATCCGTATCACCCACAGGGCAGAATTTGTGCAGCTCGGGAGGAGAGACGATGTTTTGCGATCAATGTGGTGCGCAGTTGCAATCCGGAGAGCAACGCTGCGGACGTTGCGGCAAAACCGTTCTTGGACTCGTCGAACTTCGGCGCAACCGGGTTCGCGAACATATACGGCTGGTCGGCATTTTCTGGATGGCGTACTCGGCGCTGCACGTGGTTGCGGGTCTGGTCCTGATCGTTGTCGCGCAAACGATCTTCGGCCGCGTGATCCATATTCCCAACGGCCCGCCGCCCGAAGTCTCCGTCTGGCTGCGGCCTCTTCTCACCTTCTTCGGATGGCTGATCCTGGCGAAAGCCGCGGCGGCCTTCATCGCCGGTTGGGGATTGCTGCAGCGGCAGGAGTGGGCGCGAATCGTTGCCTTGGTGGTGGGCTTCGTCGCTCTGCTAAACGTCCCGATCGGTACCGCGCTCGGCATCTACACGCTCTGGGTGCTGCTCCCTCGCAATCCGATGACGAGTACAAAGCGTTGACGCAGGCCGCGTAGCAAGCGCGCATTTGTCCGCGCGCGATGCTTCTCGTCGACACTGTTCTCCTGCTGCGCTGGCCAAAACTCCCGTCGCTCAAGAGCCGCAGAAATAAAACGCCAAGAGAATAAAACGCTTCAGCGCGAGCGGCGCGTTACGGTCGGGCGAGGGCATGGTTTGCAGGAATCGCAGACGGGTATTTAGAATCAGAGCAAGGCCGACGTAGCTCAGTTGGTAGAGCAGCCGATTCGTAATCGGCAGGTCATCAGTTCAAGTCTGATCGTCGGCTCCATTCTTTCCATCACTTACAACCATTCCTCACTGCACCCTGAATTCGTTGTGATGTGGATTGTGAGGTGGATTCCGCTGATCGATGGCTTCAGGAACCTAAACGGGACGAACAACTCAGACAGACTCTCTGCCTCAGAAGGACGGCTGGATGGGGTGGCGTTCCTTGATTTCCGCGAAGCCGGTTTCGAGGCTCCGAGACGATCTGCTGCCCTTTGAGCCCAGGGCTCAGGGATTATTTCCGTGTGGCCGACGACTCGCCAGCCAGACAGTGGTCTTAAACGAGAAATTCCTTCCTTAGCTTCGATTGTGCCCCAAGCACCTTAATCACACTCCAGGCGTTCAGTCTTCTACGAAGGATTTTAGCCTGGATAATGCCTGATCCCACTGCTCGGAGACGAAATCGAGGTATTGCTTAACTCCTTCAATTGGCTGCGGATCGAATTCGAATAGGCTCTCGCGGCCCGTACGGACGCTATGCACGATTCCTACACTCTCCAACACTCGAAGATGCTTGGTGATCGCCTGCCGGGTCAGCTTGGAACCTTGCGTTAGCTGAGAGATCGAATAAGGCCGCCGACCACAGAGCTTCGCAACCAGCGACAGCCGCGTCTCGTCGCCCAGCGCGGCGAATACTGGTGCACGAGCCCGCCGTTTGGCGGGCATGCTGCTACGACGTTTGCGTGACATAGTTCTCGATGTTCTTCATCTGCTCTGTCCAGCCGCCGTCATTCATGCGAAACGCTTCGAGGCGGCGGCCGATGGGGATCTTATCGAAGCCGGACTCCGTGAGCAGAAGCAGTGTACCGCTTGCAGTCTTTTCCAGCCTAAATTCGACGAGTGTAGGCGTCTCCTTCGAGTAATCTATTTTGGGATCGACGGAGAAAGGATGCCAGGTGAAGGAAAAGAGCCGTTCGGGCTCCATTTTCTGCACGACGGCCTCCCATTGGACGTGCTCGTAGCCAGGATAGGTAACCTGGCCACGCGAGACCTGACCCGCTACGAATGGGCCGTTCAGCTTCACACGAAACCACTCGCCAAACTCACGGTAATCCGTCAGTGCACGCCAGACCCGCGAAACTGGCGCCTTGAGCTCAATGCGCTTCTCAATATGGTTATTCATATTAAGCAACCTCCGGGTTGCATATTAGCTTAGGCGACACCAAAAAGCAACCTAACGGTTGCATCATCAGACGACCGAGCGTTCATTCCTCAAACATTGGCGATTGCGGGCGAGTCACGGGCAAACCGGGAGTGATTCCAGGAGGCTCGATCGCGCCATCACTGCTGTGTTGCCGCCAATGCGTCCGGAACGAGCCCGATGCCGTACGAGCCAACAAGCGCGCATTGTTCAGCGATTGCATCCAGCATGAGCCGGAGCTAAGATGACGCCACAGGAGAGGGCCATGAGCGAACATCGTCTCGATCAGCGGAACACCGCGGGTTCCCGCCGCAATTTTCTCAAAACCACCGGCGCCGTGACCGCTGGAGCGCTGGCTGAAAGTCTGCTCCCCGAAACTGCGGCGGCATCGGCGGCTGCTCCAGTCAATGCTAATGCCCCGTTTAATCCCGCCACCGCAAGCGCCATGCCGACTCGCAACCTGGGGCGCACCGGCCACCGCGCCGGCATCTTTAGCCTCGGCGGGCAAGCTGCCATCGAGCAGCCCAACAACGAAGCCGTAGCCGTGTCCATCATCGAGCGCGCTCTTGATCTCGGCATCAACTACATGGATACCGCCGCAATGTATGGAGGCCAGGAGCGCTGGAGCCAGCGCTATTTCGGCCAGGTGATGAAACATCGCCGCAGCCAGGTGTACCTTGCCAGCAAGACGCACGATCGCACCCGCGACGGTTCGCTCCGACTGCTCGAAGAATCGCTCAAACTGCTCAACACCGACCACCTCGACGCCTGGCAGCTTCACCACGTTGACCGAAAAGAAGAGGTCGAGCAAATTTTCGGCAAAGGCGGCGCTCTCGAGGCCCTCATCCAGGCCCGCGCGCAGAAAATGGTCCGCTACCTCGGCGTCACCGGTCACTCCGATCCCGACGTTCTGATGGAGTGCCTCCATCGCTTCGACTTCGATCAGATCCTGATGGCCCTCAATGCTGCCGACCGGCACCACCGCAGCTTCATGGAGCGACTGCTGCCCATGGCCGTGGACAAACAGATGGGCATCATCGGCATGAAGATTCCCGCCCGTGGCCGCATTCTCAACTCCTGGCAGCCCGAGAAGAGCCACGACTCGGGCTGGAACCAGCCCGCTCCCAAACCCGGCGTTCTGGCTATGAGGGAAGCGCTTTATTTCACCCTCAGCCTGCCGGTGAGCACGGTCATCATCGGATGCGATTCCGTTGCCCAGCTCGAAGAAAACGTGCAACTCGCCCGCGACTTCACGCCGCTCAGCGAAGCCCAAATGGCAGGCCTCACCGGGCGCACCGAGCCAATTGCAAAGCAGGCGCTTTTCTTTAGGAATTGGGCTTGAGGGCAGCACTCATCAACCACCCTCTTTTGGAAAGCGGAGTCCTCGCCTAGACAAGACTCTGTATCGTGGATGTCTACCACGAGGCTACGGGATCGATCAACGGGTTCGCTACTTGAATCGACCCGTAACATTGTCCCGGCTAGTTCTTGAGCTTCTTCAGCAGCCACGCCATGTTTTGTCCCAGGGTTTTCATCGTTTGAATGGCTTCCTCATCCTTCTCGACATCGCCAATCTCGAGGCCGATGCCGATGTTCCAATACGACGAACCGGGCACGATCATTTCGCCGATCAGAAAGAAATGGTTCAAGGCATCGAAGGCATGGATCGCTCCCGCTCTGCGTACCGCCACGACGGCAGCGCCAACCTTGCGGCGGAACATGCCGCCGTTTGCCTTGGAAACCAGACAGGCGCGATCCATCAAGGCCTTGATTTCCGGAGAGATGTCCGCGACATAGGTGGGCGAGCCGAGAAGGATGCCGTCCGCCTTCTCCATCTTTTCGATATAGACGTTTCCCATATCGCCGGTTTGCGAACACCGGCGGTCCTTGTTGACTGAGCACTTGCGGCAAGCCAGGCAACCGTGAATCTTGGCGCCGCTCAGTTCGACGAGTTCAGTTTCGATCCCTTCCTTTTCAAGTTCCTTAAGAACATATCGAAGCAGGATAGCCGTGTTTCCGCCTTTTCTGGCGCTACCGTTGAACGCGACAACCTTCGTCTGAGTTTCGTACATGAATAAACCTCCCTTTTGCCCGCCATCCAGGCTACGGACCGGACGGCCGCAATTCCCAACCTTTCATTTTGCTCCTTCGGAGGCATCGACTGCGAGGCGGACAACCACCGCGGAGTGCCCATACCGGCTCCCGTTGACAAACCGAGAGGGAAAAAGGTGCGGCAACCAGCGAAGCTACAATGATTATGCTTGAGTATCATTACAAACTGGGTCCAGGAGCCGCAACCGTTATGAAAAATCTGCCTCTGTCGAAAGTTTACCAGTTGCTCGAACCAGGGCCGGTGGTCTTGCTAACGACCGCCCGCAAGGGCCGCGCCAACGTCATGACGATGTCCTGGCATATGATGGTCGAGTTTGAGCCGCCGCTGGTGGCCTGTGTCGTCAGCAGCGCCAATCACAGTTTTGCCGCATTGCGGGCGACGAAAGAGTGCGTGATCGCCGTTCCGGCGCTGAATCTGGCGCCCAAAGTCGTGGAAGTCGGCAACTGCTCGGGCCGGGACGTGGAGAAGTTCGAAAGATTCGGTCTGACGCCGGCGCCAGCCGAGCGCGTGGCGCCGCCTCTAGTGGCCGAGTGTTTCGCCAATCTCGAATGCAAGGTGGCCGATACCCGTTTCGTCAACCAGTACAATCTTTTCGTCCTGGAAGTGCTCAAGGCCTGGATCGATCCGGCGCAAAAGCATCCGAAGACCGTCCACCATCACGGATACGGCAGGTTCGCTGTGGATGGCGAGATGATCAAGCTGAAGTCGAGAATGCGATAATCGGCACACGTCAAGAACGCTGAGCTTCGCATTCTCTTGGACGTTTTTCCTGGATGACTGTCATCCGGTTTAGCCCGATGCGGCCGCGCTAGCCGCAGCCTTCGCGTGGCGAGCAACAAGCAGGAATCTAACGCCGATGTTACATTTTAGAGCTGGTTAACCAGCTCTACTCCAATAATTCGCCGTTATCAATCCAGGCAAGAAAGTGGCTGCCTGAGGAGGTTCTTTTGACTTTACTGCGCTCTCTTGTCGCATATTTCGCAATGATCATGATCGGCCTCGCTCATCTCACTTTCGCGCAATCGGCGCAGGCCCCGACGCCCGAGACTTCCCGTCTAGCCGGCTACACGTCGCAATCTTCCAAGACAGAGCGCGACTGGGAGAAGAAACTTCAGGCCGGCATCCTCCCGGAGAACTTGCGTCAGAACATGCAGCGTTTGAGTGCGCGTCCGCACCACGTGGGTTCTCCCTACGACAAGGAGAATGGGGACTGGATCCTCTCCAAGTTCAAAGAATGGGGATTTGACGCCCGCATCGAAACCTTCCAGGTGCTTTTCCCGACGCCCAAAGAGCGCATCGTCGAAATGATCGAGCCGACGAAGTTCCGAGCCAAGCTGCAGGAACCGGCCGTCCCTGGCGATCCGACCTCCAATCAAATCGCCGAGCAGTTGCCGACCTATAACGCGTATTCCATCGACGGAGACGTGACCGCCCCGCTGGTGTACGTGAACTACGGCAACCGTGAAGATTACGAGCAACTCGACCGTCTGGGGATTTCCGTCAAGGGGGCAATCGTAATCGCGCGCTACGGCGAAGGCTGGCGCGGCATCAAGCCCAAAGTTGCCGCCGAGCATGAGGCGATCGGTTGCATCATTTATTCCGATCCCAAGGACGATGGCTTCTTCAACGGCGACGACTATCCCAAGGGCGGGTGGCGGCCGCGCGACGGGGTGCAGCGCGGCAGCGTCATGGACACGGACTATCCCGGCGATCCTCTAACCCCCGGAGTTGGCGCCACTGCCGGCGCCAAGCGGCTCGACATCAAAGACGCGAAAACCATCACCAAAATTCCTGTGCTGCCGATTTCTTGGGGCGATGCGCTGCCGCTGCTTTCCGCCTTGCAGGGACCAGTCGCGCCGGAGGCATGGCGTGGAGCCCTGCCGATCACCTATCACGTGGGCCCGGGCCCCGCGAAAGTTCATCTGAAAGTCGCTTCGAACTGGGACTTGAAGCCGGTCAACGACGTGATTGCCACCCTGCGCGGATCGGATGCGCCCGACGAGTGGGTAATCCGCGGCAATCACTACGATGCCTGGGTCAATGGCGCCGAGGACCCAATCTCGGGGATGGTAACGGTCTTGGAAGAAGCTCGCGTGCTGGGCGAGCTGCATAAACAAGGATGGAATCCGAAGCGGACGATCATCCTCTGCGCCTGGGACGGCGAAGAGCCCGGCCTCCTGGGCTCGACCGAGTGGGTCGAAACCCATCGCGACGAACTTCAAAAGCACGCCGTCGCTTACATCAATTCCGACAGCAATGACCGGGGCTTTTTCCGCGCCGGAGGCACGCACGACTTACAACACCTTATTAACGATGTAACTCGCGACATTCAAGATCCGGAGAAACACATCTCCGTCCAGCAACGAGCGCGCCTGTGGCGACTTGTCAACGCACACAATGCCGAGGAGCGGGCCGAGATCAGAAAAAGCGACGATGTGCAGATCCGCGCGCTGGGAGACGGTTCGGACTACACCGCATTTATAGACCATGCCGGCATTCCCGGTCTCAACGTCGGTTTCGGCGGTGAGGACGATGGCGGCGCTTATCATTCCGTCTATGACGATGGGGACGCCTATCATTCCATCTACGACGACTTCTACTGGTACACCAAATTTATGGATACTGATTTCTCGTTCGGCCGAGCGCTAGCACAGACTGGGGGAACTGCGGTCATGCGGCTGGCGGATGCTGACGTGATTCCCTACGAGTACAACGCAGAAGCGGAGACTATTGGACATTATGTGAAAGACCTGGAGAAGTTGCTCAAAGACAAGCAGGACGAAATCGCCGAGCGCAATCTGGAGCTGAAGGAAGGCGTGTTCACGGCAACCGCCGACCCGCGCAAAACCTATGTTCCTCCTCCCGCGAAGGTGGTGCCACCGTTCATGAACTTTGCTCCGCTCCAGAACGGAGTTGAGGCGATCAAGAAGAGCGCGGAACGTTACCAGTCGGCGTTTGCCAAATGGCAGACTGGCGAAACCAATTTGCCGGCCCTGACCGCCGCAGCTTTGAATGCAGAGCTAATGCAGGTTCAGAGAACGTTTCTAACCGAGAAAGGCTTGCCGGAGCGCCCGTGGTTCAAGCATCAGGTCTATGCTCCCGGCGCATACACCGGTTACGGGGCCAAGCCGATTGCGGCGGTCCGTGAATACATGGACCAGGAAAAATGGAAGGAAGCGGAGGCCCAGGTTCCCATAGTGGGCCAAGTGCTGGAAAATGTCGCGGCCGCGATTGGCAAAGCCGCGGACGATCTGGAGAAGGCTGTGGCGCAGGGGCGGTAAATACTGGAGCGGCTCAAAACCCGGCGCATTTTGCGGCCCGGTTCAAGGAATCGCTATCGGGCGGATCGCTCAGCGAGCCCCGCTCAAATTCGTACGGACAGGTCACGGACCCCGGGAACGGCCGCACAACTCAATTCGAGCTGTAGTTAGAGCTTGGCGTGCTCAGGTAGCTTCCCGGGGAGTCGGAGTCCGGCGACGAATCCGGACGGTACGGCGGCGGATTGTCGGACCAGTCGTAGTCGTAATCCGGGTAGTAAGTGTACGCCGGCCATGGGGCATACCAATAAGGGTCGTACCACCAAGGATCCCAGCCGAGCCCCCAGCCAAATCCCCAGTACGGCCATCCGAGGCCGAAGCCCCAACCTCCCCAACCCCAACCAAAGCCACGACCCCAACCGTAGCCGGGCCAACCGCCTCTCCAACCACCGCCACGCCAACCGAAGCCCGGCGCCGCGCGGGAGGCTCCGCCGACGGACCCGGACGCGCCTCTTGCCGAAACACCTCTTGCCGGGCCAAAAGAGTGCCAGCTGCCGTCGGAACCTCCGGCGTTACGAGCGGACAGGCTTGAGTTCGCCACGCCTCCGGAATTGCGTCCTTCACTCAAACGCGCGGAACTACCGGAGTTGCCGAAAGAATGCCACTGGCCATCGGCAATTGCGGGACGATAACTCGACGAATGATTTCCGAACGAGCCGGAATTCCGGCGAGCTTCAGACCCGCCGTACGAACGGCTGCCCGTTCCGTAAGAACCCGCCCTTGATCCACCACGAACGCCGCCGCCTCGGTGGTCACTTCCTCCGCCAGAAGACCGGGCGCCGCCATAAGATCCGCCGCCACCATCATGAGAGCCACCACCGCCTCCGCCGCCATGGAAACCGCCACCGCCACCACCGCCGTGACCGCCGCCGCGCTGCGCGAATGCTTGATTTGGCGTGAGAGCAAGACCGATGAAAGCAGCAAATGCGAGGAGGGATCGAAGAAGACCGAATCTACTCATAATCCGTACCTCCCTTCGAACCTGGGAGTGCAGTTTCGAGCGAGGAGCCCATGTACTAAGGACGGCGCGCTCCTACCTAATCAGATTCTACTCCCAGGCAAGAGGTTGCACCCAAGATCCACTGGTGCGGTTCGTCACTCGCATCAACGGCATTGCTGCCAGCGGCAGGGAGACGATAGGATGTAAATGGCGATGAGCCGACAACTGCGAACACAAGGCGGCAAACGTGAAAACAAAAAAGGGTGTGATCGGAATCCTCACCGGTGGGGGCGACGTGCCCGGCCTTAACCCCGCCATCCGCGCCGTAACCATCCGCGCGCTGCGCGAGGGCTGCCAAGTGATTGGCATCCGTCGGGGATGGGCCGGACTGATCGACATCGTCCGCGAAAAAGGCTACGACAATAGCGAGAACTTCCAGACGCTGTCGGAGGATATGGTCAACCGCACCGGCCGCACCGGCGGTACGTTCCTGCACACCTCGCGCACCAACCCCAGCAAGGTGAAGAAGTCCAGCGTTCCCGCTCACCTGCAGCCTGCTTATAACGCCGAGAAGAACGACCTGACCGCAGAAGTTCTGAAGAACCTGGATTGGCTCGGCATCGACTATCTCATCCCCATTGGTGGAGATGACACGCTGAGCTACGGCGTACGGCTTCATCAGGAAGGCGTGAAGGTAGTCGCCATTCCCAAGACCATGGACAATGATGTTCCGGGCACCGACTACTGTATCGGCTTCAGCACCTGTGTGACGCGCACCATTTCCATGACGAACAGCCTGCGCACCAGCGCTGGCTCCCACGAACGCTTCATGGTCCTCGAGGTCTTCGGCCGTTATGCCGGGTTCACTGCCATGCTGCCCACCATGGCCGGAGCCGCGAACCGCTGCGTGATCCCGGAGCACAAATTCGACATCGAGCGGCTCGCCGAGTTATTGGTCTCCGACCGCCAGAAGAACCCCAACCGCTACTCCATTGTCCTGGTTTCGGAGGGAGCGGTGTTCCAAGGCGGAGAAATGGTCTTCGAGGCTGAGGCCACTGACGCCTTCGGCCACAAGAAACTCGGCGGGATCGGGGACATGGTGTCCGAGAAGCTGAAGGAGCTTTCGCCCAAGTACAACAACGGTAAAACGATCGACATCATTAACCAGAAACTCGGCTATCTGGTCCGGTGCGGCGATCCCGATGCCATCGACTCCATCGTCCCTATGGCCTATGGCAACCTCGCCCTGGACTTGCTCCTGGGCAAGACTCACGGACGACTGGTCGTCCTCAGGAATGGCCGTTACGGCAACCTGCCCATCGACACCGTTACTGCCTCGAAAAAACTTGTTAACGTAAAAGAGCAGTACAACGTCGACCGCCTCCGGCCCCAATACAAAAGCTTCGAAATGAAGCCGCTATTTATCCTGACCAGCGAAATAGGATAGAACTGGCCTCATAAATGGCCATGAGTAGGTTCTGGGTAGGGCGCGGATTCAGCCGTGCCGCTGACGACCGCCAGAAATGCGGGCTTTAGCCCCTAGGGATTGCCGATGGCGAGGTTTCCACCAACTATGAAAACGGTATGATTCCTGCCCCCGAGTTCTTACCAGATAATTTTTGCTCCCAACTGAATGTGCCGCGAGCCACCGGAACCGATGACGGGGTTCGACGAAGCAACATCGGGCGTGAAAATAACCAAGCCAACTGAGGATGGGCTGGACAAGTCCGTGTTCATGCTGAAGACGTCGAAGTTAGTGTGATTCAGAATGTTGAAGACTTCACCGCGGAACTGCAATTTCACCCGCTCATTCAGCTTCCAGATTTTTGAGAGGGAGAAATCCCAGTTCGCGAACGCAGGCCCACGGAAAATATTGCGGTGCATATCGCCCTGTGATCCCAGTGCGGGAGGCGTAATTACAGTGTTCCCGGAAACGTAACAGCCTAAGTCATATCCATTCGGTCCGCCAAGCTGATCGGCTGCCGCTTGGCCGCCGGTCGCAAAAGCCTGGTTCACGCACAACTGCGCGGCAGGAGTGACGCCACTCGTCACGTCGCCGTTACCGTTGGTATTGAACGGAGGAGTTGGATTAGTTGGAGTCCCGTTTGGATCAATGTAAGGTATGGTCATCGAGGGAGACCAGTGAATATTGCTCGGCGGCCCAGTCATGTTCCAGCGGTCGTTATATTCGCCGGTGCCACTGATGTCGTCGCCATAATCGCCGAGCGTGTAGGGTTCGCCCGCTTGCAAGTTGACGATGCTGGTCGCCTGCCAGCCTTCCAGCATCTGCCACTTCGTCTTGACGGATGGCAGATCGTAAGTCACGGACAGGGTGAAGCGATGGCGAATGTCGTAGTCGCCATTGCCGCGCTCTTCGTTGTAATTGGTGCTGTCTGGCGGCACACCCGCAAGATTGCTGGTCGCCGTATCGATCGCATGCGCCCAGGTGTAGCCCGCGAGCAGATAGAGTCCGTGGGAATAGCGCTTGGTCAGCGTAACTTGTAGCGAGTTGTAATTCGAGTCCGAATAGTTGCTCAGATAATCCAGGAAACCAATGTAAGGAAAGCAAGGGCCGCCCGTTGCTAGACCACCTTCGCTTACCGGGCAGTTTGTATTAAGCGGCCGCCCGTAGGCCTCGCCTCCAGGGTAAAGGTTAGCAGGGTTCACTATCTGGTCGTTGGCATAGTTCACCTGATTGATATCCGTGATGCTGTACAGCTTGACGCCATGATTGGAGACGTAAGCGATCTGCAAGAGCGCCGATTTCGTCAACTCCTGCTGCACATTGAAATTCCAGTTCATCACATACGGAGTCTTCAGGTGCTGATCCACCGCGAAGACATTGCACTGGTTGGGGTTTCCGTCAGCGTCAAACAGGCTGCACTGGTTTCCCGCCGCTGAAGGGAAAATGGGACCCGCGGAACTCCAGTTAATCAGGGTCCCATCACTGGATTCCCTCAGAAAAGCAGTAATCGTGCCTTCCGGCTGAACCAGATTTCCGCTGGCATTGACGTACGGAACTCCGCTCGGATTCAGGTTGAGGCCACCACCGTTGAACATGAAAGTTCGAATCGACGGTTGCTCGAAGATGATGCCGAACCCCGAACGAAACACTGTCTTGCCTTTACCGAAAACGTCCCAAGCGATGCCGACGCGCGGAGACAGATTGTTATAGTTGGTTGGATAGGGAGAACTGATGCCCTGGCCTACCTGGACGAGGCCCGACTGTGATGTTGGGACATAGTTAGCCAGCAGGTTGCGCGAGTCTTTGATCGGGTCGGTGAGGTCGTAGCGCACGCCCAGGTTCAGAGTTACGCGCGGGCGAACCCGGAAATCGTCCTGAGCGAAAAAGCCGAAAGACTTCTGGCTGACGTTACGCGCGGGGTTGCCGTAAAGTAACTCCCATCGGTGCACGTTGCCATCGATGAAGTCTGTAAGGTCGCGGAAATCGACGCGGCCTCTTCCCTCACCGGCGCGATAGTAATTCACATCGCCGTAGCGGAATGATCCGCCGAAGCGGATGGAATGCTTGCCGTGGGTGTAAGTGGCAGTGTCGGAAAAACTATCCGTCTTGCTGGGGGTGGTCTCTAAGGGCCAGCTCGAATTGCCGCCCATGTAGTTAAATGCGTCCGTTCCTGGGTTGATGCGCGGGAACCCGAACAACCGCGGATCGGTGACGCCGGTATTGAGGCCGTAGGTCAGTGGATTGACGCTGTGGTCAACTGGAAAGATGGCTTCATTGAACCGGTTATAGCTGAAGCGAACTTCGTTCGACCACGCGGAGCCGAACGTTGAAGCCAGACTTACGCCGAACACTTGAGTAGTCGGGCTGGTGGTCGAAAGCCACTCCGGCCGCAACGGAATCGTGTCTTCCTCGGTTTGATCGGTATTCGCGTAGATGAAGCGTGCGCTCAGAATGTGATGCGCCGTTAGAGTGTAGTCGGTTTTGGCGACCAGGTTGTCGCCGCGGTTCTTGTTGATGAAGTCAAAATTGATCCCAGCGGGGTCGGACTGCGTCAAGGTAAATCCCGGGTTCGGCAGAAACAATTTCGCCAACTGAACGCTGAGTGGGTTCACCGTGCAGGTCCCGTAGGTATTCGCCAGACAATAGGCAACGTTGTTGGGATCATTGTAATAGGCGATAGCGTCTGGAACGCTATAGAGCGCTGAGTTTGGGCTCCCGTCGGAGTTCGCGATCCCGCCCAACTGACTGGCAAGCGATACCGTCGCCGGGCTGTCGGTCAGTCCAGGGTTCCCAACCTTGTCACGAATCCCTTCATAATTAACAAAGTAAAACCATTTGTCTTTCTTGATCGGTCCGCCGAGCGACGCGCCGAACTCGTGCATCAGGAGCGCCGCTACCGGGGAGGGAGCCGGATCGAAATAGTTGCGCGCGTCGAAGGCGGAATTGCGGTGAAAGTAGTACGCCGTGCCGTGGAGATCATTGGTGCCGGATTTGATGCCGATGTTCATGACCACGCCAGGCTTGACGCCATAATCCGCCGTAGGGCTTTCCTGGGTATTGAATTCCTGGATCGCATCGAGCGGCAGAAAACTGGCCGGCGTACCCTGGATGCCAGCGTCATTGACCACAGTTTCACCGTAATACGCATCGTTGTCATCGGCGCCGTCAATGAAGAAATTGTTGTCGTCGGGACGGTTTCCGTTCGAGATCACCGAGTGAAAGCCGCCACCGGGTGTGCGTTGCACTCCGGGGTGGAGTTCCAGCAGATTCTGAAAGTCGCGGCCCTGCACCGGCAATTCGGAGATGGCCTCATTCGAAAGCACGCCGTTGAGAGTCGTGTTGGTGGTGTCGACTAACGCCCCTTCCGCCGTGATCACCATCGTTTCGGTTACCACGCCCGGTTGCAATTTCAAATCGACGCGCACCTCGCGCGACACCTCCAGCAGGATCGGCGTGCTCACGGTCCTCTTGAATCCTTTCGCCTCGGCGGAAACTATGTAAGTGCCGGGATCGAGGTTCGGCGCCGTATAGTCACCAGCGGAGGTGGTGATCAGGGTCCGGCCCACATTGGTGGCCGTGTTGGTAATGGTGACTTCGGCCCCCGTCACCAGGGCGCCGGACATGTCAACAACCGTCCCAAGGATTCGCCCTTGCGAAGTTTGCGCTGACAGTGAGGCTTCGACGGCCAGCAATGTAACGACGGTGAACGCGAGCAGACGAATCGTTTTCATGGGGCCTCCTTGGTCTTTCCGAGCTGGTTTCCGATTTCGCGCCAAGATCTTCAAATCTTGGCGCAGGGGGCGGAGGCAGGACTCAAATGAAATCACAGGCCAGCTTCCAGCTTACCCGCATCGACGAGGAAGGGACGCCGCTGAAGTGGCTGAGTTCGAAAGCGACAATCGCAGTGCTGGCACATAGCGTGCTCAACCCTAATTCTTCAGGCGGCGAAAGTTTGGCAGAGACAAGGTTGGAAGTCAACACCGTCTGGCGGTCTTTGGTGCAGGATTGCAAGGCCATGACTATCTTTCACCTTCAATAAACCGCCTTGTCCGCTCGCGTGCTCTCGATCTTTCCCTTCTCCACCGAGAGAGAGTAGGCCATTCCGCCATCGCCGGTCCACGACGCGAGATCGAAGTGTCCGCCCGCGGGAACTCGATAGACGCTGATTTTCCGGAATGTGAGAGGCTGCCCATTCTTGCAAACATCGGGCCGACGCGTGGGCCGGAGAAAGTATGCGCCTTGCCCGTTTCCCACTACGGTTCCTTTTCCATCCGGCTCGACCAACACCGCCGATTTCTCGTCAATCGCAGCTTCACGTGGAGTTTTGGACCATCCATCTTGCATGATGCGGGCGAGAAAACCCAGAGTGCGGCCCATGCGGTCACGCTTCGCGAAGTGCGAATCGGTCAGCAGGTTCTCCAGGTGTGGAATCTTTAGAAATCCTCGAATCAGCGTTACCCGCTCGAAGTAAGGATTGGGCAGAACATCGGTGGAAGCGAGGGCGTTGTCGTCGGGCTTGTCTTCAAGATCGCCGTAAACAAATTCACCCAGCACGGCGAGGCCGGCGCTGGTTCCGCCGATTGGCTTGCCGGTGGCGACATTCGCATTGATCGCTTCCTGCACCGGAGTACCTTTCCAGCCGCGGATGTAGTTGGCCTGATCGCCGCCAGCAATGAATACCACTTCCGCCTGGCGAATAATCTCCGCCACCGCTGGATCCTGTGCGGCCTGGCGATCGGGAATAATGAGCGTTGCCACCGAGTTCAGCTTGCACAATCCGTTGACGTAGGAGTTGTAATCGTCGCTCCCGGTCGCGCGCAGGATCAGGAAGTCACCCCCGTTGCCCTTCTGGCAAAGCCAGCGAAACGCTTCGTCAAGATCGCCGCCGCCCCCCATCATGGCAATGCCGGCAACGGGCTTGGTCTGGACGTCGTTCTTGCTTCCGATGCGAAAGTATTGGTAGGAACCAGCGTGCGCGAGACTCGCCGCGAGCAACAGGGTCAGCACGAGAAGGGATCGTTGAAGGGCGCTCATTTCCGCAGTCACTATACCGCAAGCCGTTTTATCTCTGTGATTCCTGTCTATTAACTCTGAATGTAATAACCAGTTAGTAGGGTGGGTACCCCCCTCCCCCCGGGGTCTTTTGGAATCATAGGGTTAGGCTGTTGAAATCTTCCAAAGTCTAGAGCGAAAAGGACTTATATGGAAAGTATTCCGGAATAAGGACTTAGCTTATCAAAGAGCGCTGAAAATGGTTTTGGGGCAGTTTCGGGAGCCGCCTTGGCGACGGACATACCTCTTCACTGCCCCAATCAGGAAAATATTATCGCAAGGGGCGAAATGGAAGTCTGTGATGCGGGACACGGATGGGAGTGATGGCAGAGGTCAGAAGTCGGATTGCAGAATTTGACGCCCCACTCATCGCGCACTTTGCGATGAGCGGGATTCCACTGTCGCGTCATTCGAGCTGTGCCGAAACTTCCACGGGTTTGCGACGTGTGGCGCGGCACCCCCGCCCGCGTGCCAATCCACCCGCCAGCTAAGAGTTCGCAAAGATCCCAGCCGGAACAGGCACGTGCAATCCCGCCTTTCGAAAGGCTCGAGAGGATTGGATGTCCGGCTATGCAAAACGGCGGTCGTATTCCCTAGAGACGCGCGTCAGTAATGCAGAATACTCGAGTACTACCTTCTGCTCGTCAACCCACGAGAATGGATGCGGAGGCGTATTGGTTGCAACAAATTTCAGGATCAGGGACTCGTCGAAGCTGGGCCGTGCACGCTGTTCGAGACGAGAAATGGCCTCACGAGCTTCTTGAATCGGATGCTTGTATCTTCGGCCGTCGGTCAAAAACGCCCGTTCCCCTTCGTATGACGTGTAGACTTCCGAGAAATTAACGCCCACAATCCCGATGCAGATGGGGTTACCGCCTCGTCTCTTGAACTCCTCAGTTTGCCTCACCAGGTCGCCGACGACCCTGTCGATCTGCTTGATCATCGCCTTGGCGAGGATCTTTGTCTCGACTCCAATCTCGATCGTGGCTACGGGCCCCCGAGCCACGGCCAGTCCTTCCTCTCGAATCGCAGTCCCGGCCGGAACCAACTCTCCGAAAGTGCCGTCTCCCCGTCTGCGGGCGATGCCTACAGTCCGGTTTTGTGTGTTGAGTACTCTGACGCCAGCGGCGATGCGTTTGTACAACCTGCTGGACTTGCGAAGCTTGTATAGGTCCTCGTACAAATAACTCGCGACCCAGTCCCCTAAGCTGGAATCTCTGTGAAGGTATTGGGCGCCCTCAAAGAGACTACGGAACGCTTTTAGGAGACCGTATTTCTCGGCGATCATCTATCGCGATTGTACATTCACTTTCACATCAAACAAATGGGGTTCTCTTCTGGAAAGTGCCGCTTTCCGTAGTCTTTCTCGCGCTAACCGGACGAATTCACTGTCAATTTCGACCCCGATGCTGCTGCGGCCCGTGTTCATGGCGGCTACGCAGGTCGTGCCGGTGCCAACGAACGGATCTAGAACTGTGTCCCCAGCAAACGAGAACAAGCGAATGAGGCGCTCTGCGAGCTCAACCGGATAGGGGGCAGGGTGTCCTTTCTTAGTCGAGTGCCCCTTAATGTCCGTCCATGCGGTACGAAGCCACGACTTCATTTCATCCTTTGAGAGCATCGAGAGGGCCTTCTGAATCAGGGACGGCGATCTGTATGAGCTGCCTTTGCGGAAGAAGAGCAGATACTCAAAATCATTCTTAACGATAGCCCCTGGCTGGTAAGGTTTGCCGTAGAACCCGGCACCGTTCCCTTCGACTTCCGTCACACCGTTTGCGATCTTGAACCAGAGGATAGGCGTCAGCGAGTCCAGGCCGAAGTTTCGAACTCGGACCATTAAGTCGGCATGCAGCGGCATTACGTAGTGCCGTCCTGCCTTCTTTCGGGAAATGCAAACGTCACCGACGACGCAGCAGATCCGCCCACCAGGCGCTAGGACCCTGGCACATTCCTTCCAAGCCTTGTCGAGCTCAGCTAGGAAGCTCTCGTAGTCTTCGATGGCTCCAAGTTGGTGTTCGTGTGGCGGATATTCTTTTAGCGTCCAGTACGGTGGAGAGGTAACTACAAGGTGAATGCTTTCATTTGGAATAAACGACAGGTCGCGAGCGTCGCCACAACGCAATGTGTGGGTTGTGTTCGAGTACTCCGCGGGCCAGCGGCTGCGCCGGTAAGACTCGTTCAATTCTTGCAGCTCTTTGATCGCGCCGGGTTCATTGTCAGCCCAATCGCAGCCGGTCGGTTCGTGCAGACTCTCAATTAAAGTGCTCATGGCTTTTTTCTGTGCTCCAAGTCTGCACTAATACCTTGCAATATCGTCGCCGCTCCCCGTTCATGGCCGACTGATACGACCTTCCGTGCCGAAAAGTTCTCTGCGGAGCTTCGCTCCGCTTGGACGGGCGAGACGCCCGCCCCTCACCCTGAGCAAAGGCTCGCGGGCGAGGGCGCCCGCGCCACACGTTCAGCTACATCCGCTCGTGCTGCCGCAGCTCATGCACTTGTAGCAACTGCCGTTGCGGACCATGATCGATCCGCAGAACGAGCAACTGGGAGCGTCGCCCATGTCGATCATGCCGGCGAGCGCGTCGGCCGCATGAACAGAGCCGGGACGGGTCTCAGGTGTCAGCGAACTCACTGGGCCGGAACCAATGGAGCCGTTCAGATCGCCGACACCTTCCGGAGCGGGCGTGCCCAGCGCGCGCGGGCGCAGGTTGTCGAACAGCATCTGCTGCTGTCCACTCAGGAAGCGCAGGTGCAGCCAGCGGAAGATGTAGTCCATGATCGACTTGGCATAGCCGATCTCAGGATGGCTCGACCAGCCGCTGGGCTCAAAGCGAGTGTGCGCGAATTTTTCGCAGAAGAGCTTCAGCGGCACTCCGTGCTGCAGCGCGATCGAGACGGCCAGCGCAAAGCTGTCCATGAGCCCCGACACGGTCGAGCCTTCTTTCGCCATCTTGATGAAGATCTCGCCGGGTTCGCCGTCGGGATACAGGCCGACGATGATGTAGCCTTCGTGGCCTCCGATGTTGAACTTGTGCGTAACCGACATGCGCTCTTCTTTGAGCTTGTGGCGGACGGCGCGCGGCGGAGCGTCGAGGTTGTCTTCTTCGGCAGCCGCCGTGGCCGCTGCGTTCCGAGCCGCGTCGTCCTTGGTAGAGTTCGCGGTTTTCGTTCCCGCCGCAGAAAGCGGCTGCGACTGCTTGCATCCATCGCGATAAATAGCGACAGCCTTCAGCCCCAATTTCCAGGCCTGAATGTAAGCCTCCGAAATATCGTCAACCGAAGCGGCGTTCGGCAAGTTAACAGTCTTAGAGATAGCTCCCGAAATGAAAGGCTGGGCAGCGGCCATCATCTTAAGATGTCCCATGTAGTGAATGGAACGCGTGCCCTTAGCCGGCTTGAACGAGCAATCAAACACCGCGAGATGCTCATCTTTAACATGCGGCGCGCCTTCGATCGTCCCGGTAGCATCGACGTAAGAAACAATCGCGTCAGTCTGCTCATGGGTGTAGCCGAGCTTGAAGAGCGCGCTGGGGACGGTGTTGTTCACAATCTTGATCATGCCGCCGCCGACAAGTTTCTTGTACTTGATGAGCGCCAAGTCCGGTTCGATGCCAGTCGTATCGCAGTCCATCATGAAGCCGATCGTGCCGGTTGGAGCTAGAACTGTTACTTGGGAGTTGCGGTAGCCATGCTTTTCGCCGTGGGAAAGAGCTTCGTCCCAGCAATGCTTCGAGGCTTCGATCAGCTCGGGCAGTTGGGCGGCAGCCGAGCTGCGCTCCGCTGGACGGCCGGGGGCGGCCGTCCCTCCGTGGCCGTTGTTAGTGCCAATGTTATTGACGCTGGCGCGGTGCATTCTTATGACGTCTAAGAACGGCTCGCGATTGATGTACCAGCCGGGGCAGGCGGCTCCGGGCATGTTTTCTGCGGTGGTTACTCCGAGGCGAGTTTGGACCGTGCCGGTGATGGGACCGAGCGGCTCGCAGAGTTCGGCTATGCGCGAGGACTGGAGATACGCTTCGCCGCACATGATGGCGGTCACGCAGGCGGCGTAGTCGCGTCCCGCATCGGAGTCGTAAGGAAGTCCGGCGGCCATTAAGAGGGCGCCTAAGTTCGCATAACCCAGACCGAGCGGGCGATAGTCGTGCGAGTTCTTGGCGATAAGTTCGGTTGGATATCCGGCGTTGTCCACTAAGATTTCCTGGGCGGTGATTACCACGTCCACGGCATGACGATAGGCTTCCAGGTCAAAAGTGCCGTTGGGCGCGAACTTGAGCAGGTTCAGGCTGGCTAGGTTGCAGGCAGAGTCATCGAGGAACATGTACTCGCTGCAGGGATTGCTCGCGTTGATGCGCGCCGTGTTTTTCGAAGTATGCCAGCGGTTAACGGTGGTGTCGTACTGCATGCCGGGATCTCCGCATTGCCATGTGGCTTCGGAAATTTTCTGGAGCAGGTCTTTGGCTTTGTAGGTGTTGACGATGCGGCCGTCAACGATGGCGCGGGTGGAAAAATCGGTATCGCGCATTACGGCTACCATGAAATCGTCAGTTACTCGGACGGAGTTGTTGGCGTTCTGGAAGAAGATGGAGCTGTAGGCGTCGGAGTCGGGATGCGATCCGTCGTAACCCTGCAATACGAGCGCGTGGGCTTTGGCTTCTTCTTTGGATTTGCAGTCGATGAATTCGACGATGTCGGGATGGTCGATGTTGAGGATGACCATCTTGGCGGCGCGGCGAGTCTTGCCTCCGGACTTGATGACGCCGGCGAAGGCGTCGAAACCTTTCATGAAGCTGAGTGGGCCGCTGGCGGTGCCGCCGCCACTTAGAACTTCGGTGGAGGAACGGAGCGGAGAGAGATTGGTGCCCGTGCCGGATCCCCACTTGAAGAGCATGCCTTCGGTCTTAGCCAGGGTGAGAATGGAATCGAGCGAGTCGTGCACGGAGTTGATGAAGCAGGCCGAGCACTGCGGGCGCGAGTATCCGGTGACGCCGAATTCCACTTGCTGCGTGGTGAAGTTCCAATGCCAGTTTGTGGCGTCGGATTTCGGTTCGACGCGCTCGCAGCCGACGTTGAACCAGACGGGCGAGTTGAAGGCCGCGTACTGGCGGATGAGCAGGTGCACGAGCTCGTCGTGGAAGGTGGCGGCGTCTTCGGAGGAGCGGAAGTATCCGTCATTCATGCCCCAGTCGCGAATGGTTTCGGCGACGCGGGCGACCAGTTGACGCACGCCGGTTTCGCGCTCATCGGTGCCGATCTGTCCGTGGAGATATTTCGAGGCGACAATGTTGGTCGCGGTCATGGACCAATCTTTGGGGACCTCGACATTTTTCTGCTCGAAGATCATGCCTCCTTGGGAATCGGTGATCTGAGCGTCGCGGAGTTCCCACTCGACTTCGGAGTATGGGGAGACGCCGGACTTGGTGAAAAAACGGCGGAAGGTGAGGCCGGGGACCTTCTTCTTATTATTGCTGGCAGCGGCTTGAGTTTTGATTTGATCGCGCACTTCGGGCATTTCCTTCTCCTAATTAGATGATGGCAAAAAGCATAAGTAACAGGTTTCAAAGTTTCATGGTTTCAGAGTTGAAACCGACGCTTCGCAAAAACCTACCCAGAACCATTTATGAATCCCCCCGGAGAGGATGCCTAGCAGGACCAGACCGGGGGAAGTCACCGCTGATTTCCATCCACTCCGGAGGGATGGTTTCCCGTGAAGGGGAAGGCGCGAAGTCACCTCAACTTTGAGTCTCGCCCCTTTTGTCTACGCTCGTAGCCCCCCTTGTAGAGGGGATCTGCAAAAAGTGCTTGGGATGATTAACGTACTCCCGTATATAGTGCCTGTCAAGGGGGAAACACCATATCTTGTAGCCCGAAAGTGGTAAGGGCACTGAGTTGGAGATTGGCTGGTTGCCCCGCGGCCCACGTCTCGAAAACCGCGAGACGTGGGGCACCCTGGCCACTGGGTACTATTCTTCGATCTGTTCAGGCGGTGGCACGGGTGCGATGTTCCGGTGAGGCGCGAGCCAGGGGCCGGGCGAGGACGACTCGCGCTCCGTCGCTTGAAACTCCGGTTTGAACTCTTCGGGCCGTTGAACGAAAAGGCGTGGGTGCGAGAGGCACGTAGATGTCTTCGAAGAGCGTTTGGGTGGTGATCCGTCTTATGCCATCCGAGGACTCGACAAGATAGTCGCCGGGCTGGCCGGATTGTTCGCGGCCGAGAGCGTCGGTAAAGACGAGTGGTTCGGTGAGTTGACGAGCACGCACCAGGAAACGGGTGCGGTAAACGGTCCATTGGCTTTCCAGATTCATAAGTGCTTTCTTTCACCCTTCGGCAGGGCTGATGTTCGTTTCTAGCTTTGACGCTTTGGCCGAGCACGGTCGCCGCTCGGCGGATACTTGTTTTCAAAGTGGAGTGACTGTACGCGCACAAAGAGAGCGGGTCAATACCATAAGAATTGTGCAACGGTGGAATTTTCGGGCGCGGATTGGATGGAATGAATGCGCATCAAGCATGCGTCGAGGGTAACTGCGGTTGGCATACGAGCGGCGGGGTTTGAGCGGTGCGCAGAAAATTGCGTGGGACGCTGCCGCGCCCGGCGACCGGAATTTGCACAAGGGGTGCACAGGTTAAGAACAGTTGGCGGTACCCAGTTGCCAGTGGGTTCGGAACGATTGCAGAAGCGAAGGACTGTTTTCACCACGGAGGGAACGCGACCAAGAATCCAGCAAGGACACGCAGCGTCACGCGAAGGGAAAAAAGCCCCGGTCGTGAAACCGGGGCGGGAGCGGGTGTCAAGACAGGGATGGCGGGTGTCGGCGAAGGATCTGGCGGTGTATTTAGTGCGCGGCGGTGGGTTGCTTCCTGGCCAATGATCGGACGTAGTTGACCAGATCCCAGAGTTGCTCGGGCTTGACGCGATCGCCTTCGGAAGGCATGCCGCCGTGGCCATTCTTGAGGATATAGAAGAGTTCGCCGTCGGTGCGGTTTTTGAGAAGCGCGGGATTGGTGAGGTCGGGGATCTCCAACTTCTTGGCAACATCGGTTTTGCTCTGGCCGGTGTCGCCATGACACTGAGCGCAATCGTAACCGTAGATCTTCTTGCCTTCAGCGATGGACTCGGGAGTGGACTTCACCGGGTTGGGCTCTCGGGCGGCATTCACGGGAACGGGGCTGTAGGTCGTCCTGGGAGCTGGCTTGGTTTCTTGCGCCGAGGAAAGGAATGAAACAAGGAGGAACAGGGTAAGAGCTAGCGCGGGCTTGCGCATGGCGACCTCCAAACAGCGAGACTGCGAGCGATCTGCAATTTATCTTACGCTGTGAGGCAAGCGGCGCGGACAGGAGTGTCCGCGCCACACGATCACTTCTTACTTCTTCAGTGAAGATTGGTAGCGCTTGTTGATTTCTTCCCAGTTGACTACGTTCCACCAGGCTTGCAAGTATTCGGGGCGGCGATTGTTGTACTTGAGATAGTAGGCGTGCTCCCAGACGTCGTTACCGAAGATGGGATGGAGGCCTTGGGAGAGCGGGCTGTCCTGGTTGGGCGTGGAGAGGATTTTCACTTCGCCTTTTGAGTCTCCGGCCAGCCACACCCATCCGCTGCCGAACTGNNTTGAAGTCGCCAAAAGTTTTCTTGATCACGTCGGCGATGGGGCCGGTGGGATCGCCTCCGCCGTGGGGCTTCATGATGTTCCAGAACATGGTGTGGTTGACGTGGCCGCCGCCATTGTTGCGGACGGCGCCGCGGATGTCTTCGGGGACAGCGCTCAGGTCGCGGATGAGATCTTCCGCACTTTTCTTGTGGAGCTCAGGATGCTTGTCGAGTGCCGCGTTCAGGTTCTTGACGTAAGCGGCGTGGTGCATGTCGTGATGCAGGTGCATCGTCTTTTCGTCGATGGTGGGTTCAAGCGCCGTGTAATCGTACGGCAGCGGGGGCAGTTCATGCGGCATTTTTTCATTTCCTCCAGAGTCTTTTGGATGACCGGGCAAAGCGGAAAGATTCAATGCCCAAGTGCGATCACTTTGGCGGGACACGGGGGAACGCACTGGAGAGAGTGCGGGTTGCAGCCGGCGAAAACCTGAACCGCAGGGGACCCTTCGGCTTCGCTCAGGGCAGGCTCCGAGGACACAGGGGAATTCTTCGGAATCAGGGCCATCGAGCAGAAATGTCCGCGCCGCACTGATTGTCTTTATAATTCAAGCTAACTCTTCACGAGTCCGGGAGGGTCTTTGAAGGTTCTATTGCTGGAGAACATCAGTGGGGTGGCGGCTTCGCAGTTTGAAGAGGCGGGGTTCACCGTCGAGTCGCTGAAGGGAGCGCTTGACGAGCGCGAGCTGATCGAGAAGGTGCGCGGAACCTCGATTTTAGGCGTCCGTTCGAAGAGCCACATCACAGCGGCGGTCTTGGATGCGGCTCCGGAACTGGTGTCGGTGGGTGCGTTCTGCATTGGCGTGGACAAGATCGATCGCGCGGCTTCGAGCGATCGGGGGATTGGGGTGTTTAACGATCCGCATTCGAACAGCCGTTCGGTGGCCGAGTTGGCGATGGGAGAGATCATCCTGCTGCTGCGGCGGACGTTTGAGGCGAGCACGCAATTGCACGGCGGGGTGTGGAATAAATCGTCGGCGGGATCGCACGAAGTACGCGGGCTGACGCTGGGGATTGTGGGCTACGGCAAGATTGGGTCGCAGGTATCGGATCTGGCCGAGGCGATGGGCATGCGGGTGGTATTTCACGATGTGGCGCATGTGCTGGCGCGCGGGAATGCCCGCCCGGTGAGCTTTCGCGAATTGCTGGAAACTTCCGACGTGATCACTTTGCATGTGGATGGGAAGGCGCAGAACCAGAATTTGTTTGGGGAAGACGAGCTCCGCGGAATGAAAGATGGAGCGTGCCTGATTAATTTGAGCCGCGGGTTTGTGGTGGATCATGAGGCGCTGGCCCGGCATTTGAAGAACGGAAAGCTCGGTGGGGCGGCGGTGGATGTGTTTCCGCAGGAACCGGAGAGTGGCGGCGCGTTTTCAAGCCCGCTAAGAGGGCTGGCCAATGTGATTTTGACTCCCCATGTCGGCGGCAGCACGGAGGAAGCGCAGCAGAATATCGGCCAGTTTGTTTCGGCGCGGATGATCGATTATTTCAAGAGCGGGGATTCGCTGCTGAGCGTGAACCTGCCGCATTGTCATCTGGATTATGAGCCGGGATCGCACAGGCTGATGCACATCCACCACAATGTGCCGGGAATCTTGCGGGCGATTAACGATATTCTGGCGGATCGCGGGATCAATATTGACCGGCAAGTGCTGGATACTCGCGGGCCGCTTGGCTATGCGATTTACGACATCAATCGGGCTTGCGATGAACAGTTGCTCGGGAAACTGCGCGCCGTCCCGCAGACGATTCGGGTGCGAGTGCCGGGCGAGGCGAGAAGTTAAAGAAGCAAAGCCAGTATCGTGTCCCGCAAATTCGCGACATAAGTTTGGGATGTCATCCTGAGCGAAGCGAAGGATCTCGTGCCGAGCGGATTCAAATCCATAGGTCCTTCGCTCCCCCACCCCATCGCGCCAAAAGCGGGCGCGCTAGGGCCCCGGTTCGCTCAGGATGGCAAATCGTGAAAGGCGCCACTCACGGAATTATTTTTTCTTGTCGTCTTTCTTTTCTGGTTCTTCGACTACAAGGTTGTTGGTCACTGAGAATGCGCCGTGGACGCTGTTCGCCTGCATGCCGGCGATTTGCTTGTCCATCTGGCGGGCCACTACGCCTTCGAGCGTGATGTTTCCGTTCTTGACGATGATGTGAATAGGCGGAACGGCGCGCACCTGGTACTCGCTTAGAGCGCTGTTGCCGTAGATGGCACGATAGGCCGCGCGGCGGATGCGGTCGTCGCTGAAGGAAGTGGGCAAGACCTCGATGTTGTTGACGACCTTCTCGACACCTTCAATGCGCTTGACCACGTTTTCGGCGTCGGACTTGAGCGTGGGACGCGAGACCTGGCCGAGCAGGGTCACGGTGCCGTCGGCGTCGACCTTGTAGGAGAGGTTGTCGAAGACGCCGTAGTAAGGAAGCATCACGAGTTCATGACGGACTTCCTTGATGATGCGATCGATGCTCCTCTGACTGAGCGCGCCAGTTGGTTGGTTGTCCTGGATGGCGGGACTGGCGAGGGCCGCCATCGAGAAAATCAGTGGGAGAGCGAGGACTGCGAGCAGTGATTTCTTCATTTGTTTAACCTCACGCAAGACTTCTTACAACATAGTGAGATTTCTGACACTATTAAGACGCTGGAAAGAGCCGAGCGGATGCTTTTTCTGGCGGCCCGCGTCTCGAAAACCGCGAGACGTGGGGCACCCTGAGCTGACACTTGCTTAGGCGGCTTTGGGTTTGCGACGGCGCTCTCGGAAGCCTTCGATCAAGAGGTAAAGCACGGGGATAAAGAACAAATTGAGGATCGTGCTCATGATCATGCCGCCGAATACGGTGGTGCCTACGGAGTGGCGCCCGTTCTCTCCGGCGCCGTGGGCAGTCACCAAGGGGACAACGCCGAGGATAAAGGCAAATGACGTCATGAGAATCGGGCGCAGCCGGATGCGGGCGGCTTGGACGGCAGCTTCGAGAACGGTCATGCCGCGGGCGCGCAACTGCTCGGCGAATTCCACGATCAGGATGGCGTTTTTCGAAGCCAGGCCGACGAGCATGACAAGCCCCACCTGGCAGTAAACATCATTCTGCTGGCTGCGGATCCATTGCGCGGAAAGCGCGCCGAGCAACGCCATGGGCACGGCGAGCAGAATAATGAAGGGCAGCACGAAGCTCTCATACTGCGCCGAAAGCGTCAAATAGACGACCAGCGTTCCCAAGCCGAAGAGGATGAGCGTAGTCGATCCCGATGCCAGCTCTTCGAGCGAAATTCCCGACCATTCGTAGGTGTAGCCCTGCGGCAGGACTTTCGCGGAGAGCTGCTGCATGGCGTCAATGGCCTGTCCGGAGCTGAAGCCGGGCGCAGCGGAGCCGGTGATTTCCGCCGAGCGGAAAAGATTGTAGTGGCTGATGACCTGGGGCGCAGCGGTCTGGCTGATGCTAACTAAATTCTCCAGCGGCACCATGGCGCCGGAATCGGAGCGGACGTAGTACTGCCCGATGTCCTGCGGATGCGAGCGGAATTGCTTGTCGGCCTGTACATAGACACGGTAAGAGCGGTTATTGAAATCGAAATCGTTGATGTAGGCTGAACCCACGTAAACGCTGAGCGTGTCGGTGATCTGGCTGAGCGGAATGTGCAGGCTCTTGGCCTTTTCGCGATCGATGGTGATGACATACTGCGGATCGCTGGCGGTGTAAGTGGTGAAAAGTCCGGTGATGTCTTTTTCCTTGCGCTCGGCGCCGGCGCGAGTGAGATCGTGGGTGGTTTTGTCCAGATCCTGAAGCGTGTGAGCGCCTTGATCGAGGAGTTCGTACTGGAATCCGCCAAACGTTCCGAGCCCTTGCACGGCGGGCGCTTCGAAGGGGACGACGATGGCGCCGGAAATTCCGAAGAACGGGCCGCGAAGCCGATTGACGACTGCGGAGGCGGTGTGCTCGGGGCCCTTACGCTGCGCGTACGGCCGGAGGTTCAGGAAGACCATGCCGACGTTGGGCGCGCTGCCTCCGAAGCTGAAGCCGGCAACCGAGAAGGTGCGGTCGATTTCAGGGAAACTTCTGGCGACGGCGCCCACTTGCTCGGTGATGTTGCGCGTATATTCCAGCGAAGCTCCGGTGGGAGCCTGGATAACGACGAAGAGATATCCCTGATCTTCGGTGGGGACAAAGGCTTGAGGCACGTGCCGGAAGACGAAGTAAGCGAGGCCGAGACCGGCGACAAACAGGACCAAGGCAACGGCTTCGAAACGCAGAAAAGCGCGGAGGGCGCGAACATAGCCCTTGGTAAGCGCGGCCAGGAAGCGGTCGACGCGCTTGAATAACCAACTCTTTTCGCCGTGCTCGCGGCCGAGCAGGAGCGCGGAGAGCGAGGGCGTAAGAGTCAGCGCGTTGAAGGCGGAGATCGAAATCGAGAAGGCGATGGTCAGCGCGAATTGGCGGAACAGAATGCCGGTCGTGCCGGGGAAAAACGCGACCGGCACGAAGACAGCCACCAGCACCAGCGAAGTGGCGATGACCGCGCCGGTGACTTCCCTCATGGCGTCGGACGCGGCTTTGACCGGATTGGTCTCGCCTTCCTGGAGGTGGCGCTCGATGTTTTCAATGACGACGATGGCGTCGTCGACCACAAGGCCGGTGGCGAGCGTAATGCCGAAGAGCGTGAGTGTGTTGATGGAGAAGCCGAGCAGCTTGACGAAGGCGAAAGTTCCGATGAGCGAGACCGGGATCGTCACTGCCGGGATGATGGTGGAGCGCCATTCTTCGAGGAAAATGAAGATGACAAGGATGACGAGGAAGATGGCCTGGCCGAGGGTCGTGACCACGTCGCGAATGGATTCGCCGACCGCATCGGTGGTATCGAAGGCAAGCTCATACTTCATGCCGGGCGGGAAACGCTTGGCGAGGCGGTTGAGTTCGGCGATGCAGCGGCGGTCCACATCGAGGGCGTTGGCAGTGGAGAGCTGGGTGATGGCGATACCAACGGATTCGCGCCCGTTGTACTCCAGGATGGAACTGTAATCTTCGGCGCCGAGTTCGGAGTGACCGACGTCGCGCAGGCGGACAAGAGTGCCATCGGAGTTGCTCTTGAGAATGATGTTATCGAACTGAGCGGCTTCGGAAAGGCGGCCGACGGCGCGCACGCTGATCTGAAACTGCTGGCCGGGCATGGAGGGCTGGGAGCCGACTTGTCCGGCGGCGACTTCGACGTTTTGTTCTCCGAGAGCGTTGACCACGTCGTCGGCGGTAAGGGAGCGGCTTGCCATGCGCACGGGATCGAGCCACAGGCGCATGGAATATTTGCGCTCGCCGAAGATCATGACGTCGGCCACGCCGGGCACGCGCTTCAGGCTGTCGCGGACGTAGACATCGAGGTAATTGCTCATGAAGAGCGTGGAGTAACGATTGTCGGGCGAAAAGACAGCGGCGGCGAAGACGAAGTTCTCCGAAGTCTTGGCGACGCTAACTCCGACCTGCTTGACCGCGGCGGGAAGCCGTCCAGAAGCTGTGTTGACGCGGTTCTCCATGTCAACGGCGGCGAGGTCGGGATCGCGGTTGAGATCGAAGGTCGCGGTGATCTGGCTGACGCCGTTGTTGTCGCTCAAGGAGGTGATGTACTTCATGCCCTCGGCGCCGTTGATCTGCTGCTCGAGCGGCGTGGTGACGGCCGACTCGACGGTCTGGGCGCTGGCTCCGGTATAGACGGCGACGACACCAACCTGCGGCGGCGCGAGGTTTGGGAATTGCGCGATGGGCAGGGTAGGAATGCAGACGGCGCCGGCGAGAATTATGAGCAGGGCGCAGACGGTGGAGAATACCGGGCGATGAATAAAAAAGTCGACCATAAGTGTTCGTTCTCATCCTGACCCTGAGCAGAGCCGATGTCATCGGTTGATCGGGTCATCGGGTGATCGGAAGTTCGATCATCCGATCACCCGGTGCCTAGCTGCTGCTTTCCTGCGGGACTACGGGTACGCCATCGATTAGAAACTGGGTGCCGGAGACAACGACTTTGTCTCCCGGTTTTACGCCGCCGAGGACGACATAGTCGTTGCCGACGATTTGGCCGATCTGGAGCGGCTTCTGGTGGACCACGTATCCACCCTTCCCATCAGGCTCAGCAACAAAAGCGAAATAGAGGCCGCCGATTCGCGACACGGCTACGACCGGAACAACGGGCTTTTCCTGGCTGCCCCAGACCACGCGAGCGCGGATGAACTGGGCGGTGCGCAGGCTGTCGCTCGAGTTTGCGATCTGGGCTTTGACGAGCACGGTTTGCGTCGCGGTGTCCACCTGCGGCGAGATGAACGTAACGCGGCTGGCGGCAAGCGAGTTTCCTGAAGCGTCGACAATCTGGACGGGAAGATTCATCTTCAGCTGGGCAGATTTCTCGATGGGAATATAGATGTAAGCTTCGAGGCTGCCGGGACGGTCGACGGTGGTGAGCGTGGTGGTGGTGACGACGCGGTCGCCAACGCGGACGGGAACATCACCGACGATTCCGGCACGCGGGGCGACTACCTGGTAGTAGTGCAACTGGACCTGCTGCTCGCTAACCTGAGCCTCAAGGGAGTGCAGTTGCGCTTGGGCAGCGTCGATGGTTGCGCGCGCCTGGTCGAGATCCTGCTTACTGACTACGCCGGCACTGGCAAGGCCGCTGACGCGCTCGTAATTCTGTTGCGCCCATTTGACCTGCGCGACTTGGGCGGCGCGGGCGTCATCCTGACTTTTGACCGTCGCCTGCTGCTTGGCCGGATCGATCTGCATCATGGGAGCCCCGGATGCAACAAGTTCGCCGGAGTGGACGAAAATCTGCGTAATGATGCCTTCGACCTGCGGCATGACCACAGCGGAGTCGCGGGATTTCAAGGTGGCGACGTAGTCGGTGGTGTCATCGACTCTTTGCGCCTTCGCCGTTTGGACTTTGACCGGCATGGCCTGCGGGGCCGCATCCCTGGCCGCTTTGCTGTTGCTGCAGGCGGTCGTGAGAAGGAGCGCGGCCAGAAGAGCGCCGGGCAGAATCCCCGACAGGATTAAAGATGGCGTCTTTGCAAAGAATCGAGACATATGAGCGCTCTTAACGATATTCCTCGGCCTGCGAAAAAAAAAACAAGTACCTCTGGGGCTGCCCCCATTGTCCTGTCCCGAAAATACGCGGCATAAGTTTGGGTTGTCATCCCGAGCGAAGCGAAGGATCTCGTGCATAGCGAATTCAAATACATAGGTCCTTCGCTTCGCTCAGGATGACAGTGTTGATTCATACTGCGAACTTGCCGGGCACCAGACCAGGTTACTGTGAGCCTGATTCCTCGCGCCTTGGTCGCGACCGGCCGATTACAGCACAACACTAGATCATAAATATAGATTCGCGGATAGGAAAGGGAGGCTCCGAAGAATTTTCGCTTCTGTTAAATTGTTTTGTCATGAACCCGAGCCGAAGTTTTGCGAGCGACAACAATGCGGTAGTGCACCCCGAGGTGCTGGAGGCGATACGGCGCGCTAACGAGGGGCATGTGGTGGGGTATGGGGACGATCCGCACACGGAATCGGCGGTGGAAAAATTCCGCACGCAGTTTGGAGCCGACGTGGCGGTCTTTTTTGTTTTCAATGGGACGGCGGCGAATGTGCTGAGTTTGCAGGCGCTGACGCGGCCGTTCCATGCGGTGCTGTGTCCGGAGCTTTCTCATATTTATACGGACGAATGTGGCGCGCCGGAAAAATTTGCGGGCTGCAAACTGGTGCCTCTCGGAGCGCCGGACGGGAAGTTGACGGTGGAAACGGTGGCGCGAGCGTATCACGGAATTGGAGACCAGCATCACGTGCAGCCGCGGGTGATTTCGATTACGCAATCGACCGAAATGGGAACAGTGTACAAGCCGGCGGAAATCGAAGCGCTGGCGCGGTTTGCCCACGAGCGCAAAATGTTTTTGCACATGGATGGGGCGCGGATTTCAAACGCCGCGGCGGCGCAGCGGCTGACCCTGCGTCAGGCGACGCGCGATTTGGGAGTGGATGTGCTTTCCTTTGGCGGGACGAAGAACGGGTTGATGGGCGTGGAGGCGGTGGTGTTCTTTCGTCCGGTATTGGCGGAGGATTTTTCGTTTGTGCGCAAGCAGGGAATGCAGCTGGCGTCGAAGATGCGCTACATGTCGGCGCAGATGGAGGCGCTGCTGACAAACGATCTCTGGCGGCGGAATGCGGAACACGCGAACTGTATGGCGCAACTGCTGGAACAGGAAGTGAAGAAGATTCCGCGAGTCAAAATTGTGTATCCCGTGGAGGCAAACGGCGTGTTTGCGCAAATTCCGCGGGAAGCGGTTAAGAAGATACAGGAGCGGTACTTCTTCTATGTGTGGAGCGAAGAAGAGTCGGTGGTGCGGTGGATGTGCTCGTTCGACACGACCGCCGACGACGTCCAGGAGTTTACCGAGTTTGTGGCCGCAGTGGTGAGGGATCTCCCCAACTGACGCGCCCCACGCTGGGCGCGTCTAAGCGGGTGGATCCGATTTTCCGCCTCGTGGGCGGAAAATCGGCGTACTTATTTCTTGGCTGCCCTAACCCTTGCCCATCGCGCCCTCTGCGCGGCTGCGATTCTCTTGCGTCCTGCGGCCGAGATCGTTCGCTTCTTGGGAGTTGCAACACGTCCAGGTTTGTTCCCGTGCATGTAGACTTTCCCGAAGGTAGTCAGGGCGGTTGTTACGCGGTGGAGTTCATTCTCAAGCCGCGCGCGTTCCTGCTTGAGTTGTTTAACTACGGACTCAATTAGTGTATTTGCCATGAAGCGATTCTATCACCTGTAAGTTTGACATCAAGTCCGTTCCTGCGGGACAGGCTCGTTAACTGGCGCAACATTCCCATTTGTGAATGAAATCCCGCTCTGGGCAAGGTTTTCAGGCTGTAGTCGCGTCTTACAAAACGGACCGCTCCAAATGAGAGGACACGGGACTAGGTGCCGGTGAAAGCCGTTACCAGCCCCTGTCGGGCCCACGGTCGGCCTTGCGCTCGGAGTTACTTTGCTCGCCGGCCTGGCTGCACTTTTTGTAGAACATGATCACCCTAGCGGATGCAGATGCCCGCGCGGCGGAGATGTTCCTCTCCGCCGCCGGTGAATCAGCAAGCCTTCGCCTTAAAGGTGAAGCTGACGTCTTTGGTTTCGTTGCCGGTGATGGTGACGTCTTTAGTCTGAGTGCCGTAGTCCTCATGCCAGGCCGTGATGGTGTACCTGCCGGGAGGCAGGTTCGGCAGCCTAAAGTCCCCTCCGCCCTTGCTTACGTCGTAGTGCGACGTCTTGAGCACTGCGAAATAGCGGTGCATCCAGGGATCGACATTGCACTTCACCGGGATGAATTCTTCTTTATCGTATTTCTCGGTCGCCAGAGTCTTTTCCAATCGAAGGAT
>PLIC01000268.1 GCA_003139995.1 Candidatus Acidiflorens stordalenmirensis | reverse complement strand
CGGCAATGCCGGCAACGATCAGGGCCGCGAAGAAAATGATAAGAAACCCAGCGATCTCGCCTAACCATGGCGATTTTAAATGAGGCGCGAACCAGTCCGCCACGCGATGATACTGCCAGGCGGCCAGCAGGTATCCCACGATCAAGCCAGCCAGCTTGAAGGCTTCATAAAAGAAGCCTTCAAGGGCTGCCCCAATCACGGAAAACACCAGAAAGCCGAGGATGATCCAATCCGCAATGCTCATGGTTCATGATCCGAAGCTCACGATCCGAAGCTCAGTGATCGAATGCAATGACACCAGCGCACGCGGGCTAAATCTCCAGCTCGCGTCCCGTCAACTGACGGTATGCCCCGAGGTACTTTTCGCTTGTCCGCAGCGCAACTTCTTGGGGGAGGGCTGGCGCGGGTGGTTGTTTGTTCCAGCGAATTTCTTCGAGGTAATCCCGTACATACTGCTTATCGTAGGAATCCTGCGCCTTGCCCGGTTGGTAGGTGTCGGCCGGCCAGAAACGCGAGGAATCCGGTGTGAGTACTTCATCCGCCAGGGTGATGCCCTGGGCGGTCTGTCCAAATTCAAACTTGGTGTCGGCGATGATGATGCCGCGCTGCCGCGCATAATCCGCGGCTTTCTTGTAGATGCGCAACGTGATGTCGCGGAGCTGGCGGCTCAATTCGGGACCGACCAGCGTGCACATTTCTTCGAACGAAATGTTGATGTCGTGCCCGGTGCTGGCCTTCGTGGCCGGCGTGAACAGGGGCTCCGGCAGTTGGCCGGATTCCTTCAATCCCGGCGGAAGCTTGACGCCGCAGACCGTGCCCGTCGCTTTGTACTCCTTCCATCCGGAGCCGGAAAGGTAGCCGCGCGCCACGCACTCGACCGGAAACATTTCGGCGCGCATCACCATCATGGAACGGCCGCGGAGTTCGCCGGCGTGCTGGCGAATCGCCGCCGGGTAGCGGTCCACGTCGGCAGTGACGAAATGGTTGGGGACGATGTCTTTGAGAAAGTCGAACCAGAACAGCGAAATCTGGGTCAGCACCCGGCCCTTGTGCGGAATGCCGGTCGCGAGCACGTAGTCGAAGGCTGAGATGCGGTCGGTGGCCACGAACAGCAAGTGGTCATGGTCGAGGCAGTAGACATCGCGGACCTTGCCGCTGGCGTGCAACTCCAATTCGGGATAGTCCGTTCGCAAAAGAACGGAATCCAAAATTTCGGGGCTCATGTCTAAATTCACCGGCGAAAACTTTGGGTATTCTAGCTGGCGCGGAAAATTTGTCAACGACTACGATCACACACGCCCGGTTACGCCAAACGTCGTTGCGCGGAAAAGTGTGCGGAAAAGTGTTGACAGTTCAAGTGTAATCCAGAAGCCTTGCCCAGTGCCGGTTTTCGAGGGGGCAGCGATGTGGAAAAACTGAGGAAGGCTTTGGAAAAAAGGGCCGTGATTTCGCGGCTCGAAAACGCAAAAAACAGTGGATCTGTCAACTCGAAAATTTCTGATGTGCGTCCTGAATTTCAGGCAGTCCTGCTCTGATCATGGCGCTGTACCCCTCACAGACCTACGGTGCCTGCGTGAGGGGGAGGACAAGGTTTGAGCTTGGGCGGTGCAAAGTGTCTTGTCCAAAATACCACTATGAAAAAGGTGGGAATCCACACTAACAGGGCGACAAGAACTAGTGTCGGGCCTCTAGCGCCAAGGGCAAGACACAGAAGTCCCGAAATGAGGAGCGCCGCACAACCCTGAAAACGCGGGTAGGAGGGGGAAACATAGAGGTATCGATCGCAAACCGGACAACGAAATGGAAGCGTAAAATCCACATGCTTAATTTCAAACTCTGACCCACACAGAGGACATTTCGGTAATCGAACGCCTGCCACCGTGCTCACCCCTCCCTCGGCTTACGCTGCCCCGAAGCGCACCGACACGAGCTTCGATACGCCGGGCTCTTGCATGGTCACGCCGTAGAGCACGGGGGCGATGCTCATGGTCCGCTTGCTGTGCGTGATCAGGATGAACTGGGTCTGGACGCTCAGTTCGCGCACCAGGTCGGTGAAGCGCGCGATGTTGGCTTCGTCCAGCGGAGCATCGACCTCGTCGAGAATGCAGAATGGACTGGGTGTGTACTGGAAGATTCCAACCAGCAGCGCGAGCGCAGCGAGCGCCTTTTCGCCGCCGGAGAGCAGCAGCACGTTCTGCAGTTTCTTTCCCGGAGGCGACGCCACCACGTCAATGCCGCTCTCCGCGCTGTTTTCGAGGTCGGTGAGGCGCATGAAGCCGTATCCGCCGCCGAAGAGCTTGCGGAACGTGGCTTGGAAGTTTTCGTTGATCTTGTTGAACGCTTCTTCAAATTTCTGCCGCGAGACTTGATCGATCTCGCGAATGGTGGCCGACGTGTTTTCGATGGCATCGAGCAGGTCGTTCCTCTGTGTTGCGAGGAACTGGTGGCGCTCCGCCGTCTCCTTGTACTCTTCGAGAGCCATCATGTTGACCGGGCCCATCGCGTCGAGGCGAGCGCGCATTTCACGGTGGGCCTGATCTTCCGCCGCAAGTTCATCCCCGGTGACCAGCGGAATCGGCTTGTCCGACACAGCTTCGGCCATCAGGACCGCACGTTCGATGCCAAGTTCGTTCAGGCAGGTGTCGGCGAGGTGTTGCAGATCGGATTGCAGCTTGGCTGCCGTTGCCGAAAGCTCACCGCGGCGGTCACGAGCGAGATCGAGCTGCTGACGCGTGTTGCGAAGAAGCTCGTCGATTTCGGCCAATCGCGCGCGCACTTGCTCGGATTCGAGCTGCAGCAAGCCTTCACGCGCTTCTCCAGCATTGCGTTCGGCTTCGAACTGCACGAACTGCTCGACCAGTTGCACGTTCTCGTTTTGCCGCTGCGCGATTTCGGCGCTCGCCGATTCCATTTGGGATTCGAAAGCGCCAACCCGCTCCCGCATCTCGGCGACAAGTGTCTCGATGCGCTGAAGCAGCGTGGTGGCGGAACGGTGACGCTCTTCGAGAGTGGCGACGCGAGCGGCGCGCTGCGAAGTGGCTTCAGCGGCAGCGTCGCGCTGGCTGCGCAGAGCGGCGAGGCGGTCTTGCCCGGCTGCAAGCTGCGTTTCGAATTGGGCGCGCGCTTCCTCGATTGTGGTCAGCTCCGCTTGGCGCGATGCGATCAAGCTTTCCTGCTCCTGCCGTTCCGCCGCGAGCCGTTGCAGTTCGCGTTCGCTAATTGCGATCCGTTCGCGGACCCGCGACATCTCTCCGTCCAGTTGCTTGAGCAAATGTCCGGATGTCATCGCCTGCTTCTCGGCTTCGCGCTTTTCGTCTTCCAGACGATCGAGCAGGGAAGCGGTCTCCTTGATTTCGCGCCCCAAGGTGAGCGCGAGCATTTCCTTCTCGCGCAGAGCCCGCTCCAGCTCTTCGAGCAGACGCAGCACGTCGCGCAACTCGCGCTTCATCGAGAGCGGTCCCTCACTGCGTTGCTTGCCGCCGGTGACGGTCACGTTGTGGAAGCATTCGCCTGACTGGGAAAGGAAAAACGCGTCGGGGCTGGAGAGCGCGAGCTCGCGCGCTACCGCGGGATCGGGCACGATGTAGCCGTTGCCCAGCTTCGGCAGGATCACTTCGAGCGACTTGCCGAATCCGTTCAGCACGCGAATCGAATTTTTTAGCGGGAGGACCGTGTCGTTGAGCGGAGCGTAGTGATGGCTTTCATCCGCGACAAACGAAAACTTCGCTTGCGAGTCCTCGGGATGCACAAGGAATGTCGCGCGGCCGTTAACGTCGGAGCGCAGCAGGCGCAGGCCTTCGTCGGCGGCGTCCCACGACTTGACCACGACGAAGTTCAGTTCGTCGCGCAGGAAGTCTTCGACGACGCGCTCGTAGCGGGGCTCGACTTCGAGGAAATCGGCGAG
>PLIC01000247.1 GCA_003139995.1 Candidatus Acidiflorens stordalenmirensis | reverse complement strand
AAGATCCAGTGGGTCAAGTACACCGCACGCGGCTTCCGCAATAAGAAGAACTTCGCAGCTGCAATCCTCTTCCACTGCGGCGGTCTGGACCTGGCTCCTTAAGCCACTAAAATGCCGGAAGAGCCCCTTTTTTCAACGCTTGTATTAAGCAGGCGCGCGATAACCCGGCAGTCACCGCAGCAATGTTGAGAGAAGCTGAAGGCGAATATTCTCGCCTGCGCCTACGCTCTTTGGCGGACGAATGGATCGCGGACTATCCCGAGCTGCTAACGCTGGTCGACGCTCTGAAAAACCGCCCGGCGCGATTCATGGTCCAAGATATCACCGATGAGCAGTGCGTGGATCTTGCGGTTCGCCTTCTTGACTGCAAGAAGTTGGCGAACGAGGAGCTGGCGGACGCGCTGAGGGATATTGAAAATGACCCGACCCGGACGGCTGCGCTTCGTAGCTGGCTCGTTGTTGTTTTCTATCGGATAAGTCTAGTTGGGCTCAAGCTTGAGAGCTTCGAATCCGTCACTTGGTCCGCAACGGGACGGCGGTCGGTGTCATCTGCTGAGGTAACGCCGACCACCAAGGTTGCCATCCATCCGTGCTTTTGGCGCAGTCTTGGGATAAATCCGGCAGTCGAGTAGTTGAAGAACTGCATCGCTGAGCGCGCACATGCATAGGTCTTTCGCTTCGCTCAAGATGACAACCTATACTGCTCGAGATGACAGCCTATCAGGCTGCTAAAAAAAAGTACCTTCCGCGTCGCAGTCTCACCGCAGCGGCTAAAGCCGCCGCTGATTTTGCGGCCTTTACGGCGCGGCTAAAAGCCGCGCCCTTTCAAAACAGCGTCGGAACGCCCCCTCAAAACAGTCGAAACGCCCCCGAGCGGCACGCGGCGTGGAATCCCACCCTTGCGCACAGAACGCGCAAGGATGGGGCAGCCGCTGTGCTTCTTCAAAACGATGTCTAGGCCGGAGTTCTTGCGCAGGCTGAGACGGGGCAAGCCCCGTCTCTACACGGGCGATCTATTCGGGTTCACACAAGGCGATCTATCCAGATTGCGCTGGGTGCTGCGCCGCGTGGTGCTTTTTTGCTGCTTCCAGGCGCAGCATCAGCATGTAGAGAACGATCAGGAGGTTGACGACGATAACCAGCACTCGAAACCAGGTTAGCCGCCGCCACAGGTCGGCTGCCTCGAATGGGATGTAGAGGGCGCCGGAGGCGAAGGCCAGCCACTCCGCCCACGGACGGACGTGCCACAATCCGTACGCTTCGACGAATCGAAGGATCACGTAGACAGCGGCCACCGTTGCGATCTTCCACAAGCGAACGTCGCTGACCTGGTGCATGAGCGCGACAAAGACCCCAACGAAGTGATGGTGGTGATGAGGATTAAGGTGAAAAAATTCCAGGAAGCTCTCCGTCACTCCCCAGATGTCTTTGTGCCGCATGGAGAGCACGCCGAGGCCGGCAAGAACGACGATGATCCCTTTCGCCAGCTCAACGGTGGCGACGGTGCGCACGCCTTTGATGTGTCCGGGATCGTGGAATTTTGGGTTCATGCTGAGCATCGTTCTGACTTTCGGATGCGGCGAGGTGTTCGAACTGGTCTCATAAATGGCTCGCCGAGCAGGCTGTGCGGCCCTCAGGGGCTAAAGCCCGGATTTCCAGCAGTCGTTAGCGGCACGACTGAAGTCGTGCCCTTCCGGAGTCCGGCCGTGGCTTACAGTAACCATGAAAATGCTCTAAAGCCCTGATCTTTACTGGCCCTGAACGGCACCCTTCGGCTTCGCTCAGGGCGGGCTCTTGAAGCCGTGCCCTACCCAAAACCATTTGGGAGGCCAGTTCGTTCAAGTCTCGTGGCGCACGCTGGTGCGCAACTCCTCGACGATCTCCTGAGCGGCTTGGTGGGCGGCTTCACTCTGGGTAACTTCGAAGGAGATCGCCCCGACGCGGGCGTGTCCGCCGCCGCCATAGCGCTCGCAGACCTTGGCGAGATTGACGGTGGGCTCGCGCTTCGACCAGGGGTTCGACCCGACCGAAACTTTCACCCGGAACGAACTCTTGCTCAGGCCGACGCTGTAGATCGAATCGGGATGCAGATAGTACGGAATGAACTTATTGTAACCTTCGAGGTTCAGGCCGGTGATGTCGAAAAAAACCGTGCCGTCTTTTTCTTTCGTGCGCTGCCGCAAAATGTCGATGGACAGTTCGTGGCGTTCGACGAGCGGCGGCAGGACGGCGGCGACGAATGGCTCCTCAAGAATTCCGGCGAGAGGATGGTAAGCGAGCAGAGGAATCAACTTCTTGACGAAGTCCCGGTCACTCGAGGCTTCGATGGCCATGGTCAGCTTCATGGCGGGAGCTTTCATTTCGACCGCCGACTTCGCGTCTTCGTACATGGCGCCGTCGACGATGTCGGTCCAGTGGACGAGTTCCGAGACTGGGCGCGGATCGAAGCCGAAGCGTTCTTCCGCGACCATGGCAATGAAACTCGCGCAGGACTTGAAAGCCGGATCGTAAAACTTGCGGTTGCTCTGATCCTGCTCGAAGTGGGCGGCGTCGGCCGCGGAAAGGAAAGCGCTTTGGTGGTGATCGAACCACCAGGTGATGTTGGGCGAACTGGAATACTTGAAATCGACGATGGCATTCTCGTCGCCGTCGAACTGGCTCTCGTCGAAAAGAGCGCCCGCGCGATGCAGCAGGCCGGAGAATACGAAGTCCACATCACTGCGGATTCGTTCCCGGTAGAAACGGCAAAACAGGGCTGCCGAGGAAGCCCCGTCAAAACACTTGTCGTGATAAAAGACGCGCACCCGCAAAATTGGTTTCCCTTGACCCGCTTCTGCGGGCGTGAAGTGAAAAACAAATAGAGTTGCTGGTTTGGAGGATTATGTCAAGGCGGTTGTTGATGACCAACCGGCTAATCGCCAGAACGCGCCTGGGATCACTTCTTCCGGCGGCGTAGCTTAAAGTCGAAACTGACCACTCCGTTCCAGTCGCGCAGCGCCACGATCGAAATCGTCCGGGTCAGGTTGTACTCCACCTGGATGATTTGCTGGTTAGAAACTGCGACATTGGTGCTGTAGGTCAAGGTGAGATTGCTGGCCACTTGCTGCTCGAGGGTGACCTGCGGCCCTCGAACCACGGCGGTTTCACTGGCCAAGCCCTGGGGATCGATCTTGACGCGGCTGGCTCCGAACAAACGCTGCAAGCGGCTGTTGACGGTGCTGTTGAGGGCCTGATTGATGATCAGGTTGGAGGCGTCTCCGCCGAGCCCAAAGGATCCGCTCGACCCCGCAGCAGCGGACTCTTCCCGGGTGCGGCCCAGCGCCAAGAGGGCGATGACGTCGGCTTCGGGAAGCTGAGGCTCGGACTGCCAGGTGACTTTCAAGCCGTTGGGAACGCTGGTATCGCCGCGGAATTGCACCGTGATGTCGTAATCGCGCACTCGCGTGGCAGCCTGCATATCGATGACCGGCTGAGTCTTGGCGGGATTCGCGAAGGTAACATCGCCGCGTTCGAGCTTGTACTTGTTCCCGTTGAAAGAGATTTCGCCTTCCAGAACTTCCACCCTTCCCAGAATTGCTGGACGGTCGGCGGTGCCGCGCACCCTGAGGTCGGCGTTGCCAGAGAGCCTGGCGGTGGCCGTTTGCATCTGCAGTTCAGGAGTCGTCACAACGTGAACATCGAGCTTAAGGCGGCTCGGCAGACTATCGCTCTCGGTCAGGACGACCGTCTGTCTGCTCTTCACGATGTAGGCGCCGAAGTCAAATCCTGGAGTGACGGCCAGCTTGGTGACGACCACATCGCCGCTCAGCAGAGCGGAAGTCGTACTACCGGTCAGCCGGAGATCGGCGTTCGCCGTGGAACTTACGCCCGGGGGATAACGCAGGCGAACATCATGCGCCGTAGCGCCGAAATCGAGCAGCAGCGCGCCGCCCTGGTAGGTTGCGGAGCCGGTCAGCGCCACGGCGCCACCGCCAGTCCTGCCGCTCAGTTTATCGATCTGAACGTGGTTGCCATCAAAGAGCAAGACACCGTTCAGGTCGCTAAGGCCGCTGGGGAAGTCGTTGTGACTGATGGCGGCGTTCCTTAGTTCGAGACGTCCTTGCAGCACAGGCTGCGCGAGCGAACCGCTCGCGTTGAGGCTTGCACCCAATGTGCCACGCGCCAGGATTTTGGGGTTGAGAGACTGCAAGAGCGTCATATTGACCGAGCCGTCCAGGCGGAGGTCGAGTTCTTGAGCGCCAGCGAAATGCGCCCGGCCGTGGGCGGTGAAATCGGTTCCACTTCCTGCGAGGTGGAAGTTTTCGACCAAGAAAACTTGATCCGCGACCTCGAGGCGAATGGGATCGACACTTTGTACCTGTACGCGCTCGACTTCGGCGCTGAAAGACTGGATCTCGGCGACCGCCTTCAAATCGCGGGGCGTGCGCAGGGGACCGCGAACGTGCAGCGTCCCGTCCAGGGAAGAGTGCCCCGTAATCTTTCCCGGCAAGTAAATGCGGAGAAGCGAGTCGGCATCCAGATGATGGAAGTCGAGGTTCAGATCCGCAGGAAAGTCATGCTCTAATCCGACGCTCCCCAGAATGGTCAAGTCAGCCTTATCGAAGTCCGAGTGTGCGTTGATATCGAGCTGCCGTCCATGTGTGACCGCGTCCACGTAGAAATCTCCGGCGCGCTCCTTGTCCAGGGCGAGGTCCTTGAAATGAACGTGCGCTTCGATCGAAGGCTGTTCGGGAGTACCGCTGATTCGTATCGTGAAATCGGCGAGGCCATCCGCCGTGAAGCGGCTAGTCTGCAAGCGCGGGAAACGGGCGAGATCGAGGTTACGTCCGGAAAGATTCAGGCGAAACTCGCTCTTTGACAACTCGTTGTTTGACTTACTCACGTTCGAAGTACTGACGGCGGCGCTGCCGTAAATTGGAGCATTGTAGACACTGGCTTCGATGTTGTTGAACTGAAGCTCGCCACCGGCGAGGCGGAGATCGCTCTTCAACAAAGGAACGCCCACTCCGTAGGCCATTCCATTGTGAAGATCGAGGTGTCCATCCCCGTGAGGATTGGCGCGCGTGCCCGAAACGGTGGCGGAGATATTCAGAGTGCCAGCGAAGGGCTGAGCGGCTCCGGCTAATTGGGCAAGCTCCGCCACGTCGGCGTTGCGGAGGTCAAAGTGCAGAGTGAAAGGATCGTTCGCCTGAAATGCAGCTCCCGTAAGCGCGGCACTGACGTCGAAGTGCGCCGTAGTGTGGCCATGAATGAGCGACCCATTGCGCGCGGCAAAATGATTGCTGGAGTACTGTAGGGCGCTGGAGAGTGCGTCCCAGTGAACCACTCGAGAGGAGACTCGTTCGGTCGCCGGCAAAGTAGTGTCGAAGTCGTAAACTTCGAGATTCCCGCTGACGGAAAGCGCCGAGAGTTTGCCGCTGGCGTTGCCGATGAGGCTCGCCCAGCCGTGAACGGCGAAGGGCAAATCTCGGGATCCGTATGCCGCTTCGAGCAGTGGCGCCCACTCCCTCAGGTTATGGCTGGTGAACGAGAAGCGTAGAGATGAAGATGAGGACGAGGATGAGGCTACGGCCAGATCGCCAGCGGCGGCGATTTCAGAGCTCGGCGTTGCCAGGTGAAGTTGGGTCACTTCCAATTCGTCGCGCGATCCGCGATAGATGCCATCCATCTGGCCACGCACGGGGATCTCGGCCGGCGTCTGCTTTAGCGGTGGCGCGATGCCAAGGTTCAGGCGAGTCTCCGCGTCACGGATCGAGCCAACCCAGAGCATCTCAACATTGCCGCTCGCATTTCCGGAAAGGCCGAGGCGATCCAGCGGAAGTTTTTTCGAGCTCAGGATTTCCAGGGCCGGGAGCAGCGGGAAACCCGCCAATTGCAGCCGCACCGAGCCGCGCTGAAGACTTCCCGGCGGGACTCGCCCGATCACATGGCTACGCCGCGGAGTTGGCGACGGTTCGAGTGAACTCTGCCAGTTCGCTATATCGGCATCGCCCACGAGATCGCCACCGAGCAGAGTTGCCTTGATTGAGGAAACTCGGAAGCGGTCCGGGGTAACCGAGAAGCCTGCGCTGATACGGCCATCCCGCATTGACAGCTTGCCGTTCGACCACTCGATGTCTTTGGCCTGCAGGGTTCCCTGGGTGGAAAAATCCTGCAAGCTCCAGGAACCTCTGCCCTCGAACTGCGCCGTGCCTTTGCGAACTTGCAGTTGCTGTGCCAGGGATGCGATCTCGCCGAGATCCGCGAGGCCATGATAATCGCCGATTACCTGAGGGTGGTGAAAGTCCTGCAGGCGCCCCGCGAAATGAATCTCAGATTTCCCGGATGTGACAGTCAAGCTGCTGATGTCGGCGCGTCCGCGGGACAGAACCAGCGAAGCATCCGCTCGCCACACAAACGAGGGATACTGCTGGAAGCGCGTGGCGACGCTTCCCGCGACTATATGGGCTTCGTATTGCCGCCGCAATAAGGAGTAGTTCAAAAGCAGCGCCAGGTCGCGGGCGGCAAAATCGAACGGCATTTTCTTGTCTTCCCACAGAAGCTCGCCCCGCTGCACCTCGATGTGCGAAACCGCAAGCGAGATGAGTTGTTCCACCGGCCCCTGCTCGTAGGCACGGCTCACTTTCGGCGCGGGAACGTTGGTGGCGCCATTGGGATAATCAATAATGTGAACGATGGGATGCTCGAGCACCAGAGAATGCAATCCGATCGTGGTGCTGAGGATCGAAATGATTTTCATTTCCGCTTGCAGGCGGTCGACGCGCAGAAATGGGACCTGGTCCGAAGTTTCGCGACCGTGGATGGTCAGGTTGCGAGCATCCACGCGCAGGCGGAACGGAATGGTGTGGAGTTCCCCGAGTTCGACGCGGCCGCCCGTGATTTTCTCAACCGACGCGATCACTCGGCGGCGGACCATCTGCTGAAAAGAATCCGTCGTGACGTACCAGCCGAGCAGGCTAAACGCGATCAAGCAGAAAACACAAAACGCCAGGAAGAGTTTCCACAGGATGCGCCGGCGCTCGGGAGGAACAGGCTCGGTCAGCGGTTCGGTCAACGGTTCGGTCAACGGTTGCGCTCTCCGGCGCTGGATTCAGGAGTCCAGATATGGCTCCCAGCGCGCAGACTCGCCAGCCACCCCGTGAGCAGTTCGTTCATTTTCTGCTCGGCCAGCAAGTCCTTGATACGGCCAGAGACTTCGGTCAGCGGGACGGCGCGACTGCCGGCCCGTTTCATATCCGGCAGCAACTGCTCGTTGTAGTAACTCTCCACCGCATGCTGATCGATCTGAATTGAGCGTCGCAGATGGTCTTCCACGAGCTTCATGAGCTGGATCTCGTCGCCCAGACGTTTCTCAAGCACGCTTTCGGTCAGGCCATAACGTTGCAGCGTGGCGTGCCACCGTTCGTCGGTGGCGCAATCGGGATGGAGTTTGCAGACTTCCTTGCGAACTTCATTTCGCACTTCGGCAACGCGGGCAGCGACCTGCTCGGCGGGAGCGGGTTGAGACGGTCGAACTTGTTCCCGCAGCAACTCCCGATCGATCAGGCGATTGAGGGCCGCGTTGCGCTCGGCCAGGGTGAACGAGTCGGGATCGCGGGCATTCGAAAGGGCCTCGAAGGCCACTTCTTGCTCCCAATCGCTCTGCAAAAGCACGTGGCCGTTCACGTTGGCGACCACACGATCGACGATCTGACCGCCCAGCGATGAGGCCGCCAATGCCATGCTCAGCGCCATCGCGACAGCGCAATGTTTTCCGAGTTTGATGCCTGCCGGTGGAGAGCCGGGCGTCGCCGCGTGGCTTGACCCTTCGACTTCGCTCAGGGCAGGCTCACGAGGACGCCCGTCGCTCCACCAGATTCCGAGTTTGAGCGGCCGGAGTTTCATCAGAATGACTGCCCAACGCTGAACGAAAAGTTGAAATGCCCGGCACGTTGCACAACCACAGACGAGGCAGGGCACGGCCCAGTCTTCGGGATGCTGGTGCAACTGGAAAAGTCCGGTGGATTCAAATTGTATCCGAAGTCAAAACGCAATGGGCCGATCGGTGTCTGATAGCGCACGCCCAGGCCGACGGCGTGCGAAGCGTAGTTGAAATTGCACAGCGGCGGCGACGCCGTCTGCGAACAGAGCGCCCGGTCAGGCTGGTGAAAGCGGCCCAGGCTGGGGAGCATTTCCTGTGGCCGCGCAAAGACGTTGCCCATATCGTGAAAAATCGTAAAGCCGACGTTCTCCTGAAGGTAGGGCACGGTAACGTTTGGAAAACGCATCTCCAGGCTGTTGAGGAACAAAGCGCTGCCACCGACGGGATATCCGGTGACCGGGTCGCGCGGGCCTGCTTGATTCAACCCGAATCCGCGATTGGAGTTGCCCCCGCCGCTGTAGAAACGCTCCGGCAGCGGAATAAGGGCTTGGCCGGTTTGCGGCGTTCCCGATGGATCCAGCACAACCGTGTTTCCGAAAGGGTTCTCGATGCCGACGGTGGTGGAACGGGCGAAGACGAATCCTTGTCCCGTGCTGCGATTTCGAGAGAACGTGTGATAGGTGGAGTTCTTGATCAGTGCGCGGCTGAAGTCGGCCTCGGAGCCAAAATAGCTGGAAGCAACGCCGCCTTCGACGGTGGTGTAGCTGCCGCGCGTGCTTTCCAAATCGTTATCGCGCCGGTTGCGCACGTAGGTAAAATTAGGAGTTCCCACCCGGGTTGGCTCCGAAAGGAGCGGAATGAGGTTGGCGGTGACCTCAATATTGCTGGCCTCCACGCGACGGTAACTGAAACCGTAGGAAAGCGTCGTCAGTTCGCGGTCCTGTATTTTGTACAGCACTTGCGAAACTTGCAGACTGCCCTCCAGACGTTTTGAGGTAAAAGTGGAGACGTCCACGGTATTGTCGTAGAGCGCAGTGGCGGTGAAACGAAGGTTGTCCCGGTTCAGGAGTTTGGGGACGTTGTAACTGATGAGCCCCTTTTGTTGCAGGCGGCCAAGATTGCCCTTTATGGTGAGGGTCTGATGACGACCGCCCACGTCGATGCGGCTGACGCCTAAAGACACCATGGGGCTGACGCCGGTTTGCCCGAGTGGCTGGTTCGTCCCGAACGCGGGCTGCCCGGTCTGGAACTCGAAACCGACCCCGTAATCGAAGGTGTAGCGATCCGCCTCGCTCGCGGTGACGAGCACGTTCTTGCGCGACTCGGTGCCGTCCGGGTTCTGGATAGCCGTGTCCACCTGCTTGAAAAGGCCGAGGTCGTAGAGGCGGCGCTGGCTCTCCAGCATGTCCTGCTGGCTTAGAGGCGCGCCCGCCTCCACCCGCATTTCGCGCCGGGCGACACCGGGGCGGGTGTGGTGCAGTCCATCGAGAAAAACTTGATTGACAAAAAACTGCTCGCCCTCGTGAATCGAGAAGGTCACGCCAACCCGCGGCAAGTTGTCCGACGACGAAACAGGAACGTAGGATACGTCTACGGTGGCATTGGGGAAACCATTATTGAAATACTTTCCCAGAATCGTGTCGCGGTCATCCGCCAGACTCGATTCGTCAAAGCCCTGTCCCTCGGCGGTTTGAATTTCCGGCAGTTGCTCCTGCGGAAGCGTGTAACTGCCCTCAATGCGGACCCAGGCCACACGCGTCTGCGGGCCCTCCTTGACAATGATCTCAATGGCAAGTTGCGACGGATTGCCCTGGTACTTGTCCACCAGTTTGCTCGATACTTCGGCCTGCCGGAAACCACTCGCTCGATAGAGAGTCTCAATGCGCCGCACATCCTCTTCGAGCAGCGCTTCGCTGTAGCGGCCGTGACTGAAGATGCGTCCGGCAGCTTGGTTCTGCATGCGTGAACGAATCAGTTCGTCGGGGAAAAAGCGATTGCCGGAAATACGAATGGCAGCGAGTTTGTGGCGGTCCCCGGGATTGACGGCGTAAACCACCTGCAAACTCTTGCCGTCCTGCGCGCTGTGCTGGCTCACGCCGACGGTGGCCTCGAAGTAACCAAGACTCTGAAGATGGTTCTGGATGTTGCGCCGGCCTTCGTTGAGCAGATCGTCGTCGAGTGCGCCTTCTTCATAGATTGGCACCAGCCTGTGCAGCACGTGCTGGCTGAGCTTAAAACCCTCGGAAGCAATCTCCACCACCGGACCGCGGTCTACTTTGAAGACGTAGCCCACAGTGTTGTGCTCGGAATGGTAGGTGGGGTTGGCGGCCGAGACCTGGGCGAGCAGACGGTCCTGCTTCTGATAGCGGCGACGAATTCGTTGCAACGCGCGCGTAATGCGGTTCGAGGCGACCGGATCGCCGGGATGCAGCTTGGCGATCTCCCTGATCTGTTCGATGGAATAGCCAGCATCGCCTTCCAGAGTGATCTCTCCGACTACGGCACGCGGGCCGCGGACAACATGAAAGGTCATGTTGACCTGGTGTTGCTGCTCGTCGCGTTTTTCGGAGATCGTCACTTTCGACTGGTGGAATCCATTTTCTTCCATCACTCGTTGGATGCCTCCGAGAGCGCGGTCGAGTTTCTCCTTAGCGTAGAGTTCACCGAGTTGTAAGCGGGTGGCGCTTGCCAGTTGGTTCGCGGACGGATTGGTGGAAACGCCTTCGATCGCAATCATGCCGACGAAATAATTGGCGACGGTCAGAAAGCGCAGTCGAACGCCGGCTGTGTCGGTGCGATCGGCTTCGGCCTGGATGTCGGAGAACCGTCCGGTGGCAAAAAGAGCCTGCATCGCGTCGTGCAATGCTTCGCGCGTCAGAGGTTCGCCGATCTTGAGCGGCGTGGCCGCCAGCAGTGCAGCCGCTTCTTCCGGAGGGACGCCCGGCAACTCGACCTGATCGATTGCCAAACCGAGATAGGGTGCGATGGCTCCGAACTGCGAGGGCGATTCGGCGGGTTGCTGCGCGGCGGGGGGCGAACCAGTTGCCCAGCTTGCGCCGTGCACAAGCACCAACAAAAGTACCAGCACAAGCCGAGCGGCACCGCTTGTAGCGAATCCGGAGTTGCTGAGACCGCATGGAACTGCCGAGCTGCGCTCGGCTTGGACGGGCGAGGGCGCCCGTCCCCACACTAGCAAGATGCCCTCCCGAAATTCAGGCTGGTCAACCATGAGACCTTTCGGGTTCGATGAATCGCGAAACGGCACACGTTGCTCGCACGGACAAAGTTTAGAGTTTAGAGCTTAGAGTTTAACGATCGGAACCTATAATACCGGTTGGAACGCCCGGGAAAGGTAATCGCTAAGGTAATCGCCTTGGAAATGGACGATCTGGAAGTGAACGACCGGTACTCGCGGCAGGTGCTGTTTCAGGAGATCGGAGCCGAGGGACAGGAAAAGCTGACGCAATCTCGCGTGGTCATCGCCGGATGCGGCGCCACCGGTTCTGTTCTGGCCTCGCTGCTGGCGCGTTCGGGCATCGGAACCCTGCGGATTCTCGACCGCGATTACGTCGAGACGAGCAATCTGCAGCGGCAGGCTTTATTTGATGAGGAGGACGCGCGCGAATCCGTGCCCAAGGCGATCGCGGCCGCACGGCAAATCGCGCGGTTCAATTCGCAGATCGTTGTCGAGCCCCATGTCGCCGACCTGATTCCGGCGAACGTCGATTCCCTGCTCGGCGGCTGCGACCTGATTTTGGATGGTACCGACAATTTCGAAACCCGCTACCTGATCAACGACTATGCGGTGAAGAACTCCGTGGCCTGGATTTACGCCGCGGCGGTTGGCAGTTATGCCGTGACCATGAACATCCTGCCCGGCGAAACCGCATGCCTGGCCTGCATCTTTCCCGAGTCCCCGCGTGGGACAGTACAGACCTGTGAGACGGCCGGCATCTTGAATTCCGCCGTGAGCCTGGTGGCGTCGATTGCGGCTACCGAGGCGCTGAAGTTTCTGGTGGGCGCGCGTTCGAAGATGCGGCGGACGCTCGTTTCCTGGGATGTCTGGACGAACGAACGGGCGGAGTTGGCCGCGATTCAGCCGCGGGCGGAATGCCGGGCGTGCGCGGGAGACTTTGTTCATCTGGCGGGTGAAGGGCGGCCTCACATTACGTTGTGCGGCAGGAATTCGGTGCAGATCCACGAGCGGCAGCGACCGGTGGATTTTGCGGAGCTGAGCACGCGCCTTCAGCCTCACGGCAAGGTTCGCCACAACGAGTTCGTGCTGAAATTCTGGCGCGATCCATACGAAATGACGCTGTTTCCCGACGGCCGGGCAATCATCAAGGGAACGACCGACACGGCCATTGCGCGCAGTTTGTATGCGCGATTTGTTGGCAGTTGAGATCGGAAGTTAAGATCGTAGTTGAGAGTTGCGGCTGTGCCAATCCATTGCAGGTTGTGCGCAGCAATTTTCACCAATTCCCCGAACGGGCCTCGCGTGAATTGCAGTTGTTTGGCCGAGAGCGCCGCGAATTTCCGAACATACTGCCTGTCTCCGGCTCAGCGGCAACTGGCCAGCAAACTGCACTTAAACAGTGGATGTGCTAGTCCCAGTGGAGGCAGTATGCGACCCTATTTGGTTTTGACAGCGGTAGTCTTGATGGCAGCAGCGGCTTTTGGGCAACAGCCCTTTCCATCCCCCGGCGTTTGCTACTGGGGATGCGGCCCGTATGTCCCGCGTGTGACCACGCCGGAGATATCCCTACAGACGTTTTCGCCGAATCCGGTGGGAGCGAGCAACGCCACCACGGGATTGATCGCCGGCGCGACCAACTCGACACTTTCGCAGATTCAGGGATCGACGAGTTCGGAGTACACCGTGGCCGTGTGGTACCAGGGCGGCGGCGCTCCGCTGATCACGCCAGAGGTGCATCTATGGCCGGAGTCGATTGGGCGCGAAGGCCGTCCGATGCAGGACTCGATGCGTGAAGAACGTGGGCATGAAGGGCGTTCGTATGAAGACCATGGCCCGCGCGAAGGAACACGCGGCGGCTGGATGTATTTCACGGGACGGGAACACACCGCGAATGTGGCGCAAGCGGCGAGTGCGGCGAAAGGTTTCAGGAAGGCCGATCACGTCTATAACAACGACGACGTCACGCGCCAGAATGACAACAACGGCACTGTGAAATACGACGGCAAGACGGAAAAAATGTAGGGGCGGCTGTTAGCTGTTGGCTTCTGGCTCTTCGCTTCTGGCTCTTGGTTGCGGCTGCTTGCTGCCATCGAGAGCCATTGTCTTTTGAGATGTAAGGTGAATGATCCGCGTCGCGTCGAACAGCGGGCATTCTCGAATCCAATCTGTTATCTTCGTCGGTTGCCCTTCTTCATAAATAAACGACAGGCGCCGCTCGGCGCCCAGGGATAAGGATAGGTGTATTCATGCCAGAACTTGCACGTCCTGAACCGTCCCGCTTCTACCGCTGGATGGTATTGATCGTTGTCAGCCTCACGATGTTTGGGAACTACTACGTCTACGACTGCATCGCGCCCATCGCCGATCTGCTCACGAAACAACTCGGGTTCACCGATTCCAACATCGGCCTGCTGCAGGCGATCTACAGTATCCCGAACGTGTTCATGGTGCTGATCGGCGGTTACATTGTCGACCGCATTGGGGCGCGCAAGGCGATCTTCATCTTCGGAACTCTCTGCCTGATTGGGGCGGTGATTACTCTTCACGCCGACAATAGGTGGCTGCAAACCGGAGTCGTCGGATTGGTAAACCTAGCCGTCCCGGTCGTCAGGCTGGTGGGCCACATTCCCTTGCTTTCGAGAATCGGATTCGTGGGCGACCTGGCCTCCGTCGGGAAGATTCAGACGGCAAGAGGCGCGTTGGTGGCGGGCATGTCGGCCGGGCGTCTGGTGTTTGGGATGGGCGCCGAATCGCTGATCGTCGCCGTCACCGTGGCCCTAGCCAAATGGTTCCGAGGCAAAGAGCTGAGCTTCGCCTTCGGCATCAACCTTATGATGTCTCGCGCCGGATCGTTATTGGCGCAATGGTCTCCCTCCTGGGCCGGTTTCGCTTATAGCCGGTGGCGGGGGCCGCTGCTGATCTCGGTCGTGTTCGCGACATTTTGTGTGACCGGCGCCCTTCTCTACTGGGTCATGGAGGTCCATGCCGAGAAGCGGTACCAGGTTGGTCCAGCGGGCTCGACCGATAAAGTAGTTTTCCGGGACCTTACGACGTTTGGGCTTTCGTACTGGTATATCGTCGCGCTTTGCATAGTGTTCTATTCGGCGATTTTCCCTTTTGAGACCTTTGCCTACAAGTTCTTCATGGATGTGCACCACACGACTCGGGAAGCGGGCGGGGATTTGGTGGGGATGCTGACCATCTTCACGATGTTTGGAACGCCGTTCTTCGGAAAGTTCGCCGATAGGGTCGGCAAGCGCGCACTCCTGATGATGATTGGCTCCGTGCTGCTGATTCCCGTTTATCTGATGATGGCGTACCTTCACTCTTCGACCTACATCACGGTCTACTTCCCTTCCACGTCCGCCGACGGGCACTTCGCGTTCATGCCGCACAGCCTCCCCCCCATCCTTTTGCTGACGATGGCCATGATGGGCGTCGCCTTCTCGCTGATCCCGGCGGTGATGTGGCCCTCGGTTGCATATATCGTGGACCAATCCAAGCTGGGGACGGCCTATGGGCTGATGACCATGATTCAGAACATCGGGCTGGCAGGGTTCAACCTGATGATCGGGTGGGCGAACGACCATAACTACGCTGGAGCCGATAATCCCAATGGATACCGGATGGGGATGTGGATCTTTTCGATTCTGGGATTCCTGGGGGTGTTGTTCGCCTACCTGCTGCGGCGGCGGGAACTGGGGCCGCATGGGCATGGGCTGGAGACGATCACGGCTAAAGGGTAGGGGGCATCTGATTTCCCGTAGAGACGGGGCGGGGATTCAGCTTCGCGATGAGGCTGAGGTTACGAAAGTGATCTCCGGGCGATGCTTAGCCGAACACTTTGGCCGGATAGATCATTTCGCAAGTTACGGTTTTTGGTATTCTGACGGCTGAAGAACGGTCGAGAGCGCTTGCGCGACTCCCTCGGCAAATTTGTACAACGAAAAGAGTTTGAAGCCGCATCTGAACGATTAGCGGCCGGAAAAGGCGACTTGACCGACCCGAAGCAAGGTATCACAGAAGCAGAAGCGATTGAGCAGGCGAAGCAGGGCCGCGAAGCAGCGTTCGAAGTCTTGTATCACCTGCACAAACGCCGCGTGTACTCGCTATGTTTGCGCATGGTCTCCAATCCGGCGCAGGCCGAAGATCTGGCCCAGGAAGCATTTCTCCAGCTATTTCGGAAAATCGCAACCTTTCGCGGCGAATCTGCTTTCTCCACCTGGCTGCACCGCATGACGGTCAACGTCGTGCTGATGCAACTGCGCAAGAAGGGGCTGCCGGTGGTGTCGCTGGAAGAGACTCTGGCAGCCAACGACGAAGCTCCGAAGAAGGAATTCGGTACCAAGGACGTGAAGCTGACGGGCTCCATCGATCGGCTGCAATTGCAACGGGCGATCGACCGGTTGCCGCCGGGCTACAGAACGGTTTTTGTGTTGCATGATATTGAAGGATTCGAGCACAACGAAATTGCCCAAATCGTGGGCTGCTCGATCGGTAACAGCAAGTCGCAGCTTCACAAGGCACGATTGAAGCTGCGGGATTATCTGACGTTCATGAGAGCCGAAAAGGCCAAGACTGGTTAATGGAAGCGCGGTATTGGGGAGAGAGTTTGCTATGAAGTGTTCCGATGTAGAGCGAGTACTGCCGGAGCTCCTCGACGGCGCACCGGACGGTGCGTTTCCGGCTGACTTTGAAACCCATGTGAAGTCCTGTCCAGCTTGCTCGAATCTGGTCTCGGACCTGAAGCTGATCTCGAGCGAAGCCCGGCAACTGGCGGCAACCGAAGAACCGGCGCCGCGGGTGTGGCTGCGAATTGCCGCTGAATTGCGCGCCGAAGGGCTGATCTCTGACGCGGCGATCCGCGAGCCGGAGTCCGCGCCCACTCGGCCTATCCTGGTCCCAACTTCTCGACGACCGCGATGGAGCGCGAGGTGGCTGGCGCCAGTCGCGGCTGCGGTCGTGGCGGCAGGCTCTTACGTGGTAAGCCATAAGCCAGCCCCGCAAGTGGCGAAGCAGCAAGCTCCGGCAACTCGTGTGGCATCCCCGATTCCGGAGACCCCGGCGGCTACTTCGGCTTCAGCGCCTACCCCGGCTCCTCGGCAAATGGCACAGAAGCCGGCCAAGCCAACGGACACGATAAGACCCGCAGTAGAGCCCGAGTCGAGCGAAGAAGATCAACAGTTTCTGACGGCAGTTTCCACCCGTGCCCCTTCGATGAGGACCACGTATGAAAATCAACTGAAAGCGGTGAATGCCGACATCCGGGAAACGCAGGCTTACGTGGATCGGAATCCGGGGGATACGGACGCCCGGCAGCATCTGATGGATGCCTATGAACAGAAAGCACTCCTTTACCAGATCGCTTTGGATCGTATTCAGTAGGGGAAGGGCGGACCGGCGTTCCCGGCCGCAGGGACGGCGTTTTATGGCGAGTTTTCAGCAAGCGAGTCTTGAGCAAACGAATCTTCGGCAAGCCACGGTCGTAACCCTGGTTCTCGTAACCTGTCTGGCGTCGGCGGCCCTCGCCGAGACTAAGAAGGAATACCGTTTCACGGTCGGCGCCAACGCCAACATTTCCGTGGATACGCAGTACGGGGCGATTTCGGTAAGGCCTGGGAGCGGCAATCAAGTCGTAGTGATGGCCACGCTCAAGTCGGACAACGTGGAGGTCGACCAGCAGCAAAATGGCAACCGGATTGAAATCGCGTCCCACCTGCTGCAGGGCGCGGACCAGCAAACGGGCCAGGTTGACTACGAACTGCTGATTCCGCCAGACGCCACCCTCAATCTCCGTTCCTCGACCGGTCCGCTGTCGGCGGAGCGCTTGCAGGGAGACTTAACCCTGGAAGGTGCGGATGCGGTGGTGAATGTGCGCGACGTAGATAACGGCCACGTGCACGTCCGGACGATGCGCGGACCGATCACGCTGACGGACGTTCGCAACGGCCACGTGGAGGTCGTTTCCATCAGCGGCGACATCCATTTGAAGTCGGTGACTGGACCGCTGGTTCAGGCGAATTCCGGCCGCGGAAAAATTTTCTACGATGGCGATTTCGGCTCCGGCGGCAACTATAGGTTCACCACCCACACCGGTGATATCGAGGCGCTGGTGCCCGCGGATGTCTCGGCCGATTTCAGAGCGCACTCGGTGCTGGGCCGGGTGCGCCACGACTTTCCTCTTCAACCCAAGCACTCGCGGTTTTCCGCGGAGGCGGGACGTTCCTTCTTTGGCACGGTGGGCAAGGCAGCATCGGATGTCGTGCTGCGTTCTTTCAGTGGTAAAATCCGCCTCAAGCAACGCTGAACCACAGAAAATCAATGGGAACAAACGGGTGCGGACCTCGGGCTGACGAAATCCCCGATCTCGCGCCGAGGAGCGCCATGGGAGTGCGCGCGGTGTTTCTTGTGGGATTCATGGCTTCCGGCAAAAGCAGCGTGGGGCAGGAACTTGCCCGGCGGCTGGGCTGGGATTTCGTGGATATGGATGCTCGAATCGAGTCCCGCGAGCGGCAAAGCATTCCCGAGATTTTTCGGCAGCGAGGGGAGCCGGGGTTTCGGCTCGCCGAAACCAGCGCGCTTCGCGATCTGCTGACCGAGCCGCTGAAACGCGACAGCGTGGTCGCGCTCGGCGGCGGGGCTTTCGTACAGGAAAGGAACCGCGAATTGCTGCGGCAGTGGCCAGCGGTTTTCCTGGAAGCGCCGCTATCAGAACTCTGGCAGCGGAGCCTGACGGATGGCGTGGAACGGCCGCTGCGAGAGGATCCAGAGCAGTTCGCCCAACTGTACGCGGAACGCCTTCCCTGCTATCGCCAGGCGAGCCTGGTGGTGGAAACCGCGGGAAAGCAGTTGACTTCTATTTGCGAGGAAATCGAAGGTGCGTTGCAACTTAGAAGTACTCCGGAAGACGCCGGGGTGGGCTTATCCCGGATTGATCACACAAGTTTCGGAAGAGGAGAATCACAGTGAAGTCGTCTTATCGTCTGCTCGCTTTCATGATGGCACTGGTTGGGTGCATTGCGGCGTCGGGCTCCTTGGCAAGCGGCGCTCCCACGCCAAAAGAGAAGGAGAAGGAACACGAGGGGAAGATGGTCGACTCCGGTTCCTTCGGCGTGTACCAGAAAGGGCATCGCGTAGGAACCGAAACGTTTTCGATCTATCAGACCAGCAACGGCAGCGTCATTCAGTCCGAGTTCAAAACGGAGAATACTCCCCCGGACGTGCAAACTTCCGAGATGCAGCTTACCGCAAGCGGGGACATCCGGCGTTACGAGTGGAAGGAGCTGAGCCCGGAGCAAGCGGAATCGGTGGTGCTTCCTAACGACGATTTTCTGACTCAGAGGTGGAAGATCGGACCGCAGGAGAAGGAACAAGAACAGCCCTACCTGCTGCCCTTGTCGACCAGCATCCTGGACAACTATTTCTTCGTCCATCGCGAAGTGCTGGTATGGAGATATCTAGCCGCAGCCTGCAAACAGGAAAAAGGTCAAGTGCAGTGCCCACTGAAGCAGCGTACCCGGTTCGAAACCATAAACCCGCACGAGCATTCTTCGGCGAACCTCGGCGTGGAGTTCCTTGGCCGGGAAAAAGTGACTCTTCTGCAGGGTGGACAGCAGGACCTGCTCAAACTGGAACTGAAGAACGACGCGGGGACGTGGCAACTCTGGCTCGACGATCAATGGAAGGTTATGAAGATGTCCATTGTGGGAGAAAATACCGAAGTGGAGCGCGATTAGATCGGTGCCCCGTCCAAGCTCCGCTTGGGCAGGTACCGCCAGCCAGCAAACCAGCGATTGCTGAAGGTCAGCCCCTTTCGGAATTGGATGACTCTGTATTGCAGGACGTACGATAGTGGCGGGCGCTTGAGAAGAAGTCGTTCTCATGCGGGACCGGAACGGTTGGAATAAATCTTGACGATTCTCGATTCACGCACTTCGCGCGTGCTGTTCACGGCTTTCCTGTTCGCCGTGGGGTTGGGCTTTCTCTATGCGGCGCGGCGAACCCTGATTCTCTTCCTTTTCGCCATTTTTTTTGCCTATCTCATTAATCCCGCAGTGGGGCGAGTGGAGAAACTGGTCCGCAGCCGTGTCTGGGCAATCGCGGTCATTTATTTCCTGCTTCTCGTTGCGCTGGGGCTGTTCGGTTTTCTTGTAGGCCCGAGGATTGCCCGGCAAAGCGCCCGCCTGGGAGAGTCGCTGCCCGGACTTATGGATAAGGCGAGCACCGGCCAGCTCTCCGGCCAGATCGGCCAGCTTACCGCGCAGATCGGAAAGCAACACGGCTGGACCAAAGAGACCCAGAAACGTATTCAGAGTTTCTTGCTGAGTCACCGGGAAGACTTGTCCAGCCTGGCGCAACGCATCGGCATTCGCGCGGCCGAAGCGGCGCAGCAAGTGTGGTTGCTGTTTCTGGTGCCTATCCTTGCCATTTTTTTTCTGCGCGATGGTGGCAGCTTCCATGAAGTGGTGCTTGCGCTGGTGCAGTCGCGCACGCAGCGTGAGTTTCTGCAGGATGTGTTCCAGGATCTGAACCAGATGCTCGCCCAATTCATTCGCGCCCAGTTGACCCTGGCGGCGTTTTCGCTGCTGGCGTACATCGCAGTTTTGAGTGCGATGCGAGTTCCGTACGCGCTGATGCTGGGTACGGCCGGAGGCGCGATGGAGTTCATCCCCGTTGCAGGACCGCTGGTGGCGGGCACGGCAATGATGATCGTCGCGATTCTGGCGGGATACCAGCACTGGGCCTTCCTGCTTTTGTTTTTGATCGTCTGGCGAATCATACTGGACTACGCAATCTCTCCCCGCGTCATGGGAGTCAGCGTGGAATTGCACCCGCTGGCGGCTTTGTTTGGTATTCTCGCGGGCGGCGAAATCGCCGGCGTGCTCGGCGTCTATCTCTCTATCCCAGTGATGGCCAGTTTGCGCATCGTCTGGCGTCGCTGGCGCATTTACGTGGAAAAACGCAAGTTCGGCCCTCTCAACGAGTACTCCTTCCCGCAAGAGTTGGGAAGAGAGAGAAGTTAGCTCTTCGCTCCGTCTGCCTTTATCTCGGCCTTTATCCCGGCGTCTGGGTCCGGCGTGACCGCCGTGGTTGTGTTCTTCACGGCTTCCACATCGACTTTGCGAAGAAACTCGGCGGCCGCTTCCGGCAGCACCGTGTTGATGAACATTCCCGAGCCCAGCTCAAACCCGGCTACTCGCGTCAGCCGCGGGATCACACTCAGATACCAGTGAAAGTACTTCACGCCGACGCTCTCGGCGGGAGCGCTGCGAATGGTGAAGTTGAAATCCGGGTCGGCCAGGCCGTGGTAGAGCTTGGCCAGAGTCGAGCGCAGCATGCGCGCCAGATCGTTGACCTCGGCTGCGCTCACATCGCCGAAGCTGGCCATGTGCCGGCGCGGGTAAATGTGGGTGGCGAACGGAGCCGGCGAGGCGTACAGTTCGAGCGCGACGAAGTGCTCGGAAACCGCGACGATGCGGGTTTGTTCCTGCAATTCCTCTTCCAGCATCTGACAGAACATGCACTCGCCAAAGTCGTCAAAGTATCGTACCGCTTGTTGAAAGCGCTCACGCACCTGGAGCGAGGTCACGGGCGTCGCGATCATCTGGGAGTGCGGGTGTTCCAGGCTGGTGCCAGCGTCGATTCCATGATTCTTGAAGATCGTAATGTGCGCGATGCGCGGATCGAGGCTGAGTTCATCGTAGCGAGTCTTATAGATATGGAGGATTTCCGCCACGTAGGAATCGGGCATCAGGGCCAGAACCTGAGCGTGGTCGGGCGTCTCCACGATCACATCGTGAACCCCGAAGCCGTTTACCGACCGGCGTAAACGGTGTACCGTGCGTGTCGGCGATGCTTCGCGGGAAAGAGCCGCAAATTTATTCGGTATTACTCGCGCGTGCCACGGAACATCCATTGCGGCCGGTACGCGCAGCACTTCCGGCGGGGTCAGCTTCTCGTTTCCCGGACAAAAAGGGCAGTTCGCGACAAACGATGTCACCGGCTTCCGCTCGCGGTGGCGTGCCATTTCTTCCGGACGGCGGGCGCGCTCGGTTGCAATCACAACCCATTCTTTAGTAGCAAAATTCTGGCGTAGTTCTGACATGAGTCTCTCCTGGGCAAAGCGTACATCAGCGCTCGAGAATCGCACAGGCACCGAGGGTCGTATTCCCGTGTCTCGCGAGAAGGAACGTCCGCGGGCATCGACTGCGCCCGTTTATTGGCGGCGGCATTCCCTTAAAAAAAGTCTCTAGTATAAAATTACAGTTCACTATGTCGACCAAACTTCCTGTAGGAATTCTCGGTGCCACGGGCATCGTTGGGCAGAGGTTTATCCAGATGCTCGAACAGCACCCGTGGTTTGAAGTGTCGTGGCTGGCAGCGTCCGACCGCTCGGAAGGCCGGACGTATGCCGAAGCTGCGCGCTGGCGTTTGAAGACTGCCATCCCAGCCCCGATCGCAAAGATGACACTTTCGCCGGCCAAACCTGAAGGCGCGCCGAAGATCATCTTCGCCGCGCTGGATGCGGCTATCGCCCGCGAACTGGAACCGCAATTTGCCGCCGCCGGCTGTGCGGTCGTCTCCAACTCGAGCGCCTTGCGCATGCAGTCAGACGTTCCCTTAGTGATTCCGGAAGTCAATGGCGACCACATTCGGTTGATCGATAAACAATCCTGGCGCAGCCAATCGGGAGGGTATGTCGTCACCAATCCCAACTGCTCCGCGATTGGACTGGTGATTGCGCTCGCTCCGTTGCATCGCGCGTTCACGCTCGAGACCGTGATGGCGGTTACGATGCAAGCGGTCAGCGGCGCGGGATATCCCGGAGTGGCTTCGCTCGACATCCTGGGCAACGTGATTCCCTACATTGCGAAAGAAGAAGAGAAGATGGAAGAGGAGACGCAAAAGTTGCTGGGGACGCTGAACGGTTCGCGCGTCGACCCTGCTCCTTTCGCGATGAGCGCGCAATGCAATCGCGTGGCGGTGGAAGATGGCCACACGGAATCGGTCGCCGTCCGATTCAAGAAAAAAGCCGCGCCGGAGGAGATCATCGCCGCCTGGAATGATTTTCAAGCGGAACCGCAGCAACTTCGATTACCGAGCGCGCCGCCTCAGCCCGTGGTGTACATGACAGCCCCCGATCGTCCGCAGCCGCGTTTCGACGTTGATCTCGGCGCCGGCATGACGACCGCGGTTGGACGCCTGCGCAAGTGCAATGTGCTGGACTGGAAATTTACCGTCCTGTCGCACAACACGATTCGCGGCGCGGCCGGGGCGGCGCTTCTCAATGCTGAATTTCTCAAGGCGAAGGGGTATTTCGGGTGAAAACAGTTGCCAGTAGCCAGTTGCTGGTTGCCAGTAAAAGCCTTGCCGACACAGGTTTGTCTGGCAACTGGCTTCTGGCGACTGGCAACTGCTTTGAGGAGCGCCCCCGCCCATGATCGTCATGAAGTTTGGCGGGACTTCCGTGCAAGACGCCAAGGCGATCGACCGCGTAGCCCACATCGTCCAGGGGCGGTTGGCGGACCGTCCCGTGGTGGTGGTCAGTGCCATGGCGAAGGTCACCGATTCCCTGCTCTCCATGGGAAAGGCTGCGGGTGGCGGCGATCGCAAGACCGCTCTCAAAATGGCGCGCGCCTTGCGCGAACGCCACTATGACACTGCCGGAGAACTGCTCGGCACTGCGCTGTTCACTGAATTTCACGGCGACCTGGGCGCCGATTTCGAAGATCTGGACGAATTGCTGCGCGGCATTGGCGCGGTCGGTGAAATCACTCCCCGCACCTACGATTACGTTGCCTCTTTCGGCGAAGTGCTTTCGAGCAAGATCATCGCTGCCGCTTTTGTTGCCCGCGGATTGCCGGGTGCGCACGTGGATTCGCGCCAATGTCTGCTCACCGACAGCGCCTATACCCGCGCGGTTCCTCAGTTCGACGAAACCAACGAGCGCCTGCGCAAGAAGGTCAAGCCTTTACTCGACGGCGGCAAGGTTCCGGTGATGGGCGGGTTCATTGGCTCCAATCGGGCCGGCATCACCACCACCATTGGCCGCGGAGGGTCGGATTTTTCCGCGGCTATTTTTGGCGCCGGGCTCAATGCCGAACGCATCGAAATCTGGACCGACGTCGACGGCATGATGACCACCGACCCGCGCCTTACTCCCGAGGCGCGGCGCATCAAGGTCATCAGCTTTGACGAAGCCGCGGAACTNNCTGCCCGCGATTCAGCAAAACATTCCGGTTTATGTTCTGAACTCGCTGAACCCCACCTGCGAAGGGACAAAGATCACGGCGCGCGCCCCGCGCTGTACGAATATTTTCAAGGCCATCGCGCTCAAGAAAAAGATCACGCTCGTGGAGGTCGCCTCGCCGCGCCGTTTGCTGTTGCACGGATATTTGAAGTCCATCTTTGAGGCCTTCGATCGTCACAACGTCGCGGTGGACGTGGTTTCCACCTCTGAAGTCAGCGTTTCGGTGACGGCCGAGACCAACGAAGCCATCCCGGCGCTGGCCGCCGATCTGGCGAAACTTGCGGACGTNNTTCGTGATTGAAGAAGACGACGCGGCCGAGGTGATCCGGCGCCTGCACCACGCATTTTTCGCGGAAGTGGATCCGGAAGTGTTTGCGTAACGTCATTTAGCCGCAGAGAACGCGGAGTACGCAGAGGAAACAAGACGCTGTAAACGAACATTAGTTGCAAGATTTTCTCTGCGTACTCGGCGGTTCAAGGTTCTTGTATGAATCTTCTAATCCTCGGCCGTGGCAAAACTGGATCGATGGTGGCAGAGGTCGCGTTCTCGCGCCGGCATCATGTGCGAGTTCTGTCCTCCGCTGATAACGCCGGCGCCTGCGCTCTTACGCCGGAGTTGCTTGCCGCTATCGACCTGGTGATCGACTTCACCACGCCCGCGGCGGTCATCGCCAACGCCGAGGCCTGCATCCGCGCGAGGAAAAACCTCGTGGTCGGAACCACCGGCTGGTACCAGCAATTGCCGCGCTTGCGCGAAATGGTGCTTTCCGCCAAGACGGGCTTCCTCTATGGGTCCAATTTTTCCATCGGTGTGAACCTGTTCTTTGAGATTGTCGCAACGGCAGCGGCCGCCCTGAAATACGATTACTCGGGCGAGATTTTCGAGCGTCATCATGCGCAAAAAAAAGACGCTCCTTCTGGAACTGCCATCACGATCCAGAAGATTGTGCGCGAATGCGGAGGCCAGGAACTCGAGATCGTTTCCTTTCGCGAGGGCGACGCGGTCGGCATGCATGAGGTGATCTTCAATTCCGCCGGCGATCGAATCTATTTGTGCCACGACGCCAAGTCGCGCCGCGGATTCGGCGAAGGCGCCGTGCGCGCCGCCGAGTGGCTGGCGGGGAAAACAGGTTTCTACGAGTTCCGCAACGTCTGGCGCGAGCTTTAGCGCGAACCCCAGAGTCCCTATAACGTCCGGCAGCTGCCGAGCTTCGCTCGGCTTGGACGGGCGAGGACGCCCGTCCCCACACGAGCAAACCCTTCTCATGCAAGCGCCCGCCAGAAGAGTTATCCTTAACCCATGCAACTGCGAGGCTGTGGTACCGCTCTGGTCACACCGTTCTCTCAGGACGGTGCTGTCGACGAAAACGCATTGCGCAATCTGGTCGCCTGGCAGGTCGAATCGGGCATCGATTTCCTGATTCCCTGCGGCACCACGGGAGAAACTCCCACGCTCAACCACGATGAGTGGCTGCGCGTGATCGACGTGACCATTGAAGTCGTTGCCGGACGCGTGCCGATCGTGGCCGGCGCCACCTCCAACTCGACGCAGGAGGCTGTGGCCAAAGCCAAAGAAGTAGCGGCGCGGCCGGGCGTCAACGCCATCCTCACCGCTTCGCCGTACTACAACAAGCCGACACAGGAAGGCCAATACCGGCACTTTCGCGCGATTGCCGAAGCGGTCGACAAGCCCGTGATCGTCTATAACGTGCCGGGCCGCACCTCCGCCAATCTCGAACCCGCGACCCTGGCGCGGTTGACCGAGGTCGCGAATATTGCGGGCGTGAAGGAAGCCAGCGGAAACATGACGCAGATCGCGGAGGTGCTGAACTCGGTGCCGGAGAGTTTCCTTGTACTTTCCGGCGACGACTCCGTAACTCTGCCGGTGATCGCGCTCGGCGGCGTGGGCGTGATCTCGGTTGCCTCCAACGAAATTCCCCGCGAAATGGCGGAGATGACGCGCGCCGCTCTTGCGAACGACTGGCACACGGCGCGCATCCTCCACCGCAAATATCTTCCGCTGATGCTGGCCAACTTCATCGAGTCGAGTCCGCTGCCCGTGAAGGCCGTGCTTGCGATGATGGGTAAGATCGAAGAAGTCTATCGCCTGCCCTTGCTTCCCATGCGCCGCGACACGCGATCCAAGCTGCAGAAGGTCGCGACCGACGTCGGATTGATTGCCCGGCCCGCGGCCCCGCCGGCCGCTGCCACCGAATTCTATATTTACGAAAATTGGGCAGCGGGCCCGCACAAAGCGATGCTGCACCGCGGATCCTGCGGCCAGTGCAGTTCGGGCAAAGGACGCCCCGCCGGGCACGATCCCAATCATTCGCGCTGGCACGGACCGTACGGCACTCTCACCGAGGCGCGCGAGGCGACTCATCAGATGCCCGGTGTGCTGATCCGCAGCGAATGCAAGTGCGTGGCGTAAGGAGCAGCTCTTAGCTTTTGGCTCTTAGCTTCTAGCTTCTGGCTTTTGGCACTTGGCCTTCTGTTTCTCTTGCAGTCCTTGGTGCAGGTGATTCATATCAGGGGATGCCTCAGGCATGCCCCTAGTGCATCAGGATCAACTGCCTTCATGTGCTGAATTTCGGAATTCAAGCTTCACCACAGGATCCTAGCCATCTTATGCCAGACTCGATACTCACTTTGAAGTCGGCCATTGAACGTCTATCGGCGCTCGAAGCGATTGACAATCCCGACGAAGCCCGCCCCTCTTTTTTCGACTTCCGCGCCGCTTTGACTCGCGGCGAGGTTCGCGCCGCCGAGAAAGTCGAGGGACGGTGGGTGGTCAACACCTGGGTGAAGCAAGGCATCCTGCTGGGCTTCCGGCTGGGCGAGTTACAAAAGATGTCAGACGGAGACGTCCTTTCCTTTATTGACAAGGACACTTTCCCCGCGCGTCGTCTCACGCTCGCTGATCGCGTTCGCTTGGTGCCTGGTGGATCTTCCATCCGGGAAGGGGCCTACGTTGCGCCGTCCGTTGTCTGCATGCCTCCTATGTTCATCAACGTCGGCGCGTATGTGGGTGAAGGCTCGATGATCGACTCGCACGCCCTGGTCGGCTCTTGTGCGCAGATCGGCAAGCGTGTGCACCTGAGCGCCGCCGCGCAGATCGGGGGCGTTCTGGAGCCGGTCAACGCCGCTCCAGTGATTATCGAAGACGATGTGCTGGTCGGCGGCAATTGCGGAGTGTACGAAGGCACGCTGGTGCGCGCCCGCGCGGTTTTGGGAGCGGGAACGATTCTGACGCGATCCACGCCGCTCTACGATCTGGTGCGCGGCGAAATCTACCGGGCGACAGCGGAGCGGCCGCTGGAAGTCCCGGAAAACGCGGTCGTCGTTCCTGGATCGCGCGCCGTTAAGAGAGGTAAGGGCAAATCCGACGATTGGAATCTTTCGCTCTACACTCCGGTGATCGTTAAGTATCGTGACGAAAAGACTGAGCGCGGGATTGAATTGGAGGAGTGGCTGCGGTAAAAAGTGATTTC
>PLIC01000099.1 GCA_003139995.1 Candidatus Acidiflorens stordalenmirensis | reverse complement strand
AGGAGAAATCCTCTGCTTTTTTTGTTGGGGGCGTTTTGAATGATTGCTCGTTCCCGGCCGCAAAATCCGCTGACACAAAATGTCATTTCCGATGCGGAGGAACGATGAACGCGGCGAGCGAGGGAACGGGCTGCGAATTGCATCGCATGCACAAGGACTTACTGTTCCTGCGATGGACCGCGTCCGGCCTGAAAAGTGCGAGAATGGGACTGGAAATGATGCGCTCATCCGTGGATCGGGAAGGTGCGATGCGAAGGACCAAAGGATTTTCTCTCATTGAACTGTTGATTGTAGTGGCCATTATTCTGGTCATTGCGGCAATTGCGATACCCGGTTTTCTGCGTTCGCGCGTTGTGACCAACGAGTCGACCGCAGTGTCAGCGATCCGGACCTTGAACACGGCACAGATCTCATACAACTCCGCTTACCCGACGGTGGGCTTTGCAGCCGCTCTGTCTAATCTGGCGGGCAGCTGCACGGGGACCGCTTTGCCCACTTCGACTGCCGCTTGCTTGATCGATTCGGAGCTGGCGACGGGCACAAGGAACGGGTACTCCTTCACGCTGACCAATGTAACCGGCACGCCGAACTCAGCCTACAATGTTATCGCTGGGCCGATATTGCAGAACTATACGGGAGTCCGCTATTTCTGTTCCTATGAAGACGCGGTGATACGCTTCAGCACGACGGCGATCACAACCTGCAATGGCACGGTCACTCCGCTACAGTAGCCCTGCGGGCGGCGGAAGATTTTGCTGGGACCAGCCCACGGGCGCAGCAGGCAGTTTACCTAAGTAACCACTCGAACAGCCAGGTCCCCCCAATCGAGCAAGCATTGCTTATAATTCTCTTCATCATCAGATTCCATATCAAATTCCACGCCAGGGGCGTGGCATTGCACGCACAGACATGGCTGCGATTGAAATTCTTGACCTGGAAAAATGCTACCTAGTCGGATTCTGGCGCAAGCGGCGGAAACTTGCGCTGCGTCCGCTGCGCCTGACGATCGAAGAGGGAGAGGTGTTCGGCTTCCTCGGTCCCAACGGCGCGGGCAAGACCACTACCCTCAAGCTCCTGATGGGGCTGGTGTTTCCGACGGCGGGAAGCGCGCGGATTCTGGGGATGGACATGGACGATCCGCGGGTGAAATCGCAGATTGGATTTTTGCCCGAGCAACCCTACTTCTACGACCATCTGAGCGCAAGAGAACTGCTCAACTATTTTGGGCAGCTTTCTGGAGTTCCGGCAAAAGGGCGCTCGGCGCGGGTGGAGCAGATGCTGGCGCGGGTGGGATTGAGCGATTCGGCGGGGATGCAGTTGCGGAAGTTCTCGAAGGGCATGTTGCAGCGGGTGGGACTGGCGCAGGCGATCCTGCACGATCCCAAGCTGGTGTTTCTGGATGAGCCGATGTCGGGACTGGACCCGATGGGGCGGCGCGAGGTCCGGGATCTGATCCAGCAATTGCGGCACGAAGGCAAGACGGTTTTCTTTTCGACGCACATTCTGTCGGATGCGGAGGCGCTTTGCGACCGGGTGGGGATCATCCACCAGGGTGAGTTGCGCGGGGTGGGGGCGATAGCGGAATTGACTTCCGAGAGACAAGGCAAAATCGAGATTATTTTTCACGCGCAAAAAGTGCCGGCGGGTTTGACGAGCCTTGGGGCTGAGGCGCGGGTCAGTGGCGACATGGTGAACGCGGTATTGCCGGAAGGGCAGCAGGATGCGGCATTGGAAGTGCTGCGGCGCGACGGCCTCAAACTGATTTCGCTGACGCCGGTGCGCAGTTCGCTGGAGGAATATTACATCCAGAAACTGCGGCCCACCGACGTCCAGAGAGAAGTCCGGCAAGAAGACGACCGGAAGGGGGTGGGCGTATGAACTCCGGGGGTATGAACTCGCGGATCGGTTATATCGCCTTCAACACCTTTCGCGAGGCGGTGCGCGACCGGGTGCTCTATAACCTGATCGCGTTTGCGCTGCTGCTTTCCGGGGCAGCGATTCTGGTGGGCGAAATCTCGATCGACATCGAGCGGCTGGTGGTGGTGAATCTGGGGCTGACGGCGGTATCGCTGTTCGGAGTGGTGATCGCCATCTTCATCGGGATTGGCCTGGTCTCGAAAGAGATCGACAAACGCACGCTATACACGGTGCTGTCGCGGCCGGTCCGCCGATGGGAATTCGTGGTGGGCAAGTTCTTTGGGCTCACGGGAACGCTGGTGGTAAACACGTTCCTCATGGCGATCGGCGTGTTCCTGGCGTTGCTCTACGTAGCGCACAAATTCGAGAAGATGGACGTGTGGGTGCTGGTCGCGCTGTACTTCATCGTCTTGCAGTTTCTGATCGTGTGCGCGCTGGCGCTGTTCTTCTCGTCCTTTTCCACGCCGCTCATGTCGGCGGTCTTCAGCTTCGCGCTGTTCGTGATCGGAAGTCTGGCGGAGGATCTGCGGGGCTTTGCCCGAATCACGCATGGCGTGGGAGGCTGGGTCGCGACCGCTATCGCCTATTTGGTGCCGAATTTTTCCGCTTTGAACGTGATCAGCCAGGTGGCGCACGGGGACCCGGTACCCGGGCGCCTGATTCTGTACAACACCGTCTACGCGCTGCTGTATTCGGCGATGGCTATCTCGGGAGCGGTGCTGATTTTCCAGCGCCGGAATCTGAAATGAGTGCGACGCGGCGCGTGAACCTGGTGGCGATCGCTGTGTTGTTCTTTTCCATGGCCGGCGCAATGGCGGCGCTCCATGCCATCGACTACCTGCGACGGGGATCGGTAGCGCAGGATGCGCTTTATCTGCGGTCTTCCAAGGTGCTGCGGCGGTTGAGCCTGGGCTACACCGGCCTGCTGGCCGACATTTACTGGACGCGCGCGGTGCAGTATTTCGGGGAACAGCATCACGCCGGATCCAGGGATTTCCGCCTGCTGGCGCCGCTGCTCGAAGTCACGACGGAACTGGATCCAAGACTTTTGCCAGCGTACCAGTTTGGAGCCAATTTTCTGGCTCCGCAACCGCCCAACGGCGCGGGATTGCCGGAGTCCGCGCTCTCCCTGACGAAGTACGGGATCGAGCACAATCCCGAGCAGTGGCGGCTCTACTACAACCTGGGATTTCTGCACTACATGGAGTTCAAGGACTACGCCGGGGCGGCGGACGCTTTCGCGCAGGGAGCGAAGCTTCCGGTAACCAACGCACTCATGTCCATCCTGGCGGCACGGATGGCGCAACATGCGGGCGAATTCGACACGGCGCGCATGTTGTGGGTCACCACCTACCAGAGCACCAAGGATGCACTGATCCGGGAGAACGCGGTCGAACATTTGCTCGCCCTGCAGGTGGATGAGGACGTGACACGGCTGGAGCAGGTGGCGGAAAAGTACCACGAACAGACTGGACGATTACCGGCTAGCATGGGCGATCTGGAGCGCGCAGGGTTTATCCATGGGACGCCTGCCGATCCGAAGGGGCGGCCGTACAAGCTGATGCCGGACGGGCGGATCGAAGCGCAGGATCCGGAGAGCCTTTACTTCATCACCAAGGGGCTTCCGCCGGGCGCGGCGCCGCCGCAACCGCGTCCGGTTGTCAAGCCAGATTCGAAGTAGCAGGGGCACTGTTCGCTGTTCGCTATTCGCTTTTCGCTAGAAGCCAACAGCGAACAGCGGCTTCTCGATTTTGTTAGCATCCTTGCGTGTCCTCAAGTTCCCCTCAACAATTCTGGGCGGTGTTACGAGGCTGGTGGCGCGAGCAGGCGAGAGAGAAGGGCGCTTGGAACGCGACTTCGCTGCTGGTCCGGAATCTGTGGGACTTTGTGCGCGACTCGACACCCGAGCGGCGGCGGCAGCGCTATGGCGACATGGAGTACGACTGGGAGAATCGCGTCAACACGACCAGCGGCACGGTTGGCTGGCGAGCACGGTTGCTGGGATTGTTTTATTCCCCTTATCAGCCGACCGAGCCAACTTTGTTTCGGGAGATGATGGCGAGCCTGCCCATCGAGTTCGATCAATTCACCTTCGTCGATCTCGGTTCCGGCTAGGGACGGACGCTGCTGATGGCGTCGGAGTATCCGTTTAGGAGGATTGTGGGAGTGGAGTCGATCGCCGAACTGCATCGCATGGCGCAGCAGAACATACGCGATTATCGGAGCCCGACGCAACGCTGCGCACAGATCGAGGTGGTCTACGCCGATGCCAGTGAGTTCGTCTTTCCGGAAGCGCCGCTGGTATTGTATTTGTTCAATCCGCTGCCCGAGGCGGGATTGCGGCGGGTGATTCGAAATCTTGAGCGGTTTTTGGAGTTATCGCCGCGAACGATTTGGATCGTGTATCACAACCCGGCGATGGACAGCGTCATGGCGGGATCGCGTGCGCTGGTGAGAGTCGGCGGAACGGAGCAATACTCGGTGTTCACCTCAGAACCAAGTTTCAAGGTTGCAGGGTCTCAAGGTTTCAAAGACCGAATCCAGCGTTACCGCCAACCTTGAAACTTTGAGACCCTGCAACCTTGAAACCTGTGATTTCATCTCCATTTCATACAGGCGGTAGCGGTCTGAAGGTAGAATCAGATATTGGGGAATCTATCCGACGTGAGGAATCGAATATCTCGCTGGCTGGTGATGGTGGCAGTCGCCGGACTGTGCCTCAGTTCGTTCGCTCGTGCGCAGGATGTGCGTCCGTTGGCACGGGCAGTCGATGACCACTACAACCTCCTGCGCAGTCTCCAATCGGACTTCACCGAAATCTATCGGGGCGAGGGCGCAGAGCGAGTGGAATCGGGCACGCTCTGGTTGAAAAAGCCGCGCAAGATGCGGTGGGAATACCGTTCTCCGAAAGAGAAGTTGTTTATCAGCGACGGCCAAGAAGTGTGGTTCTACCTGCCGGCGGAGCGGCAACTCAGGAAGACGACATTTCGGAAGCTGGACGACCTGCGGTCGCCACTGGCATTTTTGCTTGGTAAGACCAAGCTGGAGAATGAGTTACGAGGACTTTCGAAAGCTGCGGATCAATCGCCTCTAGACCCAGGTAACATCCTTTTGCGAGGGATTCCGCAGAGCGTCGTTCCGCAGAGCGTGGCGGGCGAGGTGAGCGAGGTGCAACTGGAGATCACGCCCTCCGACCAGATTGTCCGCATCGTACTAATGGAGGCGGACGGGGCGACAACGGAGTTCCGCTTTGCGGGCTGGAAAGAGAACCTGAAGTTGAGCGACAGCCGATTTCAGTTCACCCCTCCGCCTGGGGTCGAGACGGTGGAAGGAGAATTGGGACCGTAGACCGGTTCTGGCTCACGTCCTGGTTTAACAACAAAAAGCGGCTCTTGACCCGGTTACTTGCGTACCACACAGATGGACAGGTTGCGGTAAGCGCTTTGGGAACATAATGTTACACTTGATCTGAGACATTCGACACCAGAAATCGGAAACTCGGAAGCATCGGAAGCAGACGACAAGAGAATGGCACAATTCCTGGTCAAAGTCGCCGACGAACAGGGCCATCTGCGGGAGCAGGTGGAGCACGGGCATTCCGAAGCCGAGATCCACGACCGGTTCACGCAGCAGGGGTACCTGGTGTACTGGGTCAAGCCCCGAACCATACTCAGCACGGGTGGAGGCCAGTTCGGGAAGCGCGGCAAGCTGCGACAGTCCGCGTTTCTGATCTTCAACCAGCAGTTTCTAACGCTGATCAAGGCGGGACTGCCGATCCTGACGGCGCTGGATCTTTTGATCAAGCGGCAGCGGGACAAGTCTCTGTTGCAGTTGCTCGAAAACGTGCGCGAGCGCGTAAGAGGCGGCGAGTTGCTGTCGGATGCGTTTGCCGCCCAGCAAGTGTTTCCGAAGATGTACACAACCACGCTGATGGCCGGGGAGAAGAGCGGCAACATGGAAGAGGTCCTGAGCCGCTACATCGCGTATCAGCGGATGGTGCAGACTTTCCGCAAGAAGCTTCTGGTGTCACTGGTGTATCCGGCGCTGCTGGTTTCGGTGGTGACGGTGATGCTGATTTTTCTGATCACCTACGTGGTGCCACAGTTCGCCGACCTGTTCAATAACCTGGGAGCGCAACTGCCGGCGATCACGGTGTTCATGCTGTCGCTCGGTTTGAACGCGCAGAAGTACGGGTGGCTGGTGCTGCTGGCCGCTGCGGCGGCAATTGTTCTGTTGTTGCGGTGGAAGCAGAGCGATCGGGGGGCCGAACGCATTGACCGGTTTCTGCTGTCGCTGCCGCTGGTCGGGGAAATCCGGCTGAAGTACCAGGTGGCGAATTTCTCGCGCATTCTGGCGACGCTGCTGCAGGGCGGTCTGCCTCTGGTGCCGGCGATGGAAACGGCCGGTGAATCGATGAGCAGCCGGCAGATGTTGAACGGGATCACCGCCGCAGCGGAGCGGGTGAGAGAAGGACAAAGCCTGGCGCATAGTCTGGAGACACAAAAGCTGTTTCCCGATCTCGCGGTGGAAATGTTGGAGGTTGGCGAATCGACCGGGGCGCTGCCGGCGATGCTGGGTTCGGTGGCGGAGTTTTACGAAGAGGATGTGCAGACGGCCCTGAGCGCAGCCATGGCGCTGATTGAGCCGATGATCCTGATCGTCATGGCGGTCTTTGTCGGTGGGATCTTGATCTCTTTGTATCTGCCGATCTTTACCTTGGGAGCGGGCATACACTGAGGCGCTGGGCTGGCGGACGAGGCTTTGGAAAGAGGCTGTAGACTGGAATGGGCATGGCGGACAAGAAAACAGTACTGGTAAACGGCGGGAATGGTGGGAAGCTGGCGCCGGAACGGGCGCCGATTGCCGACGAACTGGAACGCGCGCGGGATATCGCGCGGCGCTACCGTTGCGAATTCATCGATCTGAGCGATTTCCAGTTACACCACGATCTGTTCGAGAAGATCCCCGTGCACCTGATGTTCCGCTATAACTTCGTGCCCCTGGACGAGACGGCGGACGGGCGGTTGGCGATTGCAATTGCCGATCCCAGCCAGTTGATGATGATCGACGAGATCAGCCTGCTGCTCGGCAAGCGGATCGTCACCAAGGTTTCGACGCTCAAGCAGATCTCCGACATTCTGAAGAAGACCGAGCAGTCCAAGCGCGTGCTGGAGGACGCGAGCGAGGGATTCACGCTCGACGTGATCCGCGAGGACGAAGCCGGGAACGACGAGACCATCTCCATCGACAAGTTGACGGCGACCGCGGGCAGCGACATGAGCCCCATCATCCGTCTGGTCGACACCACGATTTTCACGGCGTTGCAGCGGCGGGCGAGCGACATCCACATCGAGACGCGGGACGACTCGGTGGTCATCAAGTTTCGAATCGACGGCGTGCTCACCAACGCCATGCCGCCCATCGGCAAAGAACACCACTCGACCATCATTTCGCGNNTCGCGCATCAAGGTGATGAGCGAGCTCGACATTTCCGAGCGCCGCGTGCCCCAGGACGGCCGCTTTCGCGTGAAGTACAACGGCCGCGCCATCGACTTCCGCGTTTCCATCATGCCGTCGATCCACGGCGAAGACGCCGTGCTCCGCGTGCTCGACAAGGAGTCGATGAGCGAGAAGTTTAAGAAGCTCACGCTCGACGTGGTCGGGTTCGACGCAGACGACCTGCGCCGCTTCCGCGGCTACATCAAGGAACCGTACGGCATGGTGCTGGTGACCGGGCCGACGGGCAGCGGCAAAACGACGACGCTCTACGCCGCGGTCAACGAGATCAAGACGGACGAAGACAAGATCATCACCATTGAAGATCCGGTCGAGTATCAACTGCGCGGTATCACGCAGATTCCGGTCAACGAAAAAAAGGGTTTGACCTTCGCTCGCGGTCTGCGTTCCATCCTGCGCCACGACCCGGACAAGATCATGGTGGGCGAAATTCGCGACAACGAAACGGCCCAGATTGCCATCCAATCCGCGCTCACGGGCCACCTCGTGTTCACGACCGTCCACGCCAATAATGTGGTGGATGTGCTGGGGCGCTTCCTGAATATGGGCGTCGAGCCTTACAACTTTGTCTCGGCGCTGAACTGTATTCTGGCGCAGCGGCTGGTAAGGGTCATTTGCGATTCCTGCCGGACGGCCGTGCATTATCCGAATGACGTGCTCGAGGCAAGCGGTCTGGATCCGGCACAGTGGTCGCAGGTTCCTTTGTACGAGGGGCAGGGCTGCATCGAGTGCGCGGGGACGGGATTCCGGGGCCGGACGGCGATCCATGAGCTTCTGGATTTGACCGACCGCATCCGCGAGATGATTCTGGAGAAGAGGCCGACATCGGAGATTCGGAAAGCCGCCCGCGAAGAGGGTATGCGCTTCCTGCGCGAGTCGGCGCTGGACAAGGTGCGTGGGGGAATCACCACCCTGAAAGAGATCAACAAGGTCACCTTTATCGAGACCATGCGCTGAGGCTGGGGACCAGAGAGTAGTTACCATCTGCAGGGCCGCTAGTCCAATCCCGGCATCCCGGAGGTAACTGTCCTCTTCATGAAAATACGGGATATCATCAAGTTGCTGGAGCGGGATGGCTGGTATCTGAGACAAACGCGTGGAAGTCATCGGCAATACAAGCATCCGATGAAGCCAGGACGAGTCACATTGCCGGGGCATCCGAATGACGACTTTCCTCCGGGCACTTTGAACAGCGTCCTCAAACAAGCGGGGTTGAAGCCTTGAACTACGTTGTCGTTTACGAGAAGTCCGAGACCGGCTGGGCGGCTTACGTTCCAGACCTGCCGGGAGTGGTGACCACAGGCCGAACCAGAGCCGAGGTGCGCTCTTTGATCCAGGAAGCGATTGAGTTTCACCTGGATGGACTAAAAGAAGACCGGTTACCCATTCCAGAGCCGAGTGCCGAAGCAGAGGTAATTTCGATCCGCAAATGAAGAGCTCTTCCAAACACGTTCGCCGTCCGACGCTCGCCTGCGAAATCGCGGCGGACCGCGTTTTGGCGGGCCGCGCGGCCGATACGGGGCGGATGGTGGAAATGGCGTCGGCGCGGGAACTGGCGCCGGGCACGGTAGTACCGGATTTGATGGAAGCGAATCTGCGGGACGGCGCGGCGATCCGGCAGGCGATTGAAAGCGCGCTGGGCGGCGTCGGCGCGCGGTCCCGCGACGTGATCGCGATTCTGCCCGATACTTCGGTGCGCGTAGTCCTGCTGGATTTCGAAACGCTGCCATCAAAGCGTGATGAGGCCGAAGCGGTGGTCCGCTTCCGGCTGAAAAAGTCGCTGCCTTTTGATCCCGCCAATGCCCGCATCTCGTATCACGCGCAGTCGACAGATAAAGGCGTGCAGGCGGTGGCGGCGGTGGTGCTGAACACGGTTCTTGAGGAATATGAGTCGGCGTTTCGCGACGCGGGCTACAACCCTGGCATGGTGATGCCGTCGATGCTGGCGGCGCTGGGAGGCGCGGACGCGGAACGGCCAACCCTGGTGGTCAAGGTGGATGCGCGCACCATCGGCATCGCGATTCTCGATCGGGAACAGTTGCTGCTGGTCAGGACGCTCGAAAATGTGCGGGGCGTGACCATCACCGGCGATCAACTGGCGGAGGAAGTCTATCCCTCGGTGGTGTTTTTCCAGGACACCTACAAGCTGAACATTGAGCGCGTGTATGTGGCGGGGCTGCCGGAAGCGGGGGTCGCCGCGCCGGCGCTGAAGAACCAGTCCGGCGCGCTAGTTGAAGAACTGGTGGCGAAGTCGCAGATCGGGTCCACGACAGGGACGGTTCCGCGCTGGCGCATGGCGGGAGTAGTGGGAGCTTTGATTTCGTAGAGCGCTGTTCGCTTTTCGCTAAAGCGCAGAAGCTCCGAGCGAAGGACGAATAGCGAATAGCGGTTTGGCTTTTCTTGATTTCATCAATATGCGTTTGGATATCAATCTCGCGACCCGGCCGTATGAAGATGCCCGTGAATTCTGGACGCGCTGGGGATTGGGAGTGGGGCTGCTCGGCGTGTTGACACTGCTTCTTCTGGGCTTGGCGGTGCGCGGCTGGACCAACGCCGGAAGAGATCGCCATGACATTGTGCAACTCCAGGAACAGATCGCGGAGCGCGACAGCGAACGGGCGAAGGCGCAGGCCTTCCTCGACATGGCCGCCAATCGCAGCACGCGGGACCAGTCGCAGTTTTTGAATGGACTGATTCAACGCAAGGCATTCTCGTGGACGCGCGTGTTCGAAGATCTGGAACGGGTCATGCCCCCGAACCTGCATGTGGTCTCGCTGCGTCCGGAATTGAACGATCAGAATCAGATGGAACTGGAGATGAAAGTGGCGTGCGACACGCGCGCCGCAGCCGTGGAATTGGTCCATCGCATGGAAGGCTCGAAGCATTTTCAGGGAGCGCAACTGGTGTCGGAGGGGCAGACTGGGGAAGCCGGAACGGGCGTGGCCGCTTCGGTGATCTCGATTTATGTTCCCGACTCGACGGACAGGAGCGGAAAGTAATGCCGGACTTTCGGAAGTCGCGGCGCAAGTTGAAAATTGCCATTGGGGCGATGCTGGCTGCCGATGTGGTGGCGGCGGCGGTTCTGTTCTCGCCGCTGGTGGGTTCGGCGGATTCGCGGCAGTTCCAAATCAACGAACTCAAGGCCGAACGGACGAAGAAGACCCGCGAGGTGGAACCGCTGCGCGGCATGGACAAGAAAATCGTGCTCGCCAAGGATCAGATCGCCGGGTTTTACAAGGACCGCTTTGCCGCAAGCGATTCCGATCTGGCCAATGAACTGGGCAAGCTGGTGTCGGAGAGTGGCATCCAGATGCAGCAGGCAAGGTACAAGGAAGAGGACGCGGAAAGCTCCGGCATCATTCCGGTCGAAATCCAGGGAAGTTTTTCCGGAAACTACCTGCAACTGGTGCGGTTCATCAACACGCTGGAACGATCGAAGCTGTTTTTTACGGTGGATGGCGTGGACCTGGCGGGCGAAAGCTCGGGACCGGTCAAGCTGGAAATCACGATGCACAGTTATCTGCGGTCGGGTGCCTGAGTGAAACTGGGAATCGAAAACCGGAAGCAAGTCATCTGGCTGGCAGTGTTGGGCGGGATCGCACTGCTGATGCTGGGCTACGAGTTCTGGCCCTCCTCGCCGGCAGCGGCGCCGGCAGTGGCGCAGCCGGCTTCGACCGCCGCCCGGCCCGGCGTGCGGCGCACGGCTTCAGGAAGAGTGGCGCCGGCGGCTGAGCCGCGGCTGGATCCTACGCTTGACCTGAATCTGTTGAGCCAGAGCGAGGAAATCAAGTACGCAGGCAACGGAAGAAACATTTTTGTCGCGGGATCCATGCCCATCGAAACGCCCAGGAAAAACGGTACCGCGCGCGAAGAGGTTGGCGACGTTAGAATGCCTCCACCAATTTCGCCGCCTCCTCCGATCACACTCAAGTTTTTTGGCTTTGCCAACCGGCCCGGCGAGACGAAGAGGGTGTTTTTATCCCAGGGCGAGGATATTTTTATTGCCGCTGAGGGCGACGTCGTCGACCGGCGCTATCGCGTCTTACACATCTCGCCAACAGCGGTGGACGTGGAAGATGTGCTCAACAACAACCGGCAGAGCCTGCCCCTGGTTCAAGGATCTCCAGGATAAAGGCCATAGCCGATTGGTAATTGGTAATTGCGATTTGTAATTTTGCAGGCGAGTGAACGTTTATGCGACGGCATCGTGGTTTGAGATCGCCAAATTACCAAATTACAAATCGCAAATTGCAAATTCCCCAGCGCGGTTACATGATGATCACGCTGATGCTGGCGCTTGCGCTCATCACGATTGCGCTGCTCGCCGTGCTCCCCGAGATTGGCCAGCAGATCAAGCGCGACCGCGAACAGGAACTCCGACACCGCGGCACCGCGTACATGCGCGCGATTCAACACTTCTACAAGAAGAATGGCAGCTATCCATTGAGCATCGCGCAACTGGAGAACACCAACAACATCCGTTACCTCCGCAAGCGCTATACGGATCCGATGAACAGAGATCCGGCCACGGGCAAAGAGAGGGACTTCAAACTCCTGCATCAGCAGGACATCAGCTTAAACGGCGGGGTATTTGGACAAACGCCCGGGCAAAGTCTGCTCCCGGGACAAGGTGGACTGCAGGGACAAGGGGGATTCGGCGGGGCGCAGGGTGGGTTCGGCGGGATGCAAGGCGGGTTTGGCGGCGTTGGAGTGCAACCGGGTGGCCTTCAACCGACAGGTAACGCGGGCGCGCAGAATCCTCCGAGTGGCGATTCCGGCGACACATCTTCCGGCAACTCTTCTTCCGGCAGCTCTTCTTCTGGCAATCCGTCGGATACGGAGGGAAATTCGAATTCGTCTGGATCGTCGTCTTCGAATTCCAATGCACGTTCCAATTCCGGTTCCGGCTTCAACGGGCCCACATTCGGCGGGGGGCCGATACTCGGGGTTGCCAGTACGAGCAAAGCGAAGAGCATTCGCGTGTTCTACGGTAAGAACCACTACAACGACTGGCTCTTTATTTACGTGCCGATGGCCGACCGCGGCGGCCTTCTGACCGGGCCGGTGAACCCGGGTGTGCAAACTGGGATAGGCGGCATCGGCGGCGTCGCTCCCGGGCAAGTCGGTGGCATGCCGGGGCAAGGACAAGGACTCGGTCTGAACGTCGGCCAGCCTCAAAACGTTCCGGCGCAGAGTCAGCAAAACCCAAGCCCGACGTCACCGCAAAACTAGATCTCACGTCCCCAGCAATATCCCAGCAACAGAAAAGCCCCGCATCGAAAGCGGGGCTTGACGTAAAGCCAGAAATATTTAAACGTCGTGCATCGAATGTCAAAGCTTAAACGTTGAACGAGGAGCCGCAGCCGCAGGTACTTTTCACATTCGGGTTCTCGAACTTGAACCCGGCGCCTTCCAGGGTCTCGACGTAGTCGACATGCGCCCCGCCAAGATACATCAGGGAAGTAGCATCCACGTAAACCTTCAAACCGTCAAAGTCGAAAACCTTATCCATCATGCCGGCGCCGTTCTCGAAGGCCATCGAGTATTGAAAGCCGGAGCAACCGCCGCCGACTACGGACAACCGCAATCCGGCCGGGACCGGTGTCTGCAAGGCCATGATCTCTTTGACCTTGGCAATCGCGGCGGGGGTCAGGACTGGTGCAGTTTTGGGCTGTACATCGGGTGCGGAGGTGGTCGCCATCTGTTTTATCTCCTTGTAATTTCTTATTATAACAAACGTTGAAACTGGCCCGGCAAGGCTTTTCAGGAGCCGGCCCTACTTCCCAAACCTGGAGTTTAGATGCTTCGGGTAGGCAAGAAGTCGCAGCCCCCTCTTGCCAAGGGGTCTATAATCATGCGCAGTAGGGGGCCGTACCCGAACGCCAGCGGATGGCAGCGCGGTTTTCGCTGGGGCTTAAGGCAACTTCGGGAATTGGCTCGATCTCAGCTCCGAGGTGGCATATGTCTCCGATGTTAGGGCTGCTTATCGTATGGGGTATTTTGACGGGGGTTCTTATTGTCCTCCTGATCTATCGCAGCACACTCACCATGCACGAGGACGATTCCATCGACCTCCATGAAACCGAATCCCAGATGCATAAGGATCACGTGGAAGTTCTGGACAAGATGAAAAAGATCACACCTATCGTCAAGGTGCTCGGCGCCTTGTCTGGGGCCATGATCCTGGTCATTGCGGGATTGTTCATTTATCAGGGGCTGAGCAACACCACCACGCTGCAGTAACCGGCAAGCTCGCGAACACGCGGGAGCCCTTGCCAACCCCGACTTGGGGAGAACTCGCAAGAACAGCGGCGGAGTGTTGCCGCCCGCTGGCGAGCCTCTCTCCTGCGCGCCAAAATCCGTGATCGTAAAATGACTGCGCGGCATCCCATCGCGATTGTCGGAGGCGGTCCCGCGGGCGCTCTGGCCGGCGCGCTGCTTGCGGCGGGCGGCAGAGACGTCCTTCTCTTTGACGAAAAACTTGCCTGGGAGAAGCCCTGCGGCGGCGGGCTCACGCACAAAGCTTTGCAGCAGTATCCGTTTCTGGCGGATGCCGGGAGCGATTCGAATCCCGTTGAACACTGCGAGTTGATCAGCCCGTCGGGGCAGCGGGTACGCTTCCACATGCAGTACCCGGTCGCGATCTTCTCGCGCCTGGCGCTGAATGGGTTGTTGCTGGAGCGGGCCCGCCGCGCCGGCGTCGATGTGCGCGTTGAAGTAAGACAGGAACGCGTCACGCGGATTGCGCGAACCGCCGGAGACTGGCAAGTGATCACGCCCCAGCGCGAATACCGAGCGTCCTACTTGATCCTCGCGGCGGGCGCGCGCAATCCGTTCCGCTCCCAGTTCCTCTCGCCGATTTCTCCGAGCGATCTGATGGTCACCGCGGGCTACTTCATCCCCGGCCGCAGTTCTCTGATGCAGATTCAATTTTTGAAGGGGATCACCGGCTACATCTGGGTCTTCCCTCGCGCCGATCATGTTTCCGCTGGGATCGCGGGCAAGATGGGTGAGACCTCGGCCTCCGAGTTGCGCCGCAGACTGGAGCGTTGGCTCGAAGAACAGTGGCTCGAAGAGAGCGGTTTCCATTTAGACGGCGCCCGCTTTTACTCGCACATCCTTCCCTCCTTTCGTGCTCAGACTTTCGAAACGCTCGAGGTCCGCGGGGAAGGTTGGGCCATGATCGGCGATAGCGCTGGCTTGGTGGACCCGATCACCGGAGAGGGTCTCTACTACGCGCTTCGATCCGCGGAGTTGTGCGCCGACGCGTTGTTGGCCGGACGGCCTGACGACTACCGTGTTCTCCTCGAAGAAGAGTTGCTTCCCGAGTTGAGGCTGGCCGCGCGCGTTTCCGAGCGCTTCTACCGCGGACAGGTTTTCGGGGACAGCGTTCTGGAGCGGATGGTTTCTCTAACCGCGCAAAGCGCCAGTTTCCGCGAACTAATGAGCGACCTTTTTGCCGGGATTCAAGGCTACCGCGATTTGCGCTCCCGGCTGTACCAGATCCTGCCCTCGGTGATGTCCGAGGGGTTGGCTGGAACGCTGCGCTTGGCGTGGACCAACAGCAGCGGCGCATCGCGGTTCGCCACAGACCCGTTGGCGGAATAGCAGACACCCCTGTAGAAACGCGGCTCAAGCTGCTGAAAAACCCTGATCTCGCGCCTGATTTTGGGTGGCGCAGCGCTTCAGCGCTGCGATGACTGACCGTTTTTCGACTCCGGCTTCAGCCGCTGAGGGTGGCCGCTGCGCACAACATGAGATCGTCGGCCATCCGAGACGCGGCAAGCCGCGTCTCTACAGTGGTTCGTTGAACTACCGCCGTCAGGCCGCCTTCTCCTTCAAATTCTCGATGTCGGCGAGCAGCACCCTCTCGTGGCCTTCCGGGTTCACTTTCTCATACACCTTGCGGATCACACCCTTCGGATCAACCACAAAACTGGTGCGCTCCCAGAACTTCATCCCTTTCCACTCCGCCTGTCCGATGCCGAGCGACTTCATCAGGTTGGCGCCGGTGTCGGCGAGCAGATCGATGGTAAAGGCGAACTTGTTGCAGAAGTTCTTGTGCGAGGCAACGTCGTCGGCACTAACGCCGATGACTTTGATCCCGGCAGCGGCGAAATCGTCCTTGGTCGCGGTAAACGACTTGCCCTGAAGGGTGCAGCCCGGCGTGTCGTCTTTCGGATAGAAGTAAACGACGAGCCAGTGTCCGGCGAAATCGGAGAGTTTAGTGGTTTTGCCGTCTTGATTGGGGAGCGAAAAATTTGGAAAGGGATTGCCAGCGGAGAGCATAAGAGTGTCCTTTCTAAGGTTGTAACTGCATTTGTAGGAATGCACACGGCCAGCGCGGACACTACCATCCGGCTCTTAGCCGTCAGCTCTTGGCCTTTAGCTAAATCCAACTTCGGTCGAGCCAAGAGCTAAGAGCCAATAGCTGTTCTCAAGCCGCCTGCATCGCCTTCTTCGCGCGCTCGTCCATCTCTTCCGGCGACACGTCTTCAATGTGAGTCGCGATGCCCCATTGATGCCCGAACGGGTCCTGGATGAAGCCGGAGCGATCGCCGTAGAACTGGTCCTGGACCGGCTTGAGAAGTTTCGCTCCCCCCGCGACCGCCCTCTCGACAACTTTGTCACAGTCGCGGATGTACACGAGCAGGCTCACCGGAGACGCGCCAATGCTCTCAGCGCTGCGGTAGCCCATCTGAGGATTTTCGTCGGCCAGCATGATCCGCGAGCTTCCAACTTGCAGTTCGGCATGGCCCACCCGCCCGTCCGGCCCAGCCATACGCAAGATTTCGGTCGCTCCGAAAACCTTCTTGTAGTACTCGATCGCTTGGGCCGCGCCCTTGACGACAAGGTACGGCGTAACCGAATTGTATCCCTTGGGAATGTACCTGACTTTTTTCATAATTCTTCTCCTCGAGGATGAGATTGAGGTTAAAGCGTGCGCGCGAGCCCCCACGGCCCGCGTCGATACGAATATGAGAACACAAATTGGCAAAAGCCTCAAAGGCGAACTTCTATAGCGCGGCCTGCCAGGGTTGTCGTTGGATCGCGATTGCTTTCCGCCCTCAACGCTCCCATGGAGGGAAGCAGCGAGTCCGACCACAGCGTAGATCCCTCCCTAAAAACTGGTCACGCAACCTGCCGGGTACTAACGGATGAAGGGCTGTGGAGTCCTTCGGGTGGAAACGGCGACGTGCACTGGGGCGCTGGACTGGATAGGGACGCAATGAAAGAGACTCAAGTTTTCACGTAGACACGCCGATATATCACTTGACCGCGTCACTGACCATTTGCCGCTAACGAGCAATCCTATGCGTTCGCTTTCGTTTCTTATTCTCGCGCTAGCCTTGTCAGTTAGCTCCTTTGCTCATCTGGCTGCCTCCAAGATCGAGGTGCCCACCTTTACGCAGGTCAAGACGGAACGAGTTGTCATTGGCTCGCTCGCCGATATTTCCGCCAGATACGAAAACGCCAAGCCTATAACCGTTATTCACATTCTCGAGTTCAGCACTGACGTGGCCCCAAGAGAACCCGCCCTTTTGCAAGTGCGTCTGTGTGGAGATCAAATCGGCAAGCTTGAGCACGCCGTGCATACAAATATCACCGTCATTTATGAGCTTGCGAGTCAAAGCAGGCTAACTGGCTGCCTTAATTTGATAAGTAGTGAGCCTTGGCAAGACAGTAGCACATGGTAGACCGTCACCTTCAATTCCACACACGTGACACGGAGTCTGCGCCATGGAGCTTTCATTCAGAGTATTATCAACGGTGTTTTTCCTAAGTAGTTTGTGCGCCGCCACCAACGTGCAAGACCACGTTGTTGGCGTTGAGCGTCGCACCGTTCACTTGTCAATCCCCCTAAGATTTCAAGAGGTGGAAGGTAATGGAATTTGTATCGACGAGCGCTGTTCCGTCGTTGCCACGGCGTACCACATCCAAATGGCATTAGGCAGAGCGAACTTAGGAGTCGTTGGCCGGCGCACCACAAAGGTATTATCGCTTGCCAACGATAGCGATTCTAATAAGACCGACGTTCCTGCGGGGAAGAAAACGTTGTCTTACAATATCGCGAATGACGTGTCATTCGTCTATACGAAGAAGCCCGTTCATCACAAGTCGGGTGTCCCCTATTCATATCAATTCTACGTGGGACAAAAAGTCGAAGTTGCTGGCTACTACGAGAACAAATTCGAAACGACAGAAGCGCATATAATCGGCGCAAACGTGCCTTTGATAATGGGAAAAGCACAGCTGCAAGAGAACCTGGTGCTCGACATTAACCTGAAACCCGGACGTAGCGGGAGTGCCGTGCTTGACCAGCGGGGAAACCTGCTCGGAATGATTATACTTACCGGTGCGATAAAATCCAAAACCGGCGATTTGACAGCGTCCGTCGCTCTTCCCGTTAGGACTATTGCGAGAGCGTTACTGAGGTTAGACCCATGCCTTGGGTCCGTTGTCTTTAATGACATACCAGAGGAAGAGCCGAGGCCACTGGAAGCGTCTTTTGTGCTGTACCAGGACAACGACTTGCCGGATGGCACGTCGCCGGTAATACCCGAACTATCAGCAAATCCCAGCGATGTGCCCGACCCAGTCGCCAAGTTGCGCGCCAAAGCGGAGGCTGCAGCCAATCTAATGGTCAACTTTATTGCCAAGCAGTGCTTAGTGCAGGGGACCCAGAAGCCTCTATGCCATGAGTTGTCTAGCGTTGAAGGCCAGCAGACCTATCGAGAGCTAAAGAGGAAAGACAAACTTGGTAAGCCAACGACATTTTTCCCGATACAGAAGCACGGTATCTGGACGCAAGCCGACTGGTTGGACACGCTGGGCGAAATAGCCGATAACTCTTGGATATTCCAAGGCGTAGTGAATGGCCACTATCTGTTCAGTTTTAAGTCCGCCGTCGAGGACGACCGCTGTTATTACGAAGAGTATTCGCAAGGAGGAATTCCGCTTTTCGGCGGCGGGCGCCCAGTCTGGAAAGGTTCGGTTGCGTGCTTTGAACAGATTCTAACAGACACGGACTTCAATGTGTTGTCCGTATTCACTGAAATGCGCCCGCCTGAGGACTGTTTAACCCAGTTTCTCCAGACAGTCATCTACTATGACTGGACTAAGTTGGAAGGGATAAAGGCACCTATCCTGTTGCCGATTAGGGAAAGGATTACTGCCAAGGTGCAGGGACAGAAAGACTTGTGGTACAGTAACGTGACGTGGACTGAATACAAGGAATTCAGGGCTTCGCACAGAATAAAGATGTGAAGAACGATTTCCCCTCTTAGCTGTTTCAGTCATGCAATGAGGCGTTTGCACCAACTACCCCAAACAACAAACCATCCACGAGCTCGCTCTTACTCGAGACCCAACTCCTTTGCCAGCGCCTTCCACTTGCCATCCACCAGCGCCCGGGTTTTCGCGTCCATCACGATCTCGTCCGGCCAGGGACGGCCAAATCCCTCGGTCGACCACTTGCGCGTGGCGTCGATTCCCATCTTCGAGCCGTAGTCCGGCAGGCGCGAGGCGTGGTCGAGCGAATCGACTGGGCCCATCGTGAACTGGATGTCGCGCTCGGGATCGATGTTGTTGAGGACGTTCAAGGTAACTTCGGCGATATCCTGCACGTCCACATCTTCATCGACCACGACGATGCACTTGGTGAACATCGCCTGGCCCAGCGACCAGATAGCGTTCATAACCTTGCGCGCCTGTCCGGGATACGATTTGCGGATGGAGACGAGCATCAGGTTGTGGAACACGCCTTCGATGGGCAGGTTAATGTCCACCAGTTCGGGGATGGTCAGCTTCATCAGCGGCAGGAAGATGCGCTCGACTGCCTTGCCCATCCAGGCATCTTCTTGCGGCGGCTTGCCGACGATGGTGGCAGCGTAGATCGGGTTTTTGCGGTGCGTGATGCAGGTAACGTGAAACACCGGATACTGATCTTCGAGCGAGTAGAAGCCGGTGTGGTCGCCGAAGGGGCCTTCGGTGCGGAGTTCCTCGAGATTGACGTAGCCTTCGAGCACGATCTCGGCGTCGGCTGGAACTTCGAGGTCGACGGTCTCGCACTTCACCAGCTCGACCGGCTTCTGCCGTAGAAATCCAGCGACGATGAATTCCTCGACATCCGGCGGCGCGGGCACGATGGCGGAGAAGGTAACCGCCGGTTCCGTGCCGATGGCGACAGCGACGTCCATCCTGCCGGAGGGGCGGTCGCCGGGGGCCAGCATTGCGCCTCCCGATGAGCGAGCCATGATGTCGACCGACGCACGGGCGTTGGCGCCTGCTCCTCCGTCGTGCTCGACGGATTGACGCATGCGGTCGCGGTAATGTTCCGCCGCGACTTTCTGCCGCTGCCAGTGCATGCCGGCCGTGCGCTCGTCATAGATCTGCATGCGATACATGCCGACGTTGCGCTTCCCTGTCTTCGGATCGCGCGTGATCACGCAGGGCAGCGTAATGAACCGTCCGCCATCTTTTGGCCAGCATTTGAGGATGGGGAAATCGAGCAACGAGAAATTGTCACGCTTGATCACTTCTTTACATGGGCCCGTCGCGACGGTCTTTGGAAAAAACTTGCCCACCTCGGCGAGCATGGGCAGCATCTTCACCTTGTCGAGCAAGCCTTGCGGAGACTTCACGTCCATGAAGCCGCGGATGCGCTCGGCGATTTCATCCAGCGCATCCACTTCGAGCGCGAGCCGCATGCGGCGGGCTGATCCGAACTGGTTGATGAGAAGTTGCGCGCCGGGATAGCCCTTCAGGTTCTCGAACAGCAGCGCTTTTCCGCCGATGGTTCCCTGCCGGTCTTTGTTCCTGCTTTTCGAAACCCGATCGGCAATTTCCGTAATCTCCAAAATCGGGTCCGCTTCCGTGCGGATACGCTTCAGTTCGCCGGCTCGGTCGAGTGCTTTGATCCAGTCCCGCAGATCGTCGTAGGCCAAAATTCCTCCTGCAATGAACACGATTGACACACGATTATATGACGGGCGCGCCGGTGCAGGAGCTTCCGCTGCCGAAGACGAAACTGGTATAACTGGAAACGTTGTAATTCGATCTAAGGGCAATCCCAACGAAAGGCCCGGAACATCTGCGATGAGCAAATTGCTGGCGCTACTTCTCCTGTCGACAGGAGCTTTCGCAACCGCCCAGGAGATTGTCGTGGCCGCGGCGGCGGATATGAGCGCGGCTCTTCCGCAACTCGTCGCAGCTTACGCGCAGAAGACGGGGCTAACGGTGAAGCTGTCATTCGGATCGTCGGGCAATCTGACCAATCAGATACGAAACGGCGCGCCGTTCGATGCCTTCCTGTCGGCCGATGAAGACTATCCGCAACAGTTGATCGCCGAGGGGCTGGCGTTGAAAACCACGCTCTGCCGTTATGCGATCGGCCGGTTGGTGCTGTGGGTGCCCGCCGACTCGCCGCTCGACTTATCGAAGCTCGGCATGAAAGCTTTGCTCGATCCTTCGGTCAAGAAAATTTCGATTGCGAATCCCGCGCACGCGCCGTATGGGCGCGCAGCCGAGGCCGCGTTGCGGCACTTCGGAATTTACGATCGGGTTTCGAGCCGCCTTGTCCTGGGAGAAAATGTGTCGCAGGCGGCGCAGTTTGTCGAATCGGGCAACGCTCAGGCGGGACTGATCGCGCTCTCCCATGCGCTCGCGCCCGCGCTGAAAGATAAAGGCCGCTATTGGACGGTCCCGCTCGATGCTTATCCCACGTTGAACCAGGCGGCCGTCGTGCTCTCAAGATCAAAACAGCCGGATGCGGCTCGCCGATTCCTGGAATTTTTGCGCAGCCCCGAGGCTGCTTCCCTGCTCTCTACTTATGGTTTCAGCCTGCCCGCGGAGAAGCGTTGAGATGGAGAAGCATCTACATGGAGAAACGTTGAAATGAACTGGGAGGCGTTCTGGTTGACAGTTCGTCTGGCGGCCATCGTCTCGACGCTGCTGATCGCTATCGGGATTCCCATCGCTTACTGGGTAACTTACTCGCGCTGGCGCTGGAAATTCCTGGTCGAAGCCGCAGTCGCGCTTCCCATCGTCCTGCCGCCGACTGTACTCGGTTTCTATGTCCTGGTGGCGCTCGGTTCGCGGAGCCCGCTCGGCCGCTGGTGGGAGTCGCTCACCGGCCACACCCTGGCCTTCACTTTCGAAGGGCTGGTGATCGGGTCGTTGTTGTACAGTTTGCCATTTGCAGTGCAACCGTTCGCGGCGTCTTTCGGCGCGGTCGATTCCAAACTGCTTCGCGCCTCGGCCTCGCTTGGCCATTCGCCGGTGCAGACCTTTCTCCGCATCGTACTTCCCCTCTCAAAAACGGGGCTGGTCACGGGATTTGCGCTCAGCTTCGCGCACACGCTGGGCGAGTTTGGAGTTGTGCTCATGGTGGGAGGTAACATTCCCGGCGTGACGCGCACCATCTCGATTGATATTTACGATCAGGTGCAGACCGCAAATTATTCCAGTGCGAATCAGACGGCACTGCTGCTGCTGATTATCTCATTCATTGTGTTGTCGGTCGTTTTCGGCTTGAACCGGTACGGCTTGAACCGGCGTCCATGGGCGGTGGGTCCATGGCGGTGAAGACTGCTCCCGCGTCACAAGCCGCACTACAAACATCGACACAGCCAATCTCTTCCGAACTCGAAGTCCGCATCCGCAAGCGCTTTGCAAATCCCGAGGGCAGCTTCAACCTGAATGTCCACTTCCGCGCGCTTGCCGGTTTTACGATTGTCTTCGGCGCTTCGGGCGCGGGAAAAACCACGCTGCTGGATTGCATTTCCGGACTGGCCAATCCGGACGACGGGCGCATCGCCATTGGCGGTGAAGACCTATACGACTCGGAGAAGAAACGCAACCTCGCCGCCTGGAAGCGGCGCATCGGGTACGTACATCAGGACCTGGCACTCTTCCCTCACCTGACCGCCGAACAAAACGTTGCCTACGGCCTTCGCGCGCTCAGCGCGGCGGAGCGGCGAACGCGCAGCCGCGAAATGCTCGCCGCGTTCCGCATCGAGCACTTGCGCGACCGGCGGCCAGCACAAATTTCCGGAGGCGAGCGCCAACGCGTCGCCCTGGCTCGCGCGCTCGTGACCGAACCGCGCGCGCTGCTGCTCGATGAGCCACTGGCTGCGCTGGATCGTCCAACGAAGTCGTCTCTTGTCGGAGATTTGCGCCGGTGGAACCAGCATCACCGCGTCCCGATTCTCTTCGTCACGCATAATGGCGAGGAGGTGTTTGCCCTCGGCGACGAGGTCATCGTGCTTGACGCCGGAAGCATCGTGGCGCAAGGGCTGCCGCATGAAGTCATGCGCGCTCCGCGGCTGGAAACCGTCGCGCAACTTTCAGGATTCGAAAACATTTTCGACGCCACCGTGCTGGCGCTGCACGAAGATCGCGGGACGATGACTTGCCGCTTGGGGAGCGGTGTGGTCGAGTTGGAAACGCCGCTGGTTCGCGCCGATGTTGGTTCGCGTCTGCGCGTGGGCGTTCGCGCCGGTGATCTGCTGCTGGCCACGGAGCATCCGCGCGGACTAAGTGCTCGTAACATTTTGCCGGGAACGATCCGGCAACTCGAGCAGAGAGACGTCATCGTCGCGGCGACGGTGGATTGCGGCGGCACGGAATTCGAGGTGCATTTAACGCTGGCGGCGCGCGACGCTCTCCAACTGGGCGCGGGCAAGCCCGTCTGGGTCGTGGTCAAGACGCATTCCTGCCATTTGATGAGGATGTGAAAGGCTTCGCCCCGCCGGGCCGCTTCCAGGAACTCTCGCATCCTGTTCCCGCTCTATCGCAATCACCGCGACCCATTGCCCGTTTCGCTCTTTATGATAGGCGATCGTTCCGCCTAGACGTTGGGCAATATCTTCCGGCAGTAAGTCGCGATGGTAGCCGAAAAACTTTTCCTTGATGCGCTGCCAGGCTTCCCAATTGTCAATTCCAAACAGCGGATGAGGCGGCTGGTATTTCGTGGAGAAGACTAGCGCCACGTCGAAGCGCTCGCGAGCGCGGGCAGCTACATCGATCTGGGAGACGGAGAAGTCTTCGATGCGCGCCACGCGGAAAGGCTGGCTGGCATTGGCACTAATATAGCCGAGCCAGGGCCGCGTAAGTTCGTCGGACGCGGGCCATGCGGTTAGAACGCGCTCGCCGGGATAGCGCATCGTCAGGAAGCGGCTCGCTTCCTCATGCAGCACGATGTAATCGCGATAGGCCAGATTATCTTCGAGGGAAAATCCATACGGCGGATTGCTGAAGAGGCCGACGACGAATGCAATTGCGACCGCTCCCACAATTAATTTCCAATACCGCGCGCGCCGCCAGAGAGTTGAGACCAGCACGAGAATCACAAGTGGGACGACCGGCAACATATAGCGAGCCAGCACCGCTCCGCCCACCGCCGACATAAAAGCCAGATAGGCGAGCACCACGCAAAGAAATGCGGCCTGTGTCGAAAGTGAAATGCGTGGACGAGCAACGCCGGCGTCTATCTTCTTTTCTGTCTTTCCTTCTAACTGGGGCGGACGAAGCATGGCCAACAATCCCGCCAGCGTTAGCAGATAGAGACCGAAGTATCCGAAGAGTTGCCAGAGCCTCATTCCCAGAGCCAGCGGGACGCGCAGAGGATTGAGCGTGGCGGCAACGTTGTAGCGAAAAAATTCGGGGTTGCCCAAGAGGAAGCCCGTCTTCGAGTAATGGTAGGCATACCAGCCTGCCAGCGGCACGACCGGAAGCAGCAGATAAAGCGCGTGCGTGCGCCTGCCCACGGGTGGAAGAATTTCTTTCCAGCGAGTTTCTTTCGAGCTTTCTTTCGAACTTGGCCGAATGAAATAACCGAGCAGTTCCCAGCCAAACAGCGCCAGCGGAGCGAGGACCGCAGTCTCTTTCGCCAGCGCCGCCGCTGAGAACCAGAGCACTTGCTTCCACGGACGGTCTTCTACATAAGCGGCCAGCGCCCAGAACGTAAATCCCGCGGCGGGCAAGTCCACCTGCGCCAGGGAGCTCTGCGTGAAGTACACGGGAAAAACCGCCACTAATGCCGTTGTCGCCCACGCCACGGACAGATTGGCAGCGGTTCGCGAAAGCCGAAACAGTCCCAGCAGCGAGAACGCGCTCAGCGCCAGCATGGCCGTGCGCGTGACCAATGTGGAGTATCCGAAGACGCGCCAGGCCAACGCCAGCCACGCCATCACCAGCGGAGGATGCGCATTCGACGGCGTGGACTGCGGAATCGGCGAGCCGGTTAGAAATAGATCGCGCGCGACTGGAACGTAATAGCCCGCCTCATCCCAAAAATATGGAAGGCGCAGAAGTGGCGCGTGCAGAAGCATCAATCCGGCAAAGAACAGCGCGAACAGAAGGAACTCCTGCGCCCATGCGGAAGATGCCGGGTGAGATCTTGTTTTCTTGCCGGACTGCGCCGCCAGCCGCGCAGCCATTAGTGAACGGGTCCGCCCGGAGCGCGTGGTTCAAGTCTGATCTCGCCGAACGCGGCCTCGTAGTTCGCCACGTTCTGCTGCAAGAGCGCCATGAGTGCCTTGGCCTGTTGCGGGCTGAGATAAATCCCCTGGAAGTTTCGCAGTTCCACCTGCGTCTCCGAACTTTGCTGCATCGTCCCGAAAACGAGGAGGAAATCCCAGACATTCACCCGGATCTGCACGCTGTTGGAGTAAGTCTCGCGGTAATCAGGCGTTTGCACGAACTTCACATTCGGTTGGTTCGCTGTATTCATATCTGGCAGTGTAACGCGCAGGCCGAGCGCGAGCAAAGCGCAGGCAAGAGTATGCAGCAGGGTTCGCGATCGGATGCGCAGTGTACCGGCCCCGATCAAATTAACTCTGCTTTAACACTGCAGCAACATTGCTGCAACACAGTCCCTCTAGTGTGAGTTGGGGACTATCCAAGCAAAGCTCTTTCTAAGCAAAGCTCTTCGAGAGCGTGCGAGGCTCTCCTTCTGGCCATGGAACCTTTGGAGGCGGCAGACAAACCGCGTTGCCCCGATCTGATCTACGTCGTGGAAGACGATCCCGATGTGTCTCACCTGATCGAACATAACCTGCGCACCGCCGGATACGAGGTCTCCACATTCTTCTCCGGGGCGCCAGTGGTTCCCATGGCCGCCATGGCGCAACCGGCGCTGTTTCTTCTCGATATCATGTTGCCCGGCATCAGCGGCTTCGATCTCTGCCGCCAGATCCGCCAGCACGAACGATTGGGCAAGACTCCCGTCATTTTTCTTTCCGCCAGAACTCAGGAACCGGACCGCCTCCAGGCCTTCGACGCCGGCGGAGACGGATACATCACCAAACCCTTCAGTCCCCGTGAGCTGATTGCGCGCGTCCGCAACGTTCTCCGCGTTCAGCCCGATGCCCCCAGTCGCGAAATTATTCAGTTGGGCGATTTGGAGATTGATATCGCTTCGATGACCGTACGCGTCGAGGGCAGGACGGTACTCACCACGGTCCGCGAGTTCCGGCTCCTCGAGTATCTGGCCCGGCACCGGGGACGCGTCTTTACCCGCGATCAATTGCTTGACGCCGTGTGGAAAGAAGGCTCTTTCGTGACCCCGCGCTCGATTGACGTCTTTGTGCGGCGTCTGCGGGAGAAAATCGAACGCGAACCACGGCATCCCCGCTATTTGAAAACGCTGCGCGGAATTGGCTACCGCTTCGAAGCCGGCCGCTGACGGCCCCCTCCTATTCGCGCGGTTCGAGCTTGACCGGCGCCGTAAACGGCTGCCCATCGCGCAGCACCTTGACCTCCGCCACATCACATCCAGTATCCAGGCGATGCCATCGTGCGGATTGCCCCTCCCCTGATCGACAACTGGCAGGCTCTTTTCCACAGCCTTGGCTCTTGATTTCATCACATTTTTTCAGTTCAATCGTCACAGACAGCCGCGAGCGATCTTCAATACGATCCGCTCGTTGATTTTCGAAACGTGTGCAATATTGAACAGTTGCGGCATTGTGAGTCGCGGTAGGATTGTTGTCTTTTCGAGAAGATCTCCGCGGAAATATTAGTGACAGCCGCGAAACTCGAGCCGGCGACTACAAATGCCGCGTCGCGATGGACGACATCGTGAAGACGTATGACACGTTTGGAAACGCGGCGAAAGAGGCCGTATTCAAGGTAGTTCCCGCAAGTGGCGGGCCTCGTTGATGAAATGAAGTCGGGGCGACTTCAAACCTTTTCGTGACAAACCGCAGGTGTCGAGAGGGGGCGTGCGAATGTTAATGCCAGCAAACTCCAGGGCCGCTCGAGTTTTTCTGTTCCCGGTCCTATGTCTTTTCGTCGTCGCCGTTGCTCCAGCCCAGGCTCGCCAGCAGGTTGCCGGGACGAGCCCTCAATCCGCCAGCTCACCCGCTGCCAGCGCGCCTTCTTCGGAAGACTCCAAGTACGTGGGAGCGGAGACCTGCAAGACCTGTCACGAGGAAATTTACAACGCCTGGGAGAAAACGCCGCACTGGAAGACCACACTGAATAAGGAGGGTGGCCCCTCGCACCAAGGTTGTGAGGGCTGCCATGGTCCCGGTGCGGAGCACGTGGCGGGCGGCGGCGACGTAACCAAGATATTCAATCCCGCGAAGCACTCGGCCAAAGAGGTTGACGCCAAGTGCCTGACCTGTCACGCGGGAGCGCACCCGAACTTTGACCGCTCGCCCCACGCCAAGGCGAACGTC
>PLIC01000270.1 GCA_003139995.1 Candidatus Acidiflorens stordalenmirensis | reverse complement strand
CCCGTGCGGCCGAAGCCGGTCTGCACTTCGTCGGCGACCAGCAAGATGCCGTGCCGAGTGCAAACTTCACGCAGCACATGAAAGAACTCACGGGGCGGGGCCACAAAACCGCCCTCGCCAAGGACCGGTTCGACGATCACGGCGGCTACGGTGCTGGCGTCGACAGTGCGCCGGAACACGTCTTCCAGAGCGTGAGCACAGTGGATTTCGCACTGCGGATAGGTAAGTGAGTACGAGCAGCGATAGCAATAGCCGTATGGGATCCGATAAACCTCTGGAACAAACGGGCCGAAGCTCTCCTTGTACGGATGCACCTTGCTCGTAAGGCTCATTCCTAGGAGTGTCCGCCCATGGAACGCATCTTCGAAGGCGATGACCGCAGGACGGCCAGTATAAGCGCGGGCAATTTTTACCGCGTTTTCCACGCCTTCGACGCCGCTGTTCACCAGCAGGGTCTTCTTCGGAAAACTTCCCGGCGTGCGCCGGTTCAATTCTTCCGCCAGCCGAACGTAGGCATCGTACGGGGTCACCGCAAAGCAAAGATGGCTAAAACGTCCCAGTTGTTCCTGTGCCGCCTGGCGGACTGCGGGCGCGCAGTGGCCGACATTCATGCAACCGATGCCGCCCGCAAAATCGAGAAACGAATTTCCATCCACATCGTGTAAGACGGCGCCTTCAGCCCGTGCGATGAAAACTGGCGCAGTCCAGTGCGTCCCTCGCGGTACAGCATTCTGTTGCCGCTCTCCCCAGCGCACCGAGTGCGGTCCGGGTATCTCCGTCTGAAGGTTGATTGTGGTCACGTCTTTTTGTCCTCTAGGAATGGAGGCGGCCGCCAGTCCGCGCTCGCCCCAAGCATCAGCTCAGAACATGATCTTCAAACCCAATTGCAGCACGCGTGGGCCGAAAGCTGCGGTCGACTGCCCAAATTGGTTGGTCTAAAGTCCAGTATCGAATTCAGTCCACGGACAGACCCGACCGCGATTGTCATGCTACAACTGTACTAGAATTCCTGCAATGTTTGTCAAGAAAACCTTTCGCTAAGGTTGTGAGATTTGCGGTAGATTCGGATTTGGTCGTAAGATAGAAGCCGGCGAAAATAACGCTGTATCACCACCATGCCTGGGAAAAAGACCGCCGTTTATTTTCGGATCGGTGAAGCGGCCCACATGCTCGGGATCAGTGCCTCTTCCCTGCGGAACTGGGAGCGGATGGGCCTGATCACGGCGGCTCGCAGCCAGTGTCGCTATCGCCTCTATTCCCGAGAGGCGCTGAAAAAGCTGAGGAAGATCAAGCATCTGAGAACCACACAGCACGTCAATCCGGCCGGAATCGTGGCCATCCTGCAGGGCAAACGGGAAAATGAACGGGCCCCTTCCGCGGCGAAGCATAAACAGAAAGCGATCGCGCAAAGGCTACTGGAACTGCGGCGGGAACACGGCCTGACTCTTGCCGAGGTCGGCCAGAAAACGGGAGTGAGTGTCAGCTTCCTAAGCTCCTTGGAACGTGGGTATTCCAGGGCCTCCATCGCCACCCTGCAAAAGCTGGCGCGGTTTTATGGGACGACCGTCCTGGCTTTTTTTGCGGACAAGGATGACTCGCACCGACTGGTGCGAGCACGAGAGCGGAAGGTCCTGGTGCCCAACCCCGGTGTACAAATGGAACTGCTTGCCTCTGGCAAGAGGGTTATGGAACCGCATCTCTTCCGGATAGCTCCCGGTGCCGACAGTGGCGGCTCCTACAGCCATGAAGGAGAGGAATTCATTTATGTTCTTCAGGGCAAGCTCGAAGTCTGGATCGATGAGATTGAGCACTACGCGCTAGAGGCAGGAGACAGCCTGTACTTTGAAAGCGCGCAGTCCCACCACTGGCAGAGTTTCAGCGAGAAGGAGACCTTGCTCTTGTGGGTGAACACCCCGGCAACGTTCTAAGATTCGCAGCCCGAATACTCCCAAGGGGACCAGGCGTCCAGCACCAGTTTCTCCACGACTACGGTTTCAGTGTCAATTACGTTGGAACCCACGGAGTAAGAGGATATACGAGGAAAGACCACAATCGCTTTGTTGGCGATATTGGCAACGCCATCACTTGCGACGAGTACACTAATCGGTTGGACCTTAATCGGTTGGACCTTGGCTGGGGAGCGGAGTTACTGTAGCGCGGCTTCCAGTACGTCCATGGCTTCGTCCATCTGCTCGCTCGTGTCCACCAGCGGAACCAGCACGCGAACCAAATTGGAATACGATCCCGCCGTGATCGTAATCAGTCCGTGCTCGAACAGGATTGCGTAACCTGTTTGGTTTTCTTCAGCAGCGGGCTCACAGCTTTCGCGCGGTTTCACCAGTTCAACTGCCTGCATGCCGCCCAGTCCGCGCACATCGCCCACGATCGGCCAGCGCTCTGGCCATTCCTCGGCCCGCCGCCGGAAATGCCTTCCCAGTTCGTTGGCGCGATCGAGCAAATTTTCTTTCTCGAACAGGTCGAGCACGACGAGCGCCGCCGCGCAGGGAACCGGGTTGCCGGCGAATGTCCAGCCTAGCCCACCCGGCCCGGGAGCATCCATAATTTCTGCGCGACCGGTGATCGCAGCCAGCGGCAAACCGCCGCCCAGCGACTTCGCGGAAACCAGAATGTCCGGCTCAATACCGTAATGCTCGCTGGCAAACAGCTTACCGGTGCGGCCAAAGCCGCTCTGGACTTCGTCGGCGATGAACAGCACGCTGTGCTGGTGGCAGATTTCGTTCCGGCAGGCCGGGCCGGAGAGGAAGAAGCGGCTGGGTGCGATCCAACGCTTGAATCTGGCTCTTCTCATCCACACTGAGCACAATCGCCTGGTCGGGTGGATTCAAGCAGAGAACCAACGATGTCACGGACTTTGGCGACAAACTGCGGATCACCGGCGCTGATCGAGCAGACGCACGACCACGAACGGCAGAGTACAACCCTTGTTCGCGGCCCTCAACGTCGCCGCCGGCAAGATCATTGCCCAGTGCCAACCGCGGCATCGGCACCAGGAGTTCCTACGTTTCCTGAAGCAGATCGACACCGCCACCGATCTCACCTTAGAGGCCGGTTTCCAGTTTCTCGTCAAGACTAGCGGTTCACTCGGTACTCGGTACTGGCCTTCTAGTACCAGCCGATTGGCTGTTCGTTGAGGTTGATATGCACTTGCTTATTTTCCAGGTACTCGTCGATTCCCCACGGCCCCAGTTCCCGACCGAAGCCCGACTGCTTGTAACCTCCCCAAGGCGCTTCCACATATGTCAGCTGCATGTGGTTTACCCAGATGATTCCGGCGCGCATGGCCTTGATCGTACGGAAGGCTTTGAACAGGTCCCGCGTCCACACCGCCCCCGCCAGACCATAGGGAGTATCGTTAGCGATCTTCACTGCGTCTTTCTCGTCTTCGAATGGGATCACGGCAGCGACCGGACCGAAGATCTCTTCCTGCGCAATGCGGGCGCGATTGTCCACGTCATAGAAGATGGTCGGTTCAATGAAGTAGCCTTTGGCAAACTTCTTGGCGCGCCCTCCTCCGATGGACATCTTGGCTTCTTTCTTGCCAATTTCCTGATACGACCGCACCGTGTCGTACTGGTCCTTGCTCACCACTGGGCCCATCTTGGTGTCGCGCTCCAACGGTGACCCGAGTTTGATCCTCTTGGCCTTCTCCGTCATGGCCTCGACAAATTTCTTGTAGATTGACCGCTGCACTAAAATGCGGCTGCCCGCCGAGCAAACTTCGCCCTGATTGATGAAGACACCAAACAGCGCACCGTCGATGGCCGCTTCGAAGTCGGCATCCGCGAAGAAGATGTTGGGAGACTTCCCGCCCAGCTCCATCGTCACCCGCTTCACCGTGTCGGCGGCCTGCTTGACGATGACTTTACCCACGGCATTGCTGCCCGTGAAAGCGATCTTGTTTACGTCGGGATGCTGCACCAGCGCAGTCCCGCAGATCGATCCCGACCCGGTGACAATGTTCAACACGCCTGGCGGCACACCCACTTCCGGCAGCCACTTCGCCATCTCCAGCGCGGTCAGCGGCGTTACTCCCGGGGGTTTCAGAATGCACGTGCAACCGGCGGCCAGCGCCGGCGCCATCTTCCAGGTCGCCATCAGCAGCGGATAATTCCACGGCGTGATCATGCCAACCACGCCGACCGGCTCCTTCAGCGTAAGACTGACGGCGTTGTCCGGAACCGGGTTCACCGTTCCTAGGATTTTCGTTGCCATCCCACCGTAGTATTCGAAACATGTGGCCACGTCGTTGATATCGAATTCAGCCTCGACGATGGGCTTGCCGCAGTTGCGTGCCTCTAGTTCCGCCAGCTTGCTCGCATTCTGGCGGATCTTCTCGGACAGACGGAACAAAACCCGCCCGCGCTCCTGCGGAGTCGTCGAAGCCCAGGGGCCGGTCTCAAACGCCGCCTTGGCTGCCGCTACGGCCCGACTTACGTCCTCGGCACTTCCAGCCTGTACTTGCGCCATCACCTCTTCCGTGGCGGGCTCAATGATGGCAGAGGTCTGGTTGGACGCGCTGTCCACCCATTTGCCGTCAATGTACATCTGATACGTCCGAACCTCGGATTTGATTCCCTTCGGCATGCAAAACCTCCTTGTAAAATTGGAACAATACTACAGCTCGATCCGGCCGGTTGAAATGCGGGCGAGCAAAGCTCACCTAATCTCCCTCGTCCGCCCCGCCGGGCTGACAACCGCACGCGGCGCTTTGAGGCGGCCGTACACAAAAAAGAAGAAAACTGCCAACACGATGAAACCCAGCGCAATTCCGACCATACTGGCTCCATACTTCCACAGCGAAGTGATCTGGTTAGCGGGGAAAAAGGCCAGCGCAATGCCCAGCACAGTCATCACCAGACCGCTTCCCCCCGGCGAAGATGAGCTTGCCTTTGCCATATCGGCCTTTGGTCTCGCCTTCGACAAACGCAAACCTCAACAACGCAGCAAACACGTTCAGCGTCCCCATTGCCATGCGCCGATTCTACAAACAATCCCTGTGGATCACGCAATCTTATTTCGTTCCAGAATCCAGACTTGCACCACAGGCTGCTGAGCATTGAGGACCGTGTTGCGGAAGTACTCGTACACATCGCCGTGAAAGGAATTCGTGCCAGCCGTGGTGATAACGTTCACCACCGAGCCGGAGTTGTGTCCGTACTCTGCGTCAATCGTATTGGTGATGACCCGGAACTCGGCCACACTGTCCGGGGTAGGCTGCACCGTCCGCAGGTTGGCAGACTGATCGTTAGCGTCGCCCCCATTCACGCTGAAGTTGTTGGGGCGGGTGGGGCCGCCATTTACCGAAACCAAGCCTGGATCGTCGGCCCCGAAGAATGTGCTGCCGCTGCTGCCCGGTTGCGACTGCACCCTCGGCTGCAACTGCAGAAACTGGTAAGTATCGCGAGTATTAAAGGGCAGCTCATTCACGTCACGGCGCCGAGTTGGGTGTTGGTAGTATCCACCTGAGGAGCTTCTGAGGTCACGTCTACGACCTCCTGCATCTGGCCCAGCGCCATGCTGATATTCAGGGTCACTAGTGTCCGGCTAAAGCAC
>PLIC01000109.1 GCA_003139995.1 Candidatus Acidiflorens stordalenmirensis | reverse complement strand
TTTTGTTGAGAAATTAGGGTTAGGCGGAGTGGGAGAAGCGCTTGCGAAAAGGCCCCACTTCTCGAAAAGTGCGAGAAGTGGGGCAGCCGCTGCGGAAGATACTTTAGCTTTACTGCTTTTCACTGCGCAACGCTTGTAACCGGACTTGCGCTAAGTGATAGGACGACTCGGGAATTTCGACTGCCGTTTTCGGTTTTGTTACTCGCGCATAGTTGGCTAGCGCGGCATCGCGCTCTCCGTACTGCTCTGCAATACGGCCGAAGGCGTACCAGTAATTGTCATCCGGCTCATCGAGATTCAGCAAATCCATGCTTTGAATAAGCACTTCGCGCGCCTCTTTAGTTTTTCCAACCTCAGCGTAGACGCAACCCAAAGTATGCAGAACGGATGTATTGTCCTTGCTCAACTCAGCGGCTTTGAGGGCATCCTCGACATCGGCGGGTTCGACTTTTCCGGTAAAGAGCGAGTACCAGGCGATGCTGTTCAGGTCTTGAGCCTCGGCTTTTCCTTCGTCGATAATGTTCTGCGCTAGAGCATGCGCCTTAAGATAGTCTCCGCGGGCCGCTGCGCTCCACACCAGAACGCGCATCGCAGCTATATCGCCGGGAATACGCTTAAGCCGTTCCGCCGCGAGTCTGTCCGCTTCTTCGAACCGGCCGAGCGCGCGCAGGTCGAACGACTGGTTGAAAAACGCCATCTCTGAGTCAGGGTATTGTCTTGCCAGATCCGCGCAAAGGACGAGGGCGTTGTCATACTCATTCAGAATGTTATGGCCGCTGACCAAGGCGAGTACGATATTCAGTTTTTCCGCGTCGTTGCGAGCGGAGTCCCTGGCTGGCTCCAGGATGGCCAGACCTTGCGCAGCGGTTTGCTTGTCTGCCGTCAGGATCGAGGCAGCCGCCAGCTTCATCGTGGTGGCATCCGCGTCTTTTCCCTTCGTCCAAAAGCGTGCAAAGAACGGGCCCGAGAGGGGGTCGTCGCCGCCCGCAAGATGCATATCTTCCCGCAACCAGTCGAGCAGCACGCGAGCGCCGGCGAGATTGTTGGCGGCTATACGGTCCAGGGCCTCCAAGCCGATGGCGGCCGGCAATCGGGAAGTGGCAAGCACCTTGTAGTGGCCGTCTTCTTTTACGACATACGTGGCACTCTTGTAGTCGGCGGAAGCCCAGAGTGTAACCTTGTATCCGGACGCATCATCCCCCTGGACCTTGGGTTGAGCCCTGGTAAGGGCAATGTCAATCCCAACATCGCCAAACGACCCCTCGCGTGCTTTCCCGCTCAGCGTGCCTCTTTGTCCTTTCACAAACCGCTCCAGCACTTCCTGAGTAGCCAAGGCGGTCTTGGCGTTGCGGCTGCTCATTGAGCGCAACTGGTCGAGGGTCAGATCGGGATCGTACGTCAGCACTTCGAAGCGCAGAGCGAGGCCAGCGGCATCGTCGGGGAAAACGAGCTGCTCGTGAGGCTGGGTTTTACGATACAAGGCAGCGAAGGCGGCCGTGTCGGATGCGTTGGGTCCCGATGCGCCCGCTTCCTCGAGATCGGCGGCAAGAGGATACTTGCGAAGATTCGCTAGCATCTCCCCAGCCACTTCCGCAACTTGCTTGAATTGTTCCTCCCCACCTGTGCGTTGCCTGGCTTCGGCGAGGCCGGCTTCGGAACCGTTGAGGGCAGCCTCACATGCGACGATCAAGGCCAGCGGCTGGGGGTTCAGGGTCTGAGCGTTTTTCTGAGCTTCGGAGAATTCGCCGGCGTAGTACAGCGCGAAGGCTATGTTGCCTGGTTGTCCTAGTTCCGCCAGCTTCTCGGCTGTAAGCTTGCGGTACTCGGCGATGGCATCCTTCAGCTTGGCGCCGGGGCCATAACGCAATCCCCAGCGGTTGTGTTCGAGGAGAATGGCGAGGTTCACAACTGTCGCTTTATCATCGGGGTCGAGCTTTTCGGCGGCCCGAAAGGCGGCTTCCGCTGCGGCGTAGTCGCTGCCGGGCCGAAACTTGCGACCGACCAAGTCGTATTCAAGAATGTCGGCAAGCGTCTTTGCGGCCAACGCCGAAGCCGGTTCCAGTTTGACGGCAGCCTGAGCCTCAGCGCGAGCCGCCTCACCCAGCCCCGCGGCGAGAAGGGTCTCGGCAACCTGCAGATGGTGAACCGCCTCTTCGGGGTGAAGCGCGATCAATTCACGGTAGGACTGTAGCGCCTCGCGAACCTTGCCCTGGCTGACCAGCGTCTGGCCGATGGGCTCAAAATAAATGAGAATGGGTTCCCCGGCTATGAGTTGCGCAACTTTGTTGCGTAATTCGGCACCTTCGGAGACGGTCAAGCGCCGCTTGACGGTGTCGAATCGCATGGTGGCGTGAACCACGCCATCCTTGTCAAATGTAAACTCCTCGGTGAGAGTGGCAGGGCCGAGTGAGAGCTGCGCGTTCGCGGGGAGAGGCTTCGGTCTGAAGCCAGCCGGGGGCACAATGGAATAGTCCCACTCGGTGACAAACGCTTCGGGCAGTTGGTAGTCGGCGGTGCGTTTCTTCTTGGGTTTTTGCCCGCTGTCCTTATCAGCTTTGGGATCGTCTTCCTTTTCGCGTTGCTGAAGATCGGAGGGAAGACGGCTGAATAAGCCCTCAAAACGGATGGCAGCCGCGGCGCTGTTGAGATCGGTGCCGCCGCGTTTGGCGCGGTCACTCTCCAGAACCAATTCGAACTGTTTCGAGAGGTCGGTTGGATCGGTGCGGTCCATCCGATCGAGCTTCTCCGCCAAGTATTGCGACTTGACGTAGTTGGTCAGTTCGTCCTTGGCGGCTTTGTTTTGCTTGTCGGCGTACGCCCGGCGGTAAGAAGACTCGCTGCTGCCGTGGGGCCGCGTGGTCTCGACAATTTTGGCCGGGCCGTTTTCCGCGAGATAGATTTCCCGTTTCTCAATCAGCGCGTTGTCGGCGGAAGAAGCGACCGGAGTGTGGACTAGGGAATCGCTGCCGGTTCGCACGACGAGAGCGAGGCGATCCTGATCGGCGATGGGAATTTCGCCAAGCCTGGCATATTCGTCGGTGGCGTCGATCCAAAGATCGGGATTGCCGGGAACATTGCCGGGAACATATACGATGGCGTGATCGAACATCCCTATGCCGGGAAGATCGAGAGCGACGTCTTCCCGGCTCCCGGCGTTGAGAAGGGCAATGTGCGCGGGTATATTCGCGACGCGCAACATCGCCACCAGCAAGGAAGCTTTGTCTTTGCAGTCGCCGTATTTGCGGGCGAGGGTTTCGCTGGGGGAATGGGGAACCATGGCAGACTCGCCAAACTCGACTCCGGTATAGCGGACTTCCCGGTCCAGATACTGGAGGATTGCGGCTGCTTTATCGTCTTGGGAAGTTTTCCCTGCGATCAGCTTGCCGACAAGAGACTTGAGGTCCGCGCCAGCAATCTGTTTGTCCACGATCTTCCCGTATGCCTCGGCGACTTGGCGCCAGGAGTCGCCAGTCGAAAAAGCAACGCTGGGATAGAAGGGCACATCGCTGGGCAGTTCGGGCTCGATGTCGTCGAACGGGTCCATCGGTCCGTAGTCGAAGGTGATGCGAACCCGGCCCTCGGCTTCGTTGCGCTGCGGCTTCAGATCGGGGAGTAAGCGGATATCGTAGCGAAGCGGAAGCGCCGCAGGGGCATCCAGCACCAAACGAGTGTGCTGTACGGGCACGGAACCGCCGAAGTAGAAGCGCTCCACCGTGCCCGCGCCAAAAAAGGCTGCGCTCTCGGTGGAGACCTGCTCTTCTTCGACGAGCGACCCTGGTGCGACGGCCGGGAGTGGAGCCCTCAGCACGCGGCGATCGCTGAAGACGTTGTCTTGATTCTCTTTCGCCGGGGCGTCGGTGATGGTCTTTTCCTCGAGAAGATGCACCGCGTTGTCGGGAGTGATAACCCGTGCGCGTATGCTGGGGCGCTCCTCACGCCAAGGTTCCCAACTGGAGGAGATATCGCCCCAGCCTTCGGCGCCCTTCTGCGTGAGGATCTTGTAAAGGACATACCGCGAACGGACGGCCCGTCCTTCGGTACCGAATACAACCGTCTCCTCGTCATCGAGAAAAAGCACATCGGCACCCGGCGGAGGAGTCGCTTGCGACACACGCTGATACAAGGCTGCCGCATCTGGTGAAAAGTGAGTCTGCTCCGGCTCGTTGCCACTGGCTGCGAAGGCTGAAACGAGCGCTGTACAAAGTAGCAATGCCTCAACCGCGAAACTTAGTGTGGACCGCTTGCATAAACAAGACACAATAGCGCGCCTCACATCATTAAAAGTATGAGTAAGAAGGTAAACTGGAATGCACCGAACCACAAGGACAAGAGTCGTGGGGGAATGCATGTTGAAACGCTACCCCTCCAAGCCTCGGTCTAGCCAGCGCTTGGCAGTGACTTCTTGTGATAGAGGGAGGAGGCCGGGATAATCATTTTGAACCAGAACTTGTCCCCGCCGAAGCGGTTTTCGACCAGAGTCTCGTGCTGCCACTGGACCATGAACGTCATGTGGCTTTTGTTGGTGTAGCCGATACTCGGTCCCACGGCAAAGACCTGCCCCCTGCGACCGGTATCATAGACGCCGGGAGATGCCGTCACCACGGAGCCATTCACGGTGTCGTCGGTTACCTGCTTGAGGACGTAACCTGTGGCGCCGAACATCCAGCTCCCGAAATGCTTGCCGGCCAGGTAATCGGCGTGGAATTCCGGGCCCGAGTGGTAGTTGGTGGCCTGGTTGGTGGTCTTAATGTTGTACATAAGCTTGGCGGAGGCTTCCCATCCGGACTTGGGCATATAACTGAAGGCGAAGAGCGGCTCAAAGCTGTAGTAGTTTGCGCCCACGCTCACACGTGGGTCGCTGCCGTTGTAGTGTCCGGTGGGTAGGTTGATGTCGATCGCTGCTACGGCATGCCACTGCGGATGATGCCATCCGAGAACGAAGGGGTCGATGGTAATGTCTGCCACACTGGTTTCGCTTCTGGTCCCGAGAAAGTTCATCGATTGGTACACGACCGGGACGATGACGTGCATCCCCCAGGTGGCCCCGAAGATTTTGAATTTGGTCATTTCGAGAAACCGGAATGCATTGAAGATGGCGTCTACGTTCGGTGTCGTTCCACCCACGTTTGCCTTATTTCCGCTACCGTTCTTGAGTTCGCCGGTGTAGTACCCGAAATAGTTGATGTAATAAAAGCCCGGCGGTGGAGTCGCTCCCGCGAACCAGTTCTCTGCTCCGTTGGGATATTGGTCGCCTCCCTCTTTTGCGTACGTGGCCGGAATCGCCAAGAACATGAGCCCAAGCAAGAAAATGCACTTCATCGTCTTCATACAGGTCCATCCCCTAAGCCAACCGGTGAATGTAATGGATCTTGCGACAGCCCGCATCATTCCGCCCGTGACACTCCGACTACCGTTCGCCGTTCAGGGAGGGTGTTCCCTATGGGCGGGCACGCTGACGCCAGGATATGGGGAGAGAAGCTGGAGACCCGATGCACTTGCAGAGAGTCGAGATGAAGCGCCTAACTGGGTCCCGAAGCCGATAGCATCGTCAAGATCGTGACTGCCTTGAACTTGGAGCCAGATTCTCTGAATGGGAATAATAACAGGAGCGGCCCATGTCATGGCCGGCGTATCGAGCGTAGCGGGTGGGCTGGGTGATCCACGGGCAGCGGGAAGTACGGACTGTACGAAAAGGCAGGGCGGCGCACGCTGGCAATGGAACCCGCACCGCCGGGAGAAACTTAAGAGAGCCTTTACCCTCACTCATCGACGATCCGACGTTCGCAGTCTGGCCAAGGTTGTTGCTGTAACTGAAGCACATTCCCCTCGCATTTTCTTGCTCCAGCGAACCTGGGCTAAGATATCCTCATGAGTGTCCGCCGCATAGCCGGGTCGATTCTGGACGCCGAAGAGCGCTTTGAAGGCTTCGAAAACCTGATGCCGTTCAAGGTGCAGAACATTCTTCTCGTCTCCAGTCTGTACGATTCCTTCATTCTCCGCGAAGACGGACGCCTCAACGAGTTGCTCATCGACGAATCGCTCGAACTCAACCTCCGGCAGATTCCAGGGATTGCGCACGTCTCGAGCTGCGCGGAAGCGGTTGAGCTTGCCCGCTCGCAGCCGCAATTCAATCTGATCGTCACCAATCTCGCGGTGGGCGACATGGACGCGGCGCAGTTGGCGCGGGAGGTGAAGCGGGCCGGGCTGGATGTTCCCGTGCTGGTGCTGGCCTACGACTATCGCGAGATCAAGAACTTCGTGGCGCGGAACCCAGTCACCGAGATCGAACGCATTTTTCTGTGGCAGGGCAACGCCCGCATCCTGATCGCGATGGTCAAGTACATCGAGGATAAGCGCAACGTCCTGCACGACACGCAGGCCATCGGCGTGCCGGTGCTGCTGGTGGTGGAAGACAACATTCGTTATTACTCATCGTTCCTGCCCGTGATCTACACCGAGCTGATCAAGCAATCGAAGCGCGTGATTCAGGAAGGCATCAACGTGGCGCACAAGCTGGTGCGCATGCAGGCGCGGCCAAGAATTCTGCTGAGCTCGAACTTCGAAGAGGCGGCCGGACTGGTCGAGGAGTATCGCGATTATCTGTTCGGCCTGGTATCGGATGTGGAGTTTCCATGGGAGGGCAAGCTGAATCCGGAAGCGGGCTTTGAACTGGCGCGCATGGTGAAGAGCCTGGTGCCGGACGTGCCCGTGGTGCTGCAGACCAGCCGCACCGAGTTCCGTCCGCGGGCGCATTCCGCGGGCTATTCGTTTCTGCGTAAGCGTTCGCCCACGCTGCTGAAAGACTTGCGCCGGATCTTGACCGAGCAATTCGGGTTTGGCGACTTCGTGTTTCGTCTGCCGGATGCGAGCGAAGTCGGACGGGCGAAAGACTTGAACGAACTGGAAGAACGATTGCAAACGGTTCCGGCGGAAAGCCTCGTCTTTCACTCGCAGAGCAACCACTTCTCGCATTGGCTGATGGCGCGCACCGAGTTTGCGTTGGCGGCCAAGCTCCGCCCGCGAAAGGTCTCGGATTTTCCGAGTTCGGAACATCTGCGGCGCGATCTGATCGAGTCGATCCACGAGTATCGCCGGGAACAGAACGAGGTGCTGATCGGCGACTTCCGGGCCGATACGTTCAAGCCTTCGGAATCGAATTTTCTGCGGATCGGCTCCGGATCGCTGGGCGGCAAGGCTCGCGGCCTCGCTTTCGTGCGCCACCTTTTGCGCAAGAGCCGTATCACCCGCCGCTTTCCCGGCGTTCGCATCGCGGTGCCTCCCGCCGTCGTCCTGGCGACGGATGTGTTCGATCAATTTCTGGCCGAGAACAATCTTCTCGACTTTGCCTTGCGTTCGGAAGACGACGCGGAAATTCAGCGGAAGTTCCTAGCCACACCGCTATCCAAATCCCTCAGCGAAGACCTGAAATCGTTTCTGGCCGAGGTAAACCATCCGTTGGCGGTGCGCTCGTCCAGCCTGCTGGAGGATTCGCAATACCAGCCTTTTACCGGAGTGTATGAGACGTTCATGCTGGGCAATCAGCAAGCCGATCTCGACGAGCGGCTGGCGGCACTGAGCGAGGCCATCCGGCGCGTCTACGCCTCCACCTTCAGCCGCCATGCGAAAGCCTACGTGCGGGCCACGCCCTACCGTCTGGAAGAGGAAAAAATGGCGGTGATTCTCCAACGGGTTGTGGGCACGCCCCACGGGGAGCGATTTTATCCGGATTTCTCCGGAGTCGTGCGCTCGATCAATTCTTATCCCGTGCCGCCCATGACTTTCGAGGATGGCATCGCGGCCGTCGCGCTGGGCCTGGGCCGGGCGGTGGTGGATGGAGGGAAGTGTTTGAGTTTCTGCCCGCGCTATCCCCAAAACCTGGTGCAGTTTTCCTCGGTCGAAGACATACTGGCCAACTCGCAGTCGGAATTCTGGGCCTTGGAGTTGCATGGCGCCGAGGAAGGCCGTCCGGGACATTGGCAGGAGAGGCGGTTAAGCCTGGACGCCGCCGAGAGCGACGGCACGCTGCAGGCGCTGGCCTCAACGTACTCCAGGGACAACCATGCCGTTTACGATGGAGTGAGCCGGCCGGGCGCGCGCATCGTGACCTTTGCCCCCATGCTCAAGCACGGCACTTTCCCGCTGGCTGAGATTCTCGATGTCCTGGCTCGGGCAGGCAAGGATGCGCTGGGCAATCCCGTGGAGATCGAATTTGCCGTGCGTCTGCCCCAGCAGGCGGGCCAAGCGGCGGAGTTTGGTTTCCTGCAGATCCGGCCATTGACGCTGGCGCGCGACGGCGAGGACTTAGCCCTTGACAACGTGCGGCCAGAGCGGTTGATCTGCCGGAGCAGCAAAGTTCTGGGCAACGGCCGCATCGAGAATCTGCACGATGCCGTAGTGGTCGATTCGCAGCGCTTCGAGCGCAGCCGCAGCCAGGAAGTGGCCCGGGCGGTCGCTCAATTCAATCACCGGCTCAGTGAGGAGAACCGGCCCTATCTGCTGATCGGGGTTGGGCGCTGGGGATCGAACGAACCCTGGCTGGGCATTCCGGTGGAATGGGATGAAATTTCAGGCGCGCGCGCGATTGTGGAGGCCGGGTTCCGCGATTTTCGCGTCACCCCATCGCAGGGCAGCCATTTCTTCCAGAATCTCACGGCCTTTCAGGTCGGTTACTTCACCGTGAATCCAGACGCCGGCGAAGGCTCGGTCGATTGGCAGTGGCTGGCGGAACAACCGGCCGTGGAAGAGCAAGGCTGTGTCCGCCGCTTGCAGTTTGCGGAGCCGATCCGCGTCGTGATGAACAGCCGCACCAGTCAAGGCGTAATCTTCAAGCCCGAAGCGCAGCAAAGCTAAGCCGCGAGCTGGTGGCCTTAGAAGACCGTGCCTGGTCAGTTGGTTCAATGCTTCTGAATGACTTTCGCGATTCGCTCAAAGGCCCAGTCAATCTCCTGACGGGTGATGATGAGCGGGGGCGCGATGCGAATCACCCGGTCATGCGTTTCCTTGCACAGGATTCCTTGTTCCTTGAGCGCTTCGCAGTACGGACGCGCGAGGCTGTTTAACTCGATGCCGATCCACAAGCCCTTGCCGCGCACCTCTTTCAAGTCGGGGCTGCGCAACGTTTGCAGCAGGGTCAGGAAGTAAGTGCCTAACTCGGCGGAACGTTCCACCATTTGCTCTTCGATGAGAACTCGCAGCGCGGTCCGCGCGATGGCGCAGCCCATCGGGTTGCCGCCGAAGGTGCTGCCATGGTCGCCGGGTTTGTACACGCCGAGAATCTCTCGCGACGCCAATACGGCCGAGACCGGATAGAATCCGCCGGCAAGGGCCTTGCCAATGATCAACACATCGGGCGTGATTCCTTCGTGCATGTAGGCGAAGAGTTTGCCAGTTCTTCCGAGACCGGACTGAATTTCGTCCGCCATCAGGAGCACGCGATTCTGGCGGCAGATTTCCGCCGCTTCCCGAAGAAATCCCTTGGGCGGAATGACGATTCCGGCCTCGCCCTGAATGGGCTCGACCAGAAAGGCGCAAGTGTTGTGGGTGATGGCTTCGCGGAGAGCGCGCGCATCGCCGAATGGAATGATTTTGAACCCCGGAGTGAATGGGCCGAAGCCGTCGCGATATTGTTCGTCGGTCGAGAAGCCGACGATGGTGACGGTGCGGCCATGAAAATTATTGGCGCAGACAATGATTTCTGCCTTGTCCTGGGGAATGCCCTTGATCTTGTAACCCCACTTGCGAGCTGTCTTGATTGCGGTTTCGACGGCCTCGGCGCCTGAGTTCATGGGGAGCGTCATGTCGAAGCCAGTCAAGTCGTGGACTTCTTTGTAGAGCAGCGGCAGTTGGTCGTTGCGGAAGGCGCGCGAGGTAAGGGTGACTTTCCGCGCCTGCTCGTTAAGGGCCTGCAGAATTTTGGGATGGCAGTGTCCTTGATTCACCGCGGAATAGGCAGCCAGACAATCGAGGTAACGTTTGCCCTCGACGTCATACACCCACACGCCTTCCGCGCGCTCGATTACCACGTCGAGCGGGTGATAGTTATGAGCGCCATATTGGTTCTCGAGTTCTACGAAGTAATCGGTGCGCTTGGATTTTTCTATTAGTTCGGTGGTCATAATGTCCTTTCAAGGCCTAGTTATCTCATAAGCCGGCTTGCTCAGTTCGCTGCAACTGCGCGAATATTCTGTCACGACCCTATCACGTACATCACGAAGAGAAGCGTCCCGAGAGCCAGAACGACAGCCAGAATCCATAGTTTTTCCCGAAATTGAGCACGGCGGCAACGATCGCCAATGCAACGCCGACGCCCATGATCGCGAGCCACCACACTCCAGAGAAGTTCAGCCTGGGAGCGCCCGGAACGTAACTCAGAATCAGGCCAAGCCAAAACGAGAGCGAGCAAACGAGGCTGGCATAAGCGAAGTGATTGGCTGAGAACTTGAGTGTCATACTGTTCCCTACCACCAAGCGCTCCTCGCTGCCTGCTCCTTATCCAACAGCATGGTCAACAGCGCCATCCGTACGTAGAGGCCATTCATGGCCTGACGGAAATACATGGCTCTGGGATCGGCGTCGACCGACTTATCTAACTCGACCGTGCGGGGCAGCGGATGAAGGATTAGCGCGTCCGGCTTCATGCGCTGCACGACTTTCGAATCGATGGCATAACGCTTGAGGCCGTCGTTTTCTCGACCGTCGTTATTTCGACCAGCCATGTCCCGCACTCGCTCGGGCCGGATTCGGGTCTGATAAACCACATCCACTTCGCCAATCACCCGGTCAATATCCGACTCCAGTTCGTAACGGACGTCATGCTCATCGAGATAGTCCAAGATATCCTGTTTCATCTGGAGTTGGGGTGGACTTACAAAGAACATTTTTACGCGGTCAAACTTGGCCAGCAGATAGGCCAGCGATCGCGCCGTGCGCCCCTTGTCCAACTCGCCAATGATGGCCACGCTGAGGCCGTCGAGCGGACGCTGCCGGTAAATCGTGTACAAGTCGAGCAAGGCTTGGGTCGGATGCTGCCCGCCATTGCCATCCCCGGCATTGATCACCGGCACGGGCGAGACTTCCGCGGCCCGCCGCGCGCCGTCCTCGGCGGTGTGCCGGATCACAATCACATCCGAATGGCCGCCGATAATCCGGATGGAGTCCTCCACCTGCTCGCCTTCGATCTCCGAAGAAAACGCGCCCGCATGCTCCGTGGACAAGACCCTGCCGCCCAGGCGATGCATGGCGGCCTCGAACGAGAGTCGAGTGCGGGTGGAAGGCGTATAAAAAAGCGTGGTCATGATGCGGTTCTGGTAGTCGAGGGTGCCTCCGCGCGCCACCACGTGCTCCATGCCACGCGACCGGTCGAATAACTCCATGAGCAGGGGAACCGTGAATTGCTGAGACTCGACGACATGTTTCAATGTCGCCCCTCTCAGCGCCGATCCCGAAGCAGGAGGCCGCGCTGGATTGGGAGGAGTGGTCGTTGGAACTGGACATGGCTCTGGCATTAGCGTTCCTTTACGGGGAGTTCGAGCGCTATGTTCTCGAGATCTTTGTTCTTGAGATCGGCGCTGCGCTCGATTTCCGCGTGGTCGCGATCGGGGAATATGTGTGTGCCGGCAGATCCGGCGACCGCCGGGCACAAATTCTCGCAAGAGGTAATGATAGCTTCTTTCCCGCCATCGCGCAGAAAGCGCAACACGGATTCGATTTTGGGGCCCATGTTTCCGGGCGGGAAATGGCCAGCCTTGGCGTAGCCGTCCAACTCAGCCGCGCCGACGCGCTGCAACGGACGCTGTGTGGGTTTCTTGTAGTCCAGATATACGCAGTCGGTGTCGGTAGAAATAACAAACAGATCCACGCCAAGGCGTGAAGCCAGCCAAGCGGAGGCGCGATCCTTGTCGATGACAGCCTCGACGCCTTGCAATCTTCCGTCCCTCTGGACCACAGGAATGCCCCCGCCTCCGCAGGCGATGACCAGCACGCCCTGGCCGACCAGATTTCGAATAACCTCCAGTTCGACAATGCCAACCGGCTCAGGCGACGGAACCACACGGCGATAACCGCGGGCCGCATCCTCCACGATCTCCCATCCGAAAAGGCGTTTGCGTTCCTCGGCGTCGGCAAGCGAATAGAAAGGACCGATCGGTTTGGTGGGGTGCTTCATCGAGGGATCGTCCGCCGACACCAGGCTCTGGGTAACAACCGTCGCGACCGGCACGCGCAGATCGGCCAGTTGCAGCTCGGTCTGCAACGATTGCTGGAGAAGATATCCGATCTCACCCTGGGTGGAGGCGCCGCAAACGTCGAGCGGGTGTCCAGGGACCTGGCTCGCTCCGCGTTCCGACCGCAGAAGCGCCGCGCCAACTTGCGGGCCATTGCCATGCGTAAGCACGACCCGGTAACCGGCGCGGATCAGGCCGGCGATCTGGGCCGCGGTCCGCTGGGCGTTTGCCCGTTGCTCGGCAATCGTTCCCTTCTCTCCCGCGCGAATCAGGGAGTTTCCGCCAACGGCAAGGAGCATGGTCTTCATAAGTAGTAGCGAGCAGCTTGCGGCATTGCTGGAACGTGTTCCGCAACTGGTGCTTTGAAAGGGTCCGGCTTCAGCCGGGCCGTTACGAGCCGCATCAACACAGGGCTTTAGCCCCTGAGGAAACTACGCACCGGCGGCTCAAGCCGCCATTTCTTGCAGCACTGACGGCGCGGCTAAAGCCGCGCCCCTTCAAAACAGAGCGAGCCACTGTTCCTATATGTGCACCAACTCCTGCAACTCGGCGAGTCCTGGCAATTTGACGAACTCACCCTTCATCAATTCCAGCATGATCGCCTTTTGCGCGTGCAGCCGGTTCTCGGCCTGCTGAAATACCAGGGACCGTGGCGAGTCAATCACATCGTTGGTGACTTCATCGCCGCGGTGAGCGGGCAGGCAATGCAGAAAGATGGCATCCGGCTTGGCCCGGCCGAACAGAGCCGCATCGACCCTGTACGGGACGAAGATTTGCTTGCGCTTCTCCGCTTCCGACTCCTGCCCCATGCTGGCCCAGATATCGGTGTAGATCACATCGGCGCCGGAGGCCGCATCGGCGGGATCGTTGGTGACGGTGCAAGTGCCTCCCGTCTCGGCGCCACGCTTGCGGGCCCACTCCACGGATTCGGCGTCGAGTTCGTATCCCGGAGGCGTAGCCACCCAAACGTGCGCGCCGAGCTGGGCTCCGGCAAACGCAAGGGAGCGCGCGACGTTATTGCCATCGCCTACAAATACGACCTTCAAACCCTCCAGATTGCCTTTCGTCTCCCAAATGGTGAGGTAATCCGCCATCGCCTGGCAGGGATGACTGTAATCGGTGAGCCCATTGATGACGGGGATCCTGGCGTACCGGCCCAATTGTTCAACCACTTCATGGGAGAAGGTGCGGACCATGATGCCCTGCACCATGCGTTCCAGGTTTTTCGCCACGTCGTACACCGACTCGCGCTTGCCCAGATTGATCTCAGCAGGAGAAAGGTAGAGCGAGAAGCCGCCCAGTTGCTGGATGCCGACATCAAAGGTCACCCGGGTGCGCAAAGAAGGTTTCTCGAAGATCATGGCCAGGGTCTGGCGCCGGAGCGTCCCACTGTAGGCGGTCGGGTGAGCCTTCACTTGACGGCCAAGAGTGAGCAGGTACCGGATCTCCGAGGGCGAGAAATCTCGAATCGAGAGAAAATCCTTGCCTTTCATTTTCCGCCTCCTGTTAGTGCTGGCGCGTGTTCGCGCGTAAAGTTGGCAAGCGTTTCGGCCAGGCCTGGCTTGCTGAGTTCTTCGACTTCATAGGTCACGCGGAGACTGGGCTTATCGAGTCTGATGACCCGCGTGAGGTCAATGGGAGTGGCAATCAGCACGAGATCGCAGGGAGTGCGGCGGATGGTTTCCTCCAGTTCGTGCCTTTGGATAGCGCTGTAACCCATAGCGGGTAAAAGGATCGTCATGTGCGGATAACGCTCGTAGGTGCCGCGGATGGATCCCATGGCATAAGGCCGCGGATCCACCAATTCCGCCGCCCCACATTGCCGCGCCGCGACCACCCCGGCGCCGTAGGCCATTTCTCCGTGAGTGAGTGTGGGACCGTCCTCCACCACCAGCACGCGCTTCCCCTTCACCAGATGCGGATCGGGAACGGAGACTCGGCAGGCCATCTCAAAAACAGCCGCCTTGGGGTTGTTAAGCTTTATGTTTTGGCGGACCGTCTCAATGTTATGCTGCTCGGCCGTGTCCACCTTATTGATCACGATCGCATCCGCGCGCCGCAGATTGACTTCACCAGGGAAGTAAGACAGTTCATGCCCCGGCCGGTGCGGATCTACCACAACGATTTCCAGGTCGGAGACATAGAAAGGAGTGTCGTTGTTGCCGCCGTCCCACAAAATGACATCCGCTTCCTTCTCGGCCTGGCGGACGATCTTTTCGTAGTCGACTCCCGCATACACCACGGTCCCTTTGGTAATGTGCGGTTCATACTCTTCGCGTTCCTCGATGGTGCATTGCTGAAGGTCGAGGTCGTCCATGGTGGCGAAACGCTGGACAGCCTGCGCCGCGAGATCTCCGTAAGGCATGGGGTGCCGGATGACCACTGGCTTTCGGCCCAGGCGGCGCAACTCTCGGGCGACCAGGCGCGAGACTGGGCTTTTGCCGCATCCAGTTCGCACCGCGCACACGGAAACGACGGGGACCGACGACTTGATCTGGGTGCGCTCGGTTCCGAGAAGCCAGAAATCGACGTCCGCGGCGACCGCACGGGAGGCAAGATGCATGAGGGTCTGGTAGGAAACGTCGCTATAGGAAAACACCACAGCGTCAATCTTGTGCTTGGCGATCAGGGTTTCCAAATCTTTCTCTTCGAAGATAGGAATGCCTTCCGGATACAAGCGTCCGGCAAGTTCCGGCGGATAACGGCGGCCGGCAATGTCGGGAATCTGAGTGGCTGTGAATGCGACTACCTGGTAGTCGGGATTATTGCGAAATAAGACGTTAAAGTTATGGAAGTCCCTGCCTGCGGCACCAAGGATCAACACTTTCTTCATGAATCTTCCTCCAGCGGAGATTGTTAAACTTGTATTCTCTCGCTTGGCAGCAGTCGCGGCTGTGCCGCTCATCACAGCTAGGGGTGAGTTGTGCCACAGCAAGAGCTATCTTGAAGACAGGAAAGAGGTTAAGTGTGCATCCGGCACATTTCAACCGTTGCCGCGATGATGGCGAAGCAGGACATCCCGATGGGCGCGATACGGTTGGAACTGGCAGTGCCCGGCAGGGCTTTTGTGCGCGAGGCGAAAAGACGCGGATTCAAGATCACGGTGCGCAGCGGGCCGGCGGAAGTAGTCGAGGAAACGCTCGCTCGGATGGGTTGGTTTGCTCAAGAATTCTTGGCAAACCGCAGGAAATGCCGAAGGCCCGGCCACTCGCCGTCGAGCGGCGGCTGAGCGAGTGTCCTCACTCTTTGGTATGGCCGGGCCCAATTTGCGGTATTCAGTTTTTGAGTCCTCCTAAAATTATTATTAGATCTTTCCGGCTTCGTCTGTCGGTGATTTTTGTCACGCACGCATGGTCAATTCGCGGCTGGATATCCCCCAGCCGGGTTCCTAGCTAATGGGAACCATCCGCGCTGAACGCACCAAGCACTTCCGTCAGTGCAATACAGTTATCGAGCCGGCTGACTCAGCTCGCCGGTGGATTCAAAGCTCGCTCCGGCCATAGGTTTACCCGACGCCAGCAGGTTACGAATCTTTTCGCGGTTTGGACCGGCGCGGTGGATGGCTTCCGTCAGGCTGCGCAGCGCTTGCTCGATCGGCGTACCTTCCGGCAGGCGGAAGATCCATGGAATGTTGGTCGTGGTCAGCGCGCGGTCGGAAGAGATGGCAACCACGGGGATGAACGACTTCACGGCGATTTGTTCGGCCAGGTGACTGGAAGGACGGTCGAGTGCGATCAAGGCCAGAGCATGATCTTGATAGACCGCCTTTACGAGTTCGTCGGAAGCCTTTCCCCAGGAAAGCTGCGAGGGAATCCCAATCAGAGATATGTGCTGGCCTTTGCCGTTGATGGCACGGAGTAAACCGATCACCTCAGCGGAGTGGACGATTTCATCGGCTCGCGGCCCGAAGACGCCGATTTGCAGGCTGCCGGTTTTCTCCTCGGCCAAGCGCGGGCCCGCGTACTGAACTCCGTCTTCGCCGACGCGAGCATAGGGCTTCTCCATCGTGATGCGGCGGTACTCGATGCTTCCGTTGTGCACGCGGGCGAGAAAAAGCGGAGCGATGTTCTTGCAATTCGGATCGAAGACCATGTCGCCGGTCACACCCTTATAGTTCTCGATGCCGGTGAGTGCGTCGCGAATCCTGCCACGGTTCAAGCCCGCGCGGCAGATCGCGTCCAGCAGAATCTGCATCGCATCGTAGGCCAGAGAGGCGAACTGGTCCGGCTTCTCGTGGAAGCGCGCTTCGTAGCGGGCATTGAAGTCGAGCCAGCGCAGGTCGGTGCGGGTAGGATCGTATGGAAAAACCGCCTCGAAGCCTTCCGCGGCCGGTCCGGCCAGCTTAACGAGGTCGTCGCCGATAGTGCCGCCGATCGTTCCACTGATCGTGCGATGGCTGCCGAACACCCTCTGCTTCATGCCGAGCTCTTGCATCTGCTTCAGGATGGCGGCGGCGTAGCCAACGTCAGTCCAGAGCACGATCCCGTCAACGCGCGAATCTTCGATCACCGCAAGTTGGTGGCGGAAGTCGATATCGCCGGGCATGAATTTCTGCTCGATCACCACTGGGTGGCCGAGACGGCGCGAAGCGTCACGGAACTTGATGACCCCGAAGCGGCCGTAGCGATCGTTCACGCGCAGGATCGCGATCCGCTTCAGGCCGAGTTCGGTGTAAATGTGGCGCGCCAGCGTGTAGCCTTGCAGGCGGTCGTCCTGAATATCGGTGAAATACCACGGGATGATGGTTTCGGGGATCGTGGGATCGGTGGACGCGCTGTTCACCAGCGGCGTTTCGGCTTTCAGCATCAGGCGAAGGGCGATGTGCGTGGATTCCGAGCTAATGGAGCCGAACATTGCCCAAACCTTGTCGTCGTAGATCATCCTGACAGCATCGTTAGAAGCAGCGCCCCAGATGGCGGAATCTTTTGAAACGCCCGCAGCGGCAGCGCTGTTGTTCTGCCAATTGTTATAGTCGTTGTGGAGCACGAGGCGGAAAGGTTTACCACAGTAACCTCCGGCGGCATTGGCCTCGTCAATCGCCATTTTTGCGCCATTCAGCATGCGATTCCCGAGCACTTGGTCGGGGTGATCGTAGAGCGGCGCCAGAAAGCCAATACGAATCTCGTTCAGGTCCTTGAGGTCGGGATCTGGGATGTCGCGAGCCGCGCCGTTGTACTCGATCAAGTCCTGATAGTACTCGAAGTACGGAGTGGTGTACTTCGAAAACGGGCGCAAGTCCTCGGGCGCGCCGGTGTAGGGCTTCAGCGAACGTGGCGCTGGCGGTCCCGGAGGGTTGCTCCCGCACGAACACAGCGGGGACGTCTGTGCCCACGCCGTGGACAATAGTACAGCAGCGGCAACATAGACAAGCACGCAACGCATAAGCGCTACTCCTTACGTGTTACTCATTACTCCGTGGTCGATTCGCGGCGGAACATGGCAATCGCTTCGATCTCGACGAGTAAGTCCGGGCGGCAAAGAATCGCCTGGATGCCGGTCGAAGCCGGCAGCGGATCGAGTTTCTGCTCCTTGTAGAATGCAGTCCGCTCCTCGTTGAAGGCCTGGTAGTCGCGCTCGATGTCGCGGAGATAGCACGATGTACGCACGACGTCGTGCCAGGTCGCGCCTTCGGAAGCGAGCAGCCCGGTTATGTTCTCGAACGTGCGGCGCGTCTGGGCGCGAAGATCGCCCACGTGTACCGTTCGGCCCTCGTCGTCGATGCTGGCGGTACCTGAGATCAGCAGAATGGTCAATCCATTCAAGTCGATCCTCATGCCGCGCGAGAAGGCGCTGCCGTAAGCGTAGGCTTCATTCAGCACCGAGTGGTTGGTGATCGCGCGCTTGGCCACTGTCGCCGTTGCTATTTCCTTGAGCAGTTCCTGGACTTTCATTAGTAAGACTCCTTGAGAATTCACCTATTTGGTATTGCCGTCCCTTGTGTTGCCTTATCTTGCCGTAAAGCTTGAGCAGTTTCTGTCGAACCGTGTTGCCGAATGCCGTGGCTCAGGCCTTTGGCGGTTGCTACCCAAAGGTCGTCTCCCTGGAAGTCGACCCCGAGAATGTAGTTATGCGCGGGCGCACTTTGCACCGTTATATTCTTGACGGCGCCGGACGCATCGCGAACCAGCATCTCCGGTTTGTGCGTGTCGAGCGCAGGCCGATAGACAGCCCAGTTCGTGCCATCATAATAAGCCAGGCCTTTATCGGTGGAGAACCATGCGCGATTGCCATCCACTCCTTTAATCTGGTTCAGGAAGTTACTAGGCAGGCCGCTGTCTTTCTGCAGGAAGTTATGCCAGTAGCGGCCGTCGTAACGGCTGGCACCAAAGTAAGTCGCGACCCAGAGAATCTTATCCACATAGCTGACCGATGTCGTAATCTCGTGAATCAGCCCCTGGTCCTTCATTAACACCAGTTCGGTTTCGCCGTCGGGATCGTTGTAGTCCTTCCAGTGCTCGGTCTTGACGTCATACTCGAGCACTCCGCCGCCCCACACCGCGTAGTAAACCTTGTCTTCCGCTGGACTGACGCTGTAAGTCCAGATCTCGAACATCGGAGTGTTGCGCTCGTTGAAGAGCGCCCACTGGCCGGTACGCGTGTTGAGGCGGCTGGCTCCGGCAGCGGTCGCGGCCCAGAGGAAATCTCCCTGCACGCCAACGCCGTAGACGATGTCGTTGCTCAAACCGGAATTGAGCTGGGTGAAGTTATCAATGCGTCCGGCGGAGACGCGGCTCAGCCCACCCATCGTGCCCACCCAGAGATCGCCAGTGCGCTTGTCGAGCGCGAGCGAAAGCACGGCCTGGTGGGCCAGACCATCGGCGGGACGGTAGATCTTCCATGCGCCGTTTTCGTAGCGGCCAAGTCCGTTCTCCGTGCCCGCCCAGATGCGGTCCCCGTCCACGAGAACGCAAAAGACGTGATTGTCGGGCAGGCCGTTGGCGGTGGTGAAGTTCTCCCAGCGGAAGCGGGGCATATCAATATTTTGCGCAGTCGCGAGCGGAACCGCGAGTGAAACCCCGATCGCAACAACCACGACTGCAACCAGCCTTGCGAACAAAATTCCCGGTTTTATCTTCATAACGTTTTCAGATACTCCACGAGATCGTTCAGTTCTTCTTTCCTGAGATCGTTGCTCACGCCGTGCGTGTCTTTTGCGTTGAACACAGTCCAGATTTCTTCCAGCGATCGCGCCGAGCCATCGTGCAGATAGGGCGCGGAATAGACCACGTTGGGAAGTTGCGGTACATCGATCACCGGCGAACGGTCGGTGGGCTTGCCGGTGCCCACGTCGATTTGCCGCTGGTTCGTGTACTTGGGGCCGCTGTGGCAATACGCGCACCGGTTCTTTTCGGGGATCGGATTGCCATTCTTATATTTCGTCCGCTCAAAGATCGCCTTGCCGCGCTCCTGCGCCGGAGTCAGTTCTCCATTCGCCAGGCGGTAACGATTCGGACGATAGGGGAGCGAGTAAACAAAACTAACTAAGTCGGAGAGTTCTTGCGCGTTGTAACTCTGGGAGCGATAGAAGTACATCTCGGTGCGCGGCCCGCACTCGGTCGGCATGTCGGGATTGCCGCCGTTCCACTTGAACGGCTCTGTGCCCGCTAGGTCTTCAAGCGATCGATTGTCGACGATGTCTTTGCCGAAGCCGTCGGGCTCGAGGTCCCATTGCAAACCGTCAATCGTCGCGTCCAGATGGCAGTTGGCGCAGCCGAACTGGCCTTGAAATGCGTAATCGGCGGTGAAGAAAAGCTGTTCACCACGGCGAAGAGCGTTGACGGTTTTCGGTCCGCCGAGATCGATCGTCGAAGTTACTTTTTCGGCCGACGTATCGATGACTGAGATGTTGTCATCGAGCCGGTTCGCAACGTACAGCCGCTTGCCGTCTTGCGACAACAAAGTGCCGCGTGGATTGCGGCCGACCGAAATTCTCGCAGTCACGTAATTCGCCGCCGCGGAAAGATCGTTTACAAAGGACTGCTTGCGCGTGTGCGTATAGTTCCGCGTAAAGTCCAGTAACTTGCGCACGTCGATGACGGTCACGCTCTCGGACCCGGCTGTGGTCACGAACATCTTCGACTTATCCGGAGTAATCGCCACGCCCCAAGGCAGAGCGTAATAGCGTTCCAGTTCGTCAATCGGGACCTGCACTGTTCCTCCGACGTCGTCGCCGAAAAGGGTCAGCGAATCGCCGAACACCCAGCCGTGCTCGACATGCGCCAACGGAACCAGATTTTTGGGCCGAAGCTGCGCCGCCACGCCCAGCTTGCCGTCGGCGGAAAGCGCCACATGAAATACGCCCGCGACGTTGTGCAGCCGCTTGCGCTCGACTACAGCCTGACGCGCCGTGTCGATGACTGTGATTTCCGAATTCGGCGGCGTACGGAAGGCTCCGGCATTCGGATAGATGTGCGTGCCATAGACAAACTTTCCATCCGCGGACAGCGCGAGATAACTCGCGCCTCGTCCGGCCAGCAGCCGTTTGATCTCCTGGCCGGTGTTAACATCGATCACGGAAATGTCGCTGCTGAGGCGGTTCGCGACGTACAGCGTCTCGCCGCTATGGTCGGAAACGATGCCGGTCGGTTCGAAGCCAGTGGGCAGCGTGCGCACGACTTTCAGAGTTGCGGCATCGATTACCGATACCGTGTCTGACCACGCGTTCGTCACGTAAATCTGCCGGCCATCGCGCGACAACGCAATTCCGCTCGGCACGTGGCCCACTGGGACCGTGCTCACAACCTTGCCGGATTGAATATCCACGGCGCGCAGTTCGTCGCCAGCCTGGCACACGACATAGAGCAGGCGCCCGTCCGGCGAGAGCGCCATCTCGATTGGCGACAGGTAGCGGTCACCGGTCGTCGGCTCATCTTGCTTCGCCGGAGGCGTGGCGGCGGTCGTCACCAGAATCAGACCGAAGATCAGGGCGAGGAGCAACGCAGAGATGAGCGACGCGATCGGAGCGGACCTAACCATCCATGTGATCTTGCGGACGTAATCGGAGCGCCCTAACATCTACGGCTCCTCCACCGTGAGCACGCGATCCACTGCCAGATTCTCCAGAACCTGCTCCTGCCCGCTGGGCCAGTGTATGGTAAGCTTGTCGGCTTTCGTCGCGCTGCCTAGGCCAAAATGAACGCGCCCGTCGTCCTGCGAGAGATAGCCCGATCCCGCGATGCGCTCGGCGATCTGCTTCCTGCCGCCGGAGAGCAACTCCAGGTGGGCGCCGATTCCATCGCGATTGCTCTTCTTTCCTTTCAACTTCACGGTCAACCAATGATTGCTGTTCTGAGTGACGTTGTGCAGCAGCGTGCCGGGCGCGCCCAGGTTCACGACGAACGCATCGATCTTTCCGTCGTTGTCGTAGTCGGCAAAGCAGGCGCCGCGCGAGACCGTCTTTACGTCGAGCGCCGGACCCGCGTCGCGCGAAACATCGGCAAACTTGCCGTTTCCGAGGTTGCGAAACAACGACTGCTCCTGCGGAACCAGATGGATCAAACCGCCGTGGAAGATCAGAATGTCGAGCCAGCCGTCATTATCGAAGTCGTAGACGCCGCTTCCCCAACTTGTGTACTGCGCGGTCGCCTGTGAAATTCCCGAACTCGGCCCGATATCTTCGAATCCGTTCGGCCCGTTGTTGCGCATGAGCCGGTTGTACTTCGAGTCGGTCACCCACAGATCCATGCGCCCGTCGCCCTCGATGTCGGCAAACACCGGGCCCATCGCCGAAGTGTTCTCTCCGTTCTGACCATACGCGACGCCGAGATCGGCGGCGACCTCTTCAAACGTGCCATCGTGCTTGTTATGGAACAGAAAGTTTTCCGTTTTGTCGTTGGCAACGTAGATATCGGGCCAACCGTCGCCGTCAAAATCCGCGGCTGTGACGCCCATAGCTCGGCCTTTGTAAGCGCCGAGTCCCGACTTATCGGTCACGTCCGTAAAGGTGCCGTTACAGTTATTGTGATAGAGACGGTTCGTATCCGCGGCGTAATCGAGTGGGCCGGGATAGTTATCGGCAGCGTAGTAGTTACGATACTTGGGATCGAACTTCACGTATCGGCCAACGAACAAGTCGACGCAGCCGTCGCGATCGTAGTCAAGCCACGCGGAACTGATCGACCAGCCGTCAACCTTGATACCGGCCTTCTCGGTTACATCTGTGAATGTGCCGTTGCCGTTGTTGTGATACAGGATCGCTCGTCCATAGCCGGTGACGAACAGATCGACAAAGCCGTCGTTGTCGAAATCGGCGGCAATCGCAGCCATGCCGTAAATGTTGGCGCCGACGCCAGCTTGGTCGGTGACATCGGTAAATGTGCCGTCGCCGTTGTTTCTATAGAGATGATTGTGCGGGGCGACGGCCGGGGGCTGCTTCAGCGGGTAGGGATGCATTCCCTCTTCGAGCGGCTTTCCGCTGACCACGTAGAGATCCGGCAGGCCGTCGTTGTTATAGTCGAACCAGACACAGCCCGCACCGGTGCTTTCGAGCAACGAGCCGAGCTGCTGCGCCCCGAAGCTGTGGGTGAATTGAATGCCCGACTTCGCGGTAGCGTCCTCGAAGCGGATCGGACTCGGCGTGGTCTGCGGCGATTGCGCCGTCAGAGCGGAAGACATCAACAAGAATCCCAGCACGTTCAGGAATAAGATCTGCAAGAACGGGGTTTGCAGGATACAGAGTCGCGTGATCGGGATTCGCGTCTTCAAGTTAGTGCCCTCCCGGAGCACTGTGGCCCGTCATATCGGCCGGAGTCGTGGACATCAGCAGAATCATTGGCACTGCGTTTTCGGGCGCAGTTTCCGGGCCGGCGTGGCATCCGACGCATGCCCGTTGTTCGCCGCGGCGCATCCAGAACCAACCCGCTTGCCGCTGCAATGTCTTGCCGGAACCGTCGAGCAGTTCGACTTGCAACGGCTGCTCGGTCGGGACGTGAACAAAAAACGATCCGTCGCGCTCCACCGGCGCCGTCCCCAGCAGCTTTGCGGCTCCCGTGCTATCTCGCGCGTAGAGACGAACCGAGTGGATCGATCCGGCAGCAACCCTGTATTTCGAGGTGTAAGCATTCAGACAAAGGAGGTTGGCATTCGGCCAGTCGTGCAAGCCCGAGGGATGACGCTTCGGCAACGTGCGTTCTACAACTAGCGTCGGCTGGAGTATGTTGGCATTCTGTTCTGCTGTGACGGACGACAAGCTTCCGTCCCCCGGTTTCCAGCGTTTCACCTGGAAATAGCTCCTTGCATCCGGCCGCCAGGCGAGCAACCAATCGCCCGACGAAGTCTCGGCGATATCGCCGGCGTATTCTCCAGCCGGGGCCGAGATGTGAACTTCCTGTGCTCGCGCTGAAGTGAATCGGCCCAGGCCAGAACCAGATGTGAAGACGATGTCGCCCGAAACCACCTGCTTCCCGGAGTAACGCGCTTTGCCATGATCGCAGCGATAGGACTCCACCCCACTGCCATCCGAATAAACGGTATAGAGTTCCGGCGTGCCATTGGCTCCGAGCGGGTAGGTTGCCTCAAACAAGATGCGGCCGTCGCGCAGAACATCGGTCGGCAGGAAGTTTCCTGGGCCATAGGTCAATTGGACAGTGTTGCCCTCCGCCAGGTCGGCGGCCTCAACGACAAAACGGCCACCGGTCTTCTTCGCATATACGACGCGGTCGCCCGGGAGGTAGAAGGGACGAACGCAGTCGTTGGCGCACGACGTGACGCGCCGCGGCTCGCCGACGGGCAGATCCCCGTTCCAGGCAACTTCCCATATCTGCCAGCTATCTTGAGCTTTCCGCTTGCCGGCGAACAACACACTCTTCCCGTCGAACGAAACGGTGGGATCGGCAGAAGCCGCAAGACCTGGGATCAGAGGATGCCGGCCGCTCGCGTCTTGAAGAAATACGGCCGCGTTGGAGCTGAATCGGTCGGCGCCGCGGATCCATGCGAGCGGCTCATACCGCTTCGCAACGGTGAAAAGAAGTGCTGGCGAATGCGAAGGAGGCGGCAGCCCGAAGTCCGTATGGACAAAGCCCACTGCCATCAACAGAAGCCAGCCGAGCCTTATAGGCCGCGCCCACACTAGTCCGCTACCCCCGCCACGACCAGTTGCGGACTAGGCAGCCGGGCAGCTTCCCGAATCGCCAGATAAGGCTGCAGATCGTCCATCATGTCGCGGAACTGGCGGAAAGTGAGCGACTGCTCGCCGTCGCTCAGCGCCTGATCGGGCGCCGGATGCACTTCGACCAGCAGCCCATCAGCGCCCACGACCGCCGCGGCCCGCGCCAGGATCGGAACCAGGCAACGCACTCCCGCGGCGTGACTCGGATCGACAATCACGGGCAGGTGCGAAACTGTCTTCAGCACCGGCACTGCGGCGATGTCCAACGTGTTGCGTGTCGCCGTCTCAAACGTTCGGATCCCGCGCTCGCAGAGAACGATCTGCGGATTGCCATTCATCGCGATCACTTGCGCGGACTGCAGCAACTCCTCGAGCGTCGCGGTCATTCCCCGCTTCAGCAGCACCGGCCGTCCACATCCGCCCAGTCTTTCTAGCAGCGCGTAGTTCCCCATGCTGCGTGTGCCCACCTGCATGAGATCGGCATACTCCGCGATCAGGTCGACGTCTTCCCCGCTCATCACTTCGGTGACGATCGCAAGCCCAGTCTCTTCCCCCGCTTTGCGCAGAATCTTTAGACCTTCAATGCCCAGACCCTGAAACGCATAAGGCGAAGAGCGCGGTTTGTAGGCGCCGCCGCGCAGAAGGCGTGCGCCCGCCGCGGCCACTGCTTCCGCGGTCCGCAGCAACTGCCGCTCCGACTCGACCGCGCAGGGTCCCGCCATCACGACGAAATCGTCGCCTCCAATCTCGACATTACCGGCGCGAACAATACTCCGCGCGCGATCGTCGATGTTGGCGACGAGATCGAAGCACGAAAACTGGCCATTCCATTTAGGGTTCATGAATTGCGCAGCGCAATTTTACGTCGATGCAAGCGACGAATCATTACTAGGAAACTACTAGGTTCTGACAAATCCGCGGTTTGTGATTACAATCACAACGCGCTGTGCGGTCGCGGCCCCCGCACACTCAGCAGCTCTCTGTGCGGAGGAGAAACTGGTGGGAACAATACAAAGCCGACCTTCTCGACATCGCGGCGTTTGGCAACCGCAAGCGAAATCCTACGCGCCAAATTGAATGCCTTTCCGCTCGCGCCCCAGGGCCACCACTACCGCCGCCAGCGTGAACACCACAAATGCGGTCAGAGCCATGGCGTTTGCGTAGCGAGTATGTTCGGCGAGAATTGCCTCCACGTAACCGACCGAGCCGGCCAGCAGCACGCCGCACTGGTAAGCGAACCCGGGAAGGAATCCGCGCACCGAGTCGGGCGACAATTCCGAGAGGTGCGCCGGAATGATGCCCCACGCTCCCTGCACCATGAACTGAATCAGGAAAGCTCCGGCGACCAGCAATGCCAGAGACGGGGCGTAGGCCCAAAGAGGCACCAGCGCAACCGCGCTGACGAGTGCGGCGACCATCGCCCGGCGGCGTCCGAAGCGGTCGGACAGCAAGCCAATCAGCAGGCCTCCGAGAATCGCACCCACCATGGAGATCGCAGTGATCACGGCGCGTTGGGTCGGACGCATGCCCCACTGGCGCTGCAGGAAAGTTGGGAACATATCCTGCGTGCCGTGCGAAGCAAAATTCATCATCATCATTAAGAGGGTCAAATAGAGAAACAATTTCCAGTGGGAGCAGATCTCGCGGCCCAAATTGCTCCAACTCGACTGACGAGTCTTCTGCCACACCTCTGATTCCTTCACCCGGAAGCGGACAAAAAGTCCCAGCAGGGCAGGCAGTCCTCCGATGAAAAACATCGGCCGCCATCCCCAGCGCGGAAAGACAAAGTAGAAACAACCCGCGGCCAGAAGGTAACCGAGAGCGTATCCCTGCTGCAGCATCCCGGAAAGAAACCCGCGCAGTCGGGGTGGAACTTTTTCCATGGCGAGAGAGGCGCCCACGCCCCACTCTCCGCCCATGCCGATGCCGAACAACGCCCGCAGCACCATGAAAGTTGTGAAACTATGCGCGAAGCCAGTGAGCACCTCGACCAAGGAGTAGAAGACGAGATCGATCATCAAGGGGAGGCGGCGTCCGTAACGATCGGCCATGAGTCCAAAGATGAACGCGCCCACTGGACGAAACATCAGGGTAAGCGTGATGGAGAGAGCAATCTTTGCATCGGAGCGGTGAAATTCCTTCGCAATGGCCGTCAGCGAGAGGACCACCAAAAAGAAGTCGAAGGCGTCGAGTGTCCACCCGAGGAAGCCGGCGAATACGGCCGCACCGTGGCCACCTTTTGTCGGTGGAGTGGCCGGCGGAATCACGGAGTCTTCCGGCAGGCTTGCATCCGCTGGGCCGCTCAAGATCTCTCCTTTTTCCAACGGCGATTACTATAAACGAATTCATCAACCGCGAAGGCCGCAATTGCCGCCTACGTCATCCTCGACTTGGAGCACCCGCGGGTCGGCTTGATTCGGGTCGATGCTGCAGATCACGCTTTAATCGATCTCCCCAACAGCATGACGTGATCGTCGGCGATGGTGAATGCAGATTTGTCAGATCGCCGAAGCGGGCAGAATCGCCCCGCGGCAACTGCCCAGTCCGATGCGGCGGAATCCGGCTCGTTCGCAAAATCCACGGAGGATGACTTGGTCTCCGTCTTCCAGAAATTTCCTCTGTTCTCCCGTCGGCAGCGTAACCGGCTCCTTGCCGCGCGAAGTCAGCTCCAACAGGCATCCGCGCGCGGTCTTGTCCGCGCCCGACACAGTGCCGCTTGCCAGCAAATCGCCAGCGCGCAGATTGCAGCCATTGCTCGCGTGATGGGTCAGCATTTGTGCCATGGTCCAGTACATATCGCGAAAATTGCTTCGGCCGAAAACCGCAGGAGCCATGCCGGCTTCCTGCATTCGCACCGACAACAGCGAAACTTCCAGCCACAAGTCGAGACCACCTTGTTCCCGATCGCTCTGGGCGAACAGGTAAGGCAATGGCGCCGGATCGCCCTCCCCGCGCGCAAAGGCAGGCGCGCGAAACGGAGCGAGCGCTTCCATCGTTACCACCCAGGGCGAGAGTGAAGTCGCAAAGCTCTTCGCCAGGAAAGGTCCGAGTGGCTGATACTCCCAGGCCTGAATGTCGCGCGCCGACCAATCGTTCACCAAGCAGATTCCGAAGATATGTTCTTCCGCTTCGCCGATTGGAATGGTTTCTCCCAACGAATTTCCAGCACCGACGAAGAAGCCCAGTTCCACTTCGTAATCCAGCGCCCGGGTCGGCCCGAATTTCGGGTCTTTATTCGGATCGGCGCCGCCATCGCGCGTCTGGCCGGACGGGCGCCTAACCGGCGTTCCCGTCGGAACCAGCGACGACGCTCGCCCGTGATAGCCAATCGGAATGTATTTGTAATTCGGCAGCAGCGGATTGTCGGGGCGAAACAGCTTGCCGACGTTGGTGGCGTGGAAGATCGATGCGTAGAAATCCGTGTAGTCGCCGACCGCCGCGGGCAGAAGCATATCGGCATCGGCCTGCGCAACAAGATGGCGCGAAGCAGCCTGCCGATCGGAGGCGGGCGCGTCCTGACGCAAAATCGCGTGAAGCCGCCGCCGCAAAGCGCGCCGAGGGCTGGCTCCGATCGCCATCAACGGATTTAGCGAATCAGATGCGCAAGCGTTCGCTGCGAGCCGCACACTCTCATCATCAGTCGCAAGCAAGCCATCGCTTTGCGCTCCGGCCAAGTCGAGAATGCGGTCTCCGATTGCAACTCCCACTCTTGCCTCGGCGCCTGCTTTGCATCGCCGAAAAACTCCGAAGGGTAAATTCTGAATGGGAAAATCCGAGCCGGCAAGGTTGGCGGATTCAACCCAACTTTGCACTTTGGAATCGTGGGTTTCGTCGAGAACAGGTTTCATAGCAGATGTTTCAGCCCGCCGCAAATGCAGATCCCTCGCTTCGCTCGGGATGACAACTCGTGAAGGGTGCTGCTCGTACACCAACTCGACCTCTACCCGCCCGACTTCTTAAACTTCTTCCGCAATCCCTGCCAGCACTCGAAGTACTGATGATCGAGCTGCGAAGTCTCCAGCGCAAACTTCGTTGGCTGGCACACGAAGCGAGTCTCGAACATGAACGCCATAGTGTCGCCCAGATAGACCGGCTTCAGTCCGGCCTTGCTCGCCTTTTCAAACGTTTCAGCGTCGGGCCCGTGACCCGCCATGCAATTGTGCAGACTGGCGCCGCCGGGCACGAACCCCTCCGCCTTGGCGTCATATTCACCGTGAATCAGCCCCATGAACTCGTTCATAAAGTTGCGATGAAACCACGGTGGACGAAAGGTATGCTCGGCGACCAACCATCGCGGCGGAAAAATTACGAAGTCCACATTGGCAGTTCCGGGAATTTCCGAGGGCGAAGTCAGCGCCGTGTAAATCGACGGGTCCGGATGGTCGAAGCTCACGGTGTTAATGCAATTGAAGTTTGCCAGATCGTATTTGTAGGGCACGTAATTCCCATGCCACGCGACGACGTTCAACGGCGAGTGATCGATTGCCGCCTCCCAAAGTCTTCCCTGGAACTTAGTCACAATCCGGTAATCGCCTTCTCGATCTTCAAACGCCGCGACCGGAGCCAGAAAGTCGCGCGGATTCGCCAATCCGTTCGCGCCAATCGGTCCCAGATCGGGCAGACGAAGCAGCGCGCCGTAATTTTCGCAGATGTAGCCGCGCGCTTCCTTCTCAAGAAGTTCGACGCGGAAACGAATTCCCCGTTGAATCACCGCAATCTCGCCGGGGCCGGCTTCGAGCAGACCCATCTCCGTGCGCACCAGCAGGCGTCCCTTTTGCGGCACGATCAACATCTCTCCGTCAGCGTTGTAGAAAAATCGATCCGTCATCGAGCGGTTGGCAACATAGATGTGTATGGCAACGCCAGCATGGGTATGGGTGTTGCCATTGCCCGCCATGGTGATCAGGCCATCGACGAAGTCGGTGGGCTCGGAGGGAATTGGAATTGGAGTCCAGCGCAACTGGTTCGGCGGTGTCGGCACCTCGTCAAACGGCGCGCTGCGCATCCTTTTGGGGCTGATCGGCTCGAATGGCTTGTGCGCCACCGACGGACGCATCCGGTAAAGCCACGTCCGGCGATTGACGGCGCGCGGCGCGGTGAATGCCGTGCCGCTCAGTTGCTCTGCGTATAACCCATGCGCTACTTTTTGAGGAGAATTCTGCCCGCGCGGCAATACGCCTTCCACCGCCTCGCTGGCGAACTCGTTGCCGAATCCCGACTGGTAACGCAACTCGGTCTTTGGCGTCTTCGCTCTTGCGCTCATCGCTCTTGTGTTAGTCATTCTCGCGTTAGACATTCTTAGGTTAGACGTGCCTACAGATTCCCTCGTCGCGCCTGCTCCATTTCGATCGATTCAAACAGTGCTTTGAAATTCCCTTTGCCAAATCCGCGGCTGCCCTTGCGCTGGATGACTTCGAAGAACACGGTCGGCCGATCCTCCACCGGCTTCGAGAAAATCTGCAAAAGGTAGCCTTCCTCGTCGCGGTCCACAAGTATGCCGAGCGAGCGCAACTTTGCCAGGGGTTCCTCCACCGGACCAACCCGCGACGGCAGCGCATCATAATAGGCGTCTGGAACGCGCAGAAAATCGAGCCCGTTGCGCTGTAGCTTCGCTACCGTGTACATCACATCCTTGCACTGCAACGCGACGTGCTGCGCCCCCGCTCCTCCGTAGGCTTCTATGTATTCCTGAATCTGGCTCTTGTTGCGCGCCGGGGCAGGTTCATTGATGGGAAATTTTACCGAATGCGAATCGTCCGACATCACGATGCTCATCAACGCGCTGTACTCGGTCGAGATATCCTTATCGTCGAACGTGATGTAACGATGGAACCCGAAGACGCGGGTGTAGTAATCCGCCCAGTACTGCATTTTGCCGAGTTCCACATTCCCCACGATGTGGTCAATGCGCAGAATGCCGCAATCGTCGCCTGCCAACGGCGCAGCCGCGAAGCCAGGCAGAAACGGCCCTTTGTAATCCTTATATGAGATCAGCGAGTGGATCGTGTCACCATAAGTGTGAACCGCAGCGCGGCGAATGGCGCCGTGTTCATCCTTTATGTCATGCGGTTCCTCGGCCGGCTGCGCTCCTCGACGGACGGCTTCGGCAAACGCCTGATCCGCGTCCTCCACTTCCAACGCGATGTCGCGCACGCCGTCGCCATGCTTGCGGATGTGGTCCGCCGCCAAATCGTCCGGCGTCATGGGCGTAGTCAGAATGAAGTTTGCCTTGCCCTGACTGAGCGCATAAGAAGCTCGCTGACGCTGGCCGGTTTCCAGTCCACTGTAAGCAACCTGCGAAAAGCCGAATCCCTTGCGGTAGAAATAGGCCGCCTGCCGGGCGTTGCCGACCCAGAATTCGACATGGTGAATGCGTTTAAGCTTCAGCGGATTTTCCATCCGATTCCCCTCCCGGATTCCATCTTCGCACACGGCCGCTTCGACCCACATTTTCCGTGAAGCTGCGCGCAACCCGCGCCGGTTCGCCGCACTTAGCGTGTTTCAATCGACACTAATTCTCCTTCGTGCTTCCCCACCGCGCGGTAGTTCACCGACACGACCCGATTTTTCCACTCGCAGGAAAACTGGTCTTCGCCAATCACCAGCAAAGATTTGTAATCCGAAGCATGCAGCTTGTAAGTCGTCATGCCGCTCAAAATCGTAACCGTAGCCTCGGGAGGCTTCGAGCAGTCACTGCTCACAATCTTGCCTTTCAGAAATTGCACCGGCCCGGTCGTCCCCGGCTTGACGGGCGCCGGTTTCGGCGCCTCATCCTCGTCCTCATCTTCTGCTGCGCTCGCGGCTTCCACGGACGCACTCGTCCCCGCCGCAGGAGCGCTCGCCGCGCCCGCTGGCGCCGCGTTTCCGCCCGCTCGCTGCGGACGCACTCCATACTTCTTCAGCGTCTCTAAGTCGTCCAACTCCTGCTTCGCCGCTGCCGCCGCCACCCGATCCGGTCCCGCCTTCAACCGCGCAAACACTTCCCGCGCGAGGTCCCACTTCTTCCCCGCAACATAAATCTGCCCCAGGTTAAACTGATACTCCACATTCCGCGGCGCCAGAGCGATCGCCTGCCGTTGCGCCTCCAGCGCCGAGTTGATTCCGCCGCCCTCCACTCGCGCCATTCCCAGCATGTTATAAGCGTCGGCTAACTCCGGATACCAATCCGCGACCGCCCGCAGGTCCTGCATCATGTTCGCCAGCCCCTGCATCTCTTGCCGCGTCGCCTGCGCCTTCTGATACTTCAGCACCGAACGGTAATACCAAATCCAGGGGTCACGCGGATTCAGGTCCGCCGCCTTCTCCAGTTCGTCGGCGGCCGCGTCAAACTTCTTCTGCCACAAATCATCCCGGGCGAGCCCACGATGCGCCGCCTCATTATCTTTTGGGTCCGCCGTTAGCTGCTGCAAATCGCGCAATGCCTGATCGCGATGCTCCGGAATGCGCGCCATCACGTCGCCAATCACCGCCCTCGCTTCCTCATCCTTAACCGAACTCACCGCCATCCCGACGTCGTCCGCGTCAAACGGAAGAGCGAAATGATCCGGCTGCTGGATGTCCACCGGATTTGCAATCGGCTTCTTCGCCTGATCGAGCGCAATGCCCAATCCGCTCAGCGATTTGAAATAGGTCTTCACCGCGTCTTCCATCTGCGCCGGCGACAAATCAAACGCCTGCACCATCGCCTTCTCCACCGGCACTTTCTGATTCAGCACTAAGTCGAAGTACGTCCCCGCCTCCGGCATCTTGTTCCTGTTCACCAGATAGTGGACGACCATCCACGACTGCGCGTAATACAGCGTGTTGTGCGTTCCCTCGCGCGTCCCCGACCCATCATGCTTCATCGTGAACAGGTCCACCATCGACAGCCATACCGGCGAGCTCACCAGCTGCGTCAGTGACTGCGGCGCATTCGGGTCCCGCTGCATTTCATCGAAGATATCCTCGTGCCATTCCGGCGCGAGCTCCGGATCGCCTCCAATCTCCACTTGCTTGCCGATGTGTATCGACCCAAAGTATTCCGCCAGTCCTTCGTCGAACCAGCCCTGCGCCGGAGGGTAGTTGTAATTCAAAAGATAATGCGCCAGCGGATGCGCCACCGCTCGCCACGGATCGACTCCAGAAAGATTCAGTACGATGTAAACACGATCCGAACCCGGCACATAAAACCCAGCCGCCATGCTCTGTTTCGCCGGAGCAACCAAGCCATACTGCTTGTCGCTCTTAAGCGCAATGACGGTGATCGGCACCGACATTTTCAATTTGTCTTTCAGAAGCAGTTGTCCGAAAACGGCCCGCATCTGCTCTATCCGCAAAGCAACTTCCCGCCCGCGCTTGTCGCCCGCATCCGTGAGCACGGAGAAATGCGCGGAATGCACCTCGATCCACTTGGGCTCATCCTTAGCAAAAGTCAGTTGCGACAAACAACCCGCGATCAGCAAATTCAAAGCAACGATGCCGATAGCGAACCAGGGCTTCATGGTGGAGTCCTTCCCCGAAAATGCTAGCACGCCAGCCAACCAGCAGGTAAGAAGTGAATCGCCATGGAGAGACGGGCGCCCCTTCGGCAAGCTCAGGGCAGGCTCTCGCGCGCCGGCTTTCACCTTGGCCCCACGCCGCCTCGCACGTTACACTCTCGTCCGTGACCTCGGTCCCTTCTTCCCGTCTTGCCTGGATCGACTGGATGCGCGGCCTGGCCTGCATCCTGATGTTCCAGACGCACTGTTACGACGCCTGGCTGGGCGGCGATGCCCGCAACTCTCGCTTTCTCAAAGGATCTCAACTCCTCGGCACGCTGCCCGCGCCCCTCTTTCTTTTTCTAGCCGGGACTTCCTTCGCTCTGGTCATCGACAAACTCATTTGCAAAAACCTGAGCCCCGCCGAAATCACCCGCGCCATGCTCCGCCGCGGCGCCGAAATCTTCGCTTTCGGACTCCTCTTCCGCCTGCAAGAGTTCCTCATCGCCTGGGGATGGGCCCCGTGGTCCGACTTACTCCGCGTGGACGTCCTGAACATCATCGGCCTTTCCATGATCCTGATGGCGCTGACCTGCGGCATCATCCTAAGTATCGCCCATCACCGCCTTCGCGCAACACAAGCAAGAACCCAAGGGACAACGCCAGTAATCACATTAGTTGTCGCCGCCATCGCCGCCGCGTCTCTAATTGCCCTGCTAACTCCGCCCCTCTACACTACCTGGCGACCAACTTGGCTGCCTTGGCCGCTGGAGTCCTACGTCAACGGATGTCACAACCTCGGCACTCCCCAGTCCTGGCTCTTCCCCCTTTTCCCGTGGGCCGCCTTCGCCTTCGCCGGTCTGGCCGCCGGATTCGTTCTCTTCAGCAACCGGGCCCGCGCCCACGCAGCCGAAACGCTAGCCCTCTTAGCCGCCGCCGGAGCAATCGCAATCCTCGCAGCGCGCCAACTGGACCACTCTTCCTTTCATCTCTACTCCACCTACGACTACTGGCACACCAGCCCTAACTTCCTATTGATGCGCACAGGTCTCTTGTTAGTTATCGCCTTCCTGAGTTATGCCTGGTGCCGCTGGGGCCTCGGAGCTCGCGGCCTCAGCCCGCTAATTCAACTAGGCCAAACGTCTCTCCTTGTTTACTGGGTCCACATAGAATTCGTCTACGGACGCTTCTCCCTGCTCCCCAAACGAGCCGAATCCATGCCCACCGCCTCGCGAGGATTGCTGGAAATCTGTCTGTTCATGCTGGTCCTCTCCCTCCTGCGCACAAGAATCGACTGGAAAAGAATTGGCTGGAGGGAGATCAACTGGAAAAAGCGCGAGCTGTGGGGCCCCCACCGGTGAGAAGTCGGCACGGATTTGGGTAATGCGAGTAATTTCCCCGCGACTACTGGCTGTGCAGAATATACCCCGGCTCGAGGGGTAGCTTGCCGTCGATCTTCAGCACCCCGACGTTGCTGTTGATGGAGTAAACATTCACCAGGCCGATTGCAGATTTATTCGATTGCAGAATCCTTAGCGCTTCGTCATCGCTCGAAACCACCAGGAACGTCACCCTGGCCTTGTTTGCTGCGTCCATCAATTTCTTGAATTCATCGCTCGTCAGCGATAAGAGTTTCTCGGCAACAATGCGCATCTCTAGTGAAGATGGGTCGGTGAGGACTACGGTCAGATCATTTCCATCGAGCCATTTATGCGTGGTTTTGAACATTTTCGCCAGGTCGGCGGCTTTCACCACTTTGACCTGGCTGTTCTTGCTGGTCACGAGCGCGACATCGCGCGCCGCCGCGATCCCGCCGCACACGAAAACACAAACGAACGCCAGGACAGCTCTTGCCAGCATCCGCAGCGCTCTGTCTTTCAATCCCGTCATTGCTATTGCCTGAACTTTCGCACGACCAGCCAGTCCTCTAGTTCTATGCCGTAATCGGCCTTCAAGCGCGCTCTGGTTCCCTCCGCATCGTGAGCATCCCCCGACGCCGCCTGCAATTCGGCGAGCTTCACCATGGAAAAGGGAGCATCGGGATCTTCCCGCAGTTCTTCGATGGCCGCGCCGGTTTTCTTCTCCGCCGCCAGCAGCGCCCCATTGGCTCCGTGATACGCGCGCTCGATCGTGTAACTGCGGCTGGTCTGGACCATTTTCTGCAAGCGCGAGACCGCGGCACGAGCCATTTCAAGTTTTCCGGCTTCCGCCGCCAACCGGGTTCGCATGAGCAAGGTGCGCGCCAGTAGCCGACTGCGGCCCGCCCCCGACACTTGTCCGGGCCCCTGCAAAACCGCTTCCGCTTCGTCCAGATGTCGGAAGGCAGCGGCAGGGGATTCCGCCAGCAGAGCCAGGTCCTGATGGACGATACTTCGGTAGTCGTTCAGTTGCAGCTTCGTCGCCTCGGCCAGCACCGCCGCCAGCTCCCCCCGGGCTTGCTTCACATTGTCTTCACGGGCGTAGGTGACCGCCGATTGAATCTGACAGTCGAGCTTGTCTTGCGGTGTCAACGCCATAGCCAGCGCTTTGGCGTATTCCTCGCGGGCGTGGTCCTGCTTCCCGAGCAAGGCGTAATCGTTGCCGATGCCCAGCTGCGAGGAGTAAAACTTGGGGTCCAGCTTCAGGGCTTCCCGATACTCCGCCAGGGACTCTTCCAGCCGCCCTGCCTCCCGCAGAATCTCGGCCCAGGAATCCCGTGGATTGGGATCGTTGGCTTCCGCCTCGGCGTAGCGCTTCAGGTAAAGGACCGATTGGTCGTACTCATGCATGAGGGCGAGGTCATACGCCAGAGTATTCAAAGCGCCGGCGAAATTGGGGGCAACCTCCAGCGCGTGCTTCGTGAACGTGGCAGCTCCTTCGTAATTACCCTGGGATTGCAGCCAAAGCCCAGCCTCATAGTTCAGCTGGGCGTCGCGCGGATACATCGCCATCAAATCGTTCATCGCTGCAATGGCATCGAGAAAACGTCCCTCGCTCGTTGATATCATCCACTTCACCAGAAGCTTTTCAGCAGGCGTTACGTTCTGAGACGCAAGCTGCGCCTTCTGCACCGCCTGCTTAGCTTCCACCGGATCAGATGCCAGCATCACAATATAAACCCACGCTTGAGCGAAATTCGGATCCTTCCTACTGGCCTCCCGAAACTTCCCCAAAGCCTCCTCAATGTGAAAGTCGTATCTAAGCTGCAACCCTTCCTCGAACAACTTGGCGGCTACCGGCGAACTCGTAGTCATGGGTAGCCGGTCGGGATTGCCCGCCGGGCTAAGCGCTGGGGGCGAAGTTTGTCCGAGCGCACATCTCGGGCCAGAGGCGAGCAGCACGCCGAGAACTACCGTTCCCAGCAGGAACGCTCGACCCCGGAAATGACGACTGCGAAAGCTAAAGAGAACCCGCATGTTCCCACTGTAGCAACCGGGCAATCCAACTCCAAATAGATAGGTCCCGAAGTGCCACGAAAGTAACGGCTCTGGGCAAGACGTCGGCGGGTGGGCCAGCTCTTCTCGCCCGCTCGACAGACCTCGGGGCGCCCCATGCTTCACGTACTGCACTTTGCGAAGCGTGGGATTCCACGTCCCTGTCACTCGTGACGCGCCGAAGATTAGGAAGGCGCTCCTGATCCCACCGCATGTTTATAATCAGAGGTTCCCCCCGCTGTCTGCGGGCAATCTGAATTCTTGCGGCGTTAAGGACACTCATTTAAGGACACTCAGTGGCACTCGACCAGAACATTTATGAAATCCGGCGCGAGAAGCTGAAGAAGATTGAGGCTCTCGGGCACTCCGCTTATCCGCGCAAGTACAACTTCAGCCACACCGTGCCGCAGATTCTGGCCGAGTACCGCGGGCAGACGACGGAGGAACTCGAATCTCCGCGCGTCTCCGTGCGCGTCGCGGGGCGCATCATGGCGATCCGGCTGATGGGCAAGGCCGGGTTCGCGCACTTGCAGCAGGACGGGCAGCGGCTGCAGATCTACGTCAAGAAAGACGCGGTCGGCGATGCCGGCTTTGAATTGTGGAAGCTGCTCGACCTGGGCGATCACATAGGGGTCCGCGGATATTTGTTTCGCACGCGCACGGGCGAGCTCAGCATTCATGCCGAGGAACTGACGTTCCTGTCGAAAGACCTGCTGCCGTTGCCGGAAAAGTTTCACGGGCTGACCGACGTTGAGTTGCGCTATCGCCAGCGGTATCTCGATCTGGTCATGAATCCGGAAGTGCGCGAAGTGTTTTTGAAGCGCAGCAAGCTGGTGCAATCGCTGCGGCGGTATTTCGACGCGCAGGGCTTCCTGGAAGTCGAGACGCCGATGATGCATCCCATCCCGGGCGGAGCGGTGGCGCGTCCGTTTAAGACGCATCACAACACGCTGGATATGGATCTTTTTCTGCGCATCGCGCCCGAACTTTATCTGAAGCGTCTGACGGTGGGCGGATTCGATCGCGTGTATGAGATCAACCGCAACTTCCGCAACGAAGGGCTGGGGTGGAGATGGAATCCCGAGTTCACCATGCTCGAAGCGTACCAGGCGTACACGGATTATCTCGGCATTCTCGACACCACACAGGGCGCAATCGAGCAGGCAGTGCAGGATGTAACGGGCGGGATGAAGACGAAGTGGGGCGAGCATGAGATTGACTGGTCGCACGCAAACTGGCGGCGGATGACGATGCGCGAAGCGATCACGAGATTATGGCCGGAGAAGGCGGGCGCTAAGCCCGAGCGCAGTGACTTCGCGGCGCGCCAGTCGGTCGTGGCGCTGGTCGAGCGCGTGCGCGGCGCTGGGATTAGCTTGAGCTACGATGCGGCGGAGCCGGTCGGCAAGACGATCGCAAATCTTTTCGAGGCGGTCGCCGAAGAACACTTGATGCAGCCGACGATCATCTACGAATTTCCCACCGCAGTCTCGCCGCTGTCGAAGCAGAAGCCGGATGAACCCGACTGGACCGAGCGCTTCGAAATGTTTGCCGGCCGCATGGAAATCGCCAACGGCTTCAGCGAACTGAACGATCCTGAAGATCAGCGGCGGCGGTTCGAGGCGCAATTAAAAGAACGCGAACGCGGCGACGAAGAAGCTCACCAGATGGACGAGAATTATATAAACGCGCTGAGTTATGGCATGCCTCCGGCGGGCGGGGTGGGCTTGGGAGTGGACCGGCTGGCGATGCTGTTCACCGACTCGCACACGATTCGGGATGTGATTCTGTTTCCGTTGCTGCGGCCGGAAAGATCTTCGACCGCGGAGGACGCTGGGAACGCAGAGAAAGAATAGGACTTGGGTTTCTGGAGTTCCTCGGACCTTGGGTTCCTGACGCGATTGGGTGAAGGCCGACGCGATTCAGTCCCGCGCTATTTTCGAGTACCTAAACAATCACTTGAAGCCGTACTGCAGGACGATCATGCTGAGGCTAGTTTGAGCTTGGTCACGGGCGGCGCTACTCGTAACGTCCTTCGGGCGTTGGGTCGGGTAGCGCCTTGCCGTTGCGCGGCTATAGGGAATCCAGAGTCGCTGTGACCACAGTCAGGTGCGAGCCGCGCTCGGCTTGTACAGCCCACGGCGGCTGTCCCCATCCCCCACGCAAGCATGCCCATCCCACACGAACGCGGCAGAACAACGCTGAATCCCCTCTAGCGTTTATCCGTTTATCGCCGGTCGAGCATGTGGATAGTCTCCAGGATCGTGTCGCCTATGATTTCAAGGCTCTTGGGGCTTAGCTTGTCCATTGTGTCTTGCGGAGAATGCCAGAAGACGTTGTTGTAGCCGTATTCGAGGTCGATGACGTCGGCACTGGGGACGCCGCGTTTGACGAAGGGGATGTGATCGTCTTCGATGGGGCCCTCGCGGGTGTAGAAGTGGGATTGGTAGCCTCCGCGCTTGGCGGCGGCGTAGATGAGATCGAGCAGCCAGGGAGTGGAGTTGGTGTCGCGGTCGATGTTGAGGTCGGCATCGCCGATCATGTCCATTACCATGAGCGCTTTGATCTTCTTTAGCGTGCCGTCCTTTTCCCATTTTTCGGCGAGGTGGCGGGTGCCGTAAAGGCTGTCGGCATCGGTCCACGTCTTGACCGCCTCTTCGCCGTCGGTCCAGACGAGCCAGACGCTGTAGCCATCGCGCTTTTTGCCCGGGGCCCCCGACAAGCCCGGTTTTGGCTTGTTGGGGTCGTCGCGCAACTGGTTGGCGTATTCGAGCAGAATGGCGGTGGAAGACCCGCCGTCGTTGGCGCCGACGAACCCGGAGTTGCGCAGTGGATAGACGGTGTCGTAGTGACCGAGGATAACGATGATGCCGTCCTTTGTGCCGGGAAATTTGGCGATGATGTTGCGGACCGGAAACTTCCCTTCCACGGTGTCTGCGGTAAAGGCATCGTCTTCGACCTGATCGCCTTTGAGGTGGTCAAGAATGTAGCGCTCGAGTTTCTTGTGATTCTCGCTGCCCATATAGCGCGGGCCGAAGGCAGTGACCTCGCGGGTGTACTGGAAGGCGCGCTTGGAATCGATGTGCGGGAGTGGGGCGTTATCAGGGACCGCCGCTTCGGGCGGAACTGGCGTCGCAGCCGGAGATTCGGATTTTGGGGCTGCGCTGACGGCGCCAGCGGAGGAGGTTCCTTTGGCGCAAGCCACGGTGCTCGCCAGGACGCTGATCAGCAGCACCAAACAGATCTTTAGCCTGAAAGGACACCCTTCGGTTGCGCTCAGGGCAGGCTCCGGTTCACTAAGGTCTGTTGCAAACTTTTCCTTCGTGTCCCGTCGCGTCCTTTGTGGTTTCATGATTTTCCTTGTGGTCCTCTGTGTCCTCTGCGGTTAGGATTCTTTCTTCCCCGCGCGTTTCTTGCGCTGGTTGGGATGCACGAACCAGGCGATGGCGATGCTTAGGACGTACAAAGCCACCATGGGCGCGGCGAAGATGCACATGTTCAGGATGTCGGGGGTGGGCGTGATGATGGCGGCGATGACGAAAATGAACAGGATGGAATAACGGATATTGCGCCACATCCAGCCGGCGCTGACGATGCCCATGAGCGCCAGGAAAAATACCAGGATCGGCATTTCGAAAATTACGCCCAGGCCGACGATGATCGTCAGAAACAGAGAGCTGTACTCGGTGAGCGTGATCATCGGCTGGAAGTCTTTGCCGTAGCCGATCAGGAACACGAGCGCCTGCGGGAGGACCACTTTGTAGCCGAAGTACCCGCCGGAGAGGAACAGGGCTATGGTCGAGGCCATGAAGGGCATGACGTAGCGCTTCTCGTTGCGGTAAAGACCGGGCGAAATGAAGCACCATATCTGGTAAAGCACGAAGGGCGACGCGACGAACAAGCCGGCCATGCCAGCGACTTTCAGGTATAGATTGAAAGGCTCGATGGGATTGACGTAAACGAGCTTTGCCGAGAGGCCATTACGGTGGAGCGCGTCCATGATGGGACGCTGGATGATTGCGTAAATATTCCCGGCATATCTCCAGCAGGCCAAGAAGCCGAGAACGATGGCGATGATGGAATAAACGATGCGCTTGCGCAGTTCCTCGAGATGTTCGAGGAAGCCCATGGTCGGCATTTGCTCCTTGGCCGACTCGTTCACGGGTGAGGATGCGGCCGCTTCAGGCATCGGGTGCTGCTTTCGGAGCGGGAGACGGCTCGGGAGACGGGGCAAGCCCCGTCTCTACGGCGGCGGCATTTTCCGTAGCGGCGTGTTCGGCAGCCTCGGGCTTTTCCGCGGGCTTTTCTGGGGGCTTTTCTACGGGCGGGGGATTGAAGATGCGGTTGGCCAGCGATCCGAGCGGGGCCTGAAGTGGCGGCAGGATCTGCTGCCGGGGGCTGCCACCGCCATCGAGGGAATTGATTTCGGATTCGATCTGCGAGCGGAATTCGTAGGAAGCGCGCCGGAACTCGTTGAGGAAGCGCCCGATTTGGCGTCCGATCTCCGGCATTTTCTTGGGGCCGAAAAGGATCAGCACCAAAAGAAACAGGAAGATCATCTCGCCGGAGAAGCCAAAATTCATATAGCTATCATAATGCGGGACAGCGATACGAGCCACTTGAGAAGAGGAAGAGTGAAAAAGTCACAAAGCGGAGGACCGTGCGTAGGGACAGCCGCTCCCCGGCTCCCCAGCTAAATTGACGAGCCTTGCCTAGCTGCGCTCGGCGGGACAGCCGGAGGGCGGCTGTCCCGCATGTCGATTGCTCTCGTCATTTGAAGGTGTAGCCGATGGAGGCGCCGACGCGGGTGGCGTGGTTCGAACTGTAGTCGGCAGTGCCGTTGTTGACCCAGTAAAAGCGCGCCTCGGGGCGAATGAAGAAACCGCCGTGGAGCGGGTAAAGCTTGATGCCGCCGCCGAGATCTACGTCGAAGTGGTTGCTCGATGAGATCAGTTCACTGCCACCGCACGACACACCAACCCCGGTACAAGCGGAGTAATGGGTATCGAGGGCGCCGATGCCGCCGACAAGCTCCAGGTAGGCGTGGCTGGCGATCTTGGGCGAGTACACGGCGTTGAAGTTGTAGAGCACGGGACGATAGGTGACGCCCGAATCGACGCCGCAGAGGGATACTGCGCAGTTGGTGCTGCCGGCCCTCCAGAACACTTCGGCTCCGAAGCCGAGGTTGTGCCAGAAGAGGACATCGCCGTTAAAGCCAAGAAAGGTACCGCCCTTAAGCGAGGGGGCGCCGCTCACAGAATTGGCGTCTGGGGCTAGGGTGGTGCCGCCGCCGAAACCGATGTCGATTTTCTGGGCTTGCGCGAAATTCGAGAACGCTGCCACGGCAGCGCAGGCAAAGGCGAAGAGGATGGCGATGCGCAATGTCTGTTTCAATCGAAACCTCCGGTATTTGTTTTTCAAGGTGTTGGATGCAGTCTAACGGGTCGGCGCTGCCGAACAGAGAGATATTTACAAGAATTTACGGTGTCAAAGGAACATGAACTGCCGGGTGTTATCGGACGCTGACCTTGGAGCCGCGGAAGCGCGCACCTCTATATAAGGGCGAATAAGTAGCGAACATTCTTTGTTAGTCTAGAGGTCGCAGCGGGCGGATTAGTAAGCCAGCAAGATGCGCAGATCGCGAAGATTATTGCCGGTGGGTCCGGTAACGACGGTGTCGCCTATCGCGTCGAAAAGAGGATAGGCATTGAAGCCGGAGAGCGCCTGCCGCACGGCTTCAACGCTGCCGGCGCGGACATCGACGCGGGCAATGGTGCTGCCATCGACTACGGCTCCGGCGGCAGGACTGTTGCCGTCGATGCCGTCGGTGCCAGCGCTCAGCACCGTTATGTCGTCTCCCGATATTTCTTCGGCGCAGGTGAGGGCGAATTGCTGATTGCGCCCACCGACGCCGCCGTTGCGGACGGTCACGGTCACCTCACCACCGGAGATCAGGCAGACGCGCGATACGGTGCGCCGCAGTTCGCGCAAACGATTGAGTAAATAGGCGGCGGCTTTGTCGTAGGGCCAGTCGTCGCAGGAGTTATCGACTTCAACGGCAAAACCGGCGCGGGTGGCGGCGGCGGCGGCTTTGTCGATGGCCACTCTATTCGAGAGCACCGTCCACCAGCGAGCGCGGACAAACGCGGGGTCGTCGGATTTGGGCGTCTCATCGAGCGCGTGCTGACGAAAAAGATCGGCAACGGATTGGGGGAATTGATCGACGAGGCCGTATTTGGCGGCGATGCGCTCGCAGTCGTGAATGGAAGAGGAATCGGGCATGGTGGGGCCGGAGGCGAGCGCGTCGGGCGTGTCGTCGGGCACATCGGAGACAAGAATTGAGACCTGTTGCGCGGGATAGGCGGCCTGGGCCAGGCGTCCGCCCTTCACCGCGGAGAGATGCTTGCGGATCGCGTTGATCTCGGCGATGGGCGCGCCGGAGTGCACGAGCGTGCGGTAGGTGGCGGCGAGGTCGGGCAGAGAAATTTCGTCGTCTTTCAAAGTGTCTTTCAAAATCACGACGGGCTTTTCGACGACGGAAGAGCCACCGCCGGAGATCATAAAGATGGCGAGGGAAGTGGAGTCGAGAGAAGTCAGCGATTTGAGAATGGCGTTGGCGGCTCGGATGGATTCGGCGGTGGGCGTGGGATGTCCGCCGCGAAAATAGCGGAAACCGCGGACTTGACTGGCGGGTTCAACCGGCGATGCCACGATGCCTTCGAGGCTGCCGCCGACTTGGGCTTCGAGAGCGGCGACCATGGTGTGCGCGGCCTTTCCGATGGAAACGACGAAAACGCGATTGTAGGAATCGAGATCGTGCAGGTCGTCTCCGATGCGCAGCACGCGGCGCTCGCAATGCACATTGCGAGCAAAAGCGCTTTCGATGGAGGCGTTTTTCAGGGCCGTGGTGAATATGTCGCGAGCGACGTCGCGCATGTGGCGGAATTGCTGGTCGCGCGCGGGAGAAAGATCGGGCATGGTGGCGATTATAGAAAAGTCGTTGGTCGTTAGTCGTTCGCTGTTCGCCTTTCGTTGTCCGCCACACGTCGCTGGTGGTCAGCCGCCGGCGATCCGGGAAGGCACGGTCTCGCGGACCCAATCTTCGATGGCTACTCGCATCTCCTTGAGTCTTCCTTCGAAGAAGTGATCTCCGGCCTCGATGCGGACCAGCTTCTTGGGGTCGGCGAATGTGTTGACGAGCGCTTCGAGTTTACCCATTGGACCAAACTGATCGCGCGAGCCGCTGACGAAAAGTTTGGGCTTCGTGCACGCGCGCAGAAATTCGAAATCGTAGACGCGGTCTTCATTGCGAACTTCGGTGCGGACGGCGACGGCGGGCAACCCAAGGGCGATGAGCGCGTCGACACGGTCATTGGAATACGCGACGCGCAATCCGACGGCGGCGCCGAAGGAGAAACCGGCGAAGATGATCGGCAGCGTGAACTCGCGTTCGAGCCAGTCGAGGGCGGCGCGCACGTCTTCGACTTCGCCGGTGCCGCTTGCGTGTTCGCCTTCGCTCAGGCCGGTGCCGCGGAAGTTGAAGCGGAGCACGGGGAATCCGAAGCTGTTGAGCGCTTTCGTGGTGTGGAAAACGACTTTGTTGTGCAGCGTTCCACCGTAGAGCGGATGCGGATGGCAAACCACGGCGGCGTGCGTTGCATCGGGCGATCCGGCGTTGAGGAGAGCTTCCAAGCGTCCGGCGGGGCCGGCGAGGAAGAGCGAGCGAATGCTGGAGTCTTCGGAGGTCACAGAATCAGAGTACATCAGAGCAGTTGTCAGTTATCAGTTTTCAGTTGTCAGTAAATTCTGGGCGAATTGACGGGTTGCGCCGCGATTCACTTACTATTTACTATCCAGCAATCGCGATGAGCTGTTACGCTCTTCCTGCATGGACTTATTTGCGCTAACCCGCTGGCTGATCGATATTGAATCCATTACTCCGAATGAAACTGCGGTCGGAGATTTCCTTTGCGACGAACTGCGGCGGCGCGGGATGGAAGCTCGGAAAATGCCGGTTGCAGGTGCGCGCGCGAACGTGTTGGCTACGTGGCCGGCACATGCTCGTCCGGAGATTGTTTTCTCCACCCATATGGATACGGTGCCGCCGTTCATCGCATCGTCCGAAGATGACGGGCGCATTTACGGGCGCGGCGCGTGCGACGCGAAGGGAATTATTGCAACGCAGATTCTGGCGGCGGAAACGCTGCACGGGGCAGGCGTTTTCGTCGGGCTGCTTTTTCTGGTGGGCGAGGAGCGGGACTCGATCGGCGCGAAGGTGGCCAACCAGCAATCGATAGGCGCGCGCTTCATGATCAACGGCGAGCCCACCGAAAACAAGCTGGCGCTGGCGAGCAAGGGCGCGCTGCAGGTGGAACTGGTGGCGCGCGGGAAGATGGCGCACTCGGCGTACCCGGAACTGGGCGAGTCGGCAATCGACAAGCTGGTGGAAGCGTTGCACCGGTTGCACGCGATGAAACTTCCCGAACATGCCGAGGTCGGCGCTTGCACGAAGAGCGTAGGATCGATTCAGGGAGGGCGCGCTCCGAACGTGATTTCCGATTTTGCCAGGGCTGATCTTTTCTATCGCCTTGTGGGTCCGACGGACACGCTGCGCCGCGAGATTACGGAGGCCGTCGGCGAACTCGCGGAGGTTCACTTCACCCGCGAGACTCCGTTCCTGCGGCTGCGCACAATGGAGGGTTTGCCGACGATGGTCGCGGCTTTCACGACCGATACCCCGTCGCTTACGAAGTGGGGCGAACCGCTGCTGCTCGGTCCAGGCTCGATTCACGTGGCGCACACCAAGGGCGAGTTTGTGGAGAAAGCGCAGCTGGTGGAAGCGGTGGAGATTTATTGTTCGATGGCGAAACGGCTGGGAGCTTAGTTCTCAGTTCTTGGCTTTTGGCTTTTGGCTTTTGGCTTTTCGCTTTTCGCTCGATTTACTTGTGCTCGGCGGCTGGATGCCTGCTGCCGATCCCATGTCTCGAGATGCATTCTCCCAAAAAGCACAATAGGACGAGCGGGACGGCGGGGTGAGGATCCGGCGTGCAGCACCTTCCAGCTTCGGTTCCAGGTAGTGCACGTCAGGTTCCTCGCCCCGCTCGGGAACGGCGCCGGCATGGGCACGGCGCGGATGCCAACAGAGCCAGACGCGTTCTAGTCGTTGGAAGCTTGCGCGACCAGGTGTTCGACGATGCGGTGCGCTTCGTCGATGTGGCGGAGGGCGCGATTGCGCAGACCGCGCACGGACGGATCATCTTCTTCGCGGGCGATATCATTGTGCGCCTTGTCGAGCAATTCCAGGGCGCGGTGATAGCGGCCTCTGTGGCCCATGTGGGCATCAACCGGAGGATGGTCATTCAAATTCTTACCATCGTCAATCGAAGCACGCTTGATTTCTCCGATGGCTTTGTCGATCTCGGCGACGGCGTGATCTTCTTCTCTATCCATCCGGCCGGACCATGTTCCGCGCTCCAGATGAGCACGGGCGTGGCGCAGGTCGGTGAGCGCGTGCAGGTATGCCGGATGTCGCCCCGGTTCATCGGCGAAGGTCAGCGCAGCGCAGGCAGCAACAAAAAACAAGAGTACGGCGCAATATCGAGCAGTTTTCATGATCTCCTCTAGATAGGCCTTTCGGCGGAATAAAACACCTTCATAGTAAACCCGGAATTGCGGTTTTTGTCTCGCCGGATTCTAGGCAGCGATCCCAGAAGGACGAAGGTCACGTCCGGGCATGACCCCGTGTCCGTCTTTGCCTGTTAGTGCACTTGACAGGCTGCGGCCCGGGTAATCGGCGGGTATTTCGCTCGCAGAGATCCCATTCTAGCCCGCTCTCGCGGTAGACTCTCCTGATGACTACCGGCTCCCACAATTCCCTCGCTCGCGCTTCTTCTTCCTATCTGCGTTCCGCTATGCATCAGCCGATTCAGTGGCATGAGTTTGGGGAGAAGGCTTTTCGGGCGGCTCGACTGGCTGACAAGCCTGTGCTTTTGGATATTGGGGCGGTTTGGTGTCATTGGTGTCATGTCATGGATCGCGAGTCGTATGACGATGCCGAGGTAGCGGCGATTGTCAATGAGCATTACATCGCGGTGAAGGTGGATCGGGACGAGCGTCCGGATATTGACAGCCGGTACCAGGCGGCGGTGGCTGCGCTTACTGGGCAGGGCGGATGGCCGCTTACGGCGTTTCTTACTCCGGATGGCAAGCCGTTCTATGGGGGCACTTACTTTCCTCCAGCAGACGCGTACGGGCGTCCTAGTTTTAAGCGCGTGCTGCTTTCGATCGCTCAGGCTTATCGCGACAAGCACGGCGATGTGCTGGAACAGGCGCGGATGGTCGAGAGCGCGATCTCGCGGGCGGAATCTTTTTCGGCGGGCAGCGGGAAGGTCTCCGCGACGGTGATTGACGCGATTGTGGAATCGGCGCGGAAGATGTTTGACGAGGTCAACGGCGGATTTGGTGGTGCGCCCAAGTTTCCGCATCCGGCGGCGCTCGATCTGGTGATGGACCGGTATGTGCGCACGCGCAACTCAGGCGTGGAGGATGAAGAGTTGCGCACGATCTTCGTCCACACTCTGGAAAAGATGGCGCGCGGCGGCGTCTATGACCAGTTAGCGGGCGGCTTCCATCGCTACTCGGTGGACGAGCGCTGGATCGTGCCGCACTTCGAGAAAATGTGCTACGACAACTCGGAGTTGCTGAAAAATTACGTACACGCATATCAGGCCACTGGGGATGAGTTCTTCGCGAGTGTGGCGCGCGACATCATTCGCTGGATGGATGAATGGCTCAGCGACCGCGCCCACGGCGGCTTTTACGCTTCGCAGGACGCCGACTGCTCGATGGACGATGACGGCGATTATTTCACCTGGGCGCTGGAAGAAACGAAAGCGGCGCTCGCCGAGGATGAGGCTGCGGTGGCGGCGCTCTACTTCGACATTCAGGAAGCTGGGGACATGCATCACAATCCGGCGAAGAATGTGCTTTACATTCAGAGTTCGTTGGAGGAAATTGCGCGGCGGCTGAACATTGAGGAAGAGCGGGCGCGCGCGCTGCTGGCGGTGGCTAAGAAGAAGATGTATGCGGCGCGTTTGCTGCGTCCAACACCGTATGTGGACAAGACGGTTTACACAGGTTGGAACGCGATGTGCGTTTCCGCGTATCTGGAGGCGGCCAAGGTGGTCGATCTGGCGCAGGCGCGCCACTTTGCTCTGCGCTCGCTGGACCGGCTGCTTTCCGAGGGATGGAATGCGGAGCGCGGGATGAAGCATGTGATTGCCTACTCGGACCCGAAGGCGGAGCGGCGCGAAGTCGCTGTCGTTGTTCCTGGCGTGCTTGATAATTATGCTTTCGCGGTGATTGCGTGTCTCGACGCATACGAGGCAACGGCGGACTTGAGCTACTTCCGGTTTGCGCGGTCGATTGGGGATGCGATGGTGGCGGGATTTTTCGATCCGGTGGCTGGGGGATTCTTCGATACGCGCACGGAGGGTCGAGCGGCGAACGAAGCAGCGGACGAGCAAACTACGATCGGAATTCTGGGGATGCGGCGAAAGCCGTTTCAGGATTCGCCGACTCCGGCGGGAAATCCGGAGGCGGCGATTGCGCTGCTGCGTCTGCATGGTTACGCCAACGTTGCATCGGATAGCGACGCGTCGTATCGCGACAAGGCCGAGCAGACGCTAGAGGTCTACGCTGGGGTCGCGGGCGAGCACGGCATTTTTGCGGCGACTTACGGGCTGGCGGTGGTCCGCTTCATGCAGCCGCACACGCAAGTGGTGGTCGTCGGGAAGGATGACGCGGCCGCGGAGCTTTATCGGGCTGCAGTGCGTCCGCTGGGCTTGAGTATGGCGGTTCTGCGTTTGGACGCCGATAAGGTTGTCGCGCAGAACCTGCCACCGGCTTTGGCGGAAACGATCCCGAATCTTCCGGCGCTGGGCGGGGGACGATCATTTGCGGTTGTGTGCTCTGGCTTCGCGTGCCAGCCGCCGATTTTTGATGCAGAGGAACTGGCGCGTTCGTTGGGGTCGCGGGCGCGTCCAGCGGCGTGAGTTGAGGCGGCTGGATTTGGGGGACCTCGGGGGCTGATCCCATCTTCCACTGCGACCGTAGCCACGGGCCTGAAGTTTCGCTTGTCCGCGCCGATATCCATAACTGTATAGCATTCCGGGCAGGCGACATACAGTGCGCGACACGCACTGCGCGCTGCCGTGCTGCCCTTCCGTCCCTGAAGTTACCTGCCTTGACTGCCGATAAAACGAGAAGGCGGCGCGGCCAGTCATGCCTTCCGACTTCCTCGATAACCCGAAGCTGTTCCGGCATTTAGTGGAAGACTTGCCGGTGGGGATTTTCATCGTGGATCGAGACCGGCGGATCCGTTTTTGGAATCGGGGCGCGGAACACCTCACCGGGCATCTGGGGCACGATGTGGTGGGACATGTGCTGGAAGATGCTGTGCAGGCTTGCGACCGGCGGGGCAACAGCTTGAGTGGCGAGCGCTGCCCGGTGACGATGACCATCCACCTGCGGCAGCCGCAGCAATGCACCGTTTTCTACCTGCACAAGAATGGGCATCGCACCGCAGTGAGGGTCCGCACGCAACCGATACTTGAATACGGCGACGCGATTGGGGGTGCGACAGTTTTTTTCGAGGAAGCGTTTGTGTACCGCGAGGAATCGTCCGGGCCAGCGATGTACGGATGTCTGGACCGGACGACGGGAGTTCCTTCACGCCGCCTGACGCGAGCGGTGCTGAACGAATGCATGGCGGGCATGGAGGAATCGCATCTCGGCTTCGGGCTGCTACGAATACGGGTGCTGGGGCTGGAGGAGTTTTGCGCAAAACACGGTCCGCAGTCGGTCGCGCCTTTTCTGCACACCGCGGCGCAGACCTTGCGGCACAGCCTGGATGCGGAAAACTTTCTGGGATGCTGGGAAGAGAACGAGTTTCTGGCGGTGCTGCCCTCGGCGAGTCCGATGATGGTGGCCACGACGGCTGAAATCTTGTGGAACCTGTTGAGCCATTCGGAAGTTTTGTGGTGGGGCGACCGCTTCATGGTTGAGGCACAGGTGGCCTACACGGTGGCGACAGCGGGCAGCGACTTGGAATCGCTTTTGCGGGAGATGAAGCCTTCGCACTCGAAGGGGATAGCGAAGGCGGTAGCGATGGGCGTTGCCAGTGTTTCTGGACGCCCGCGAGGATGATGATCCATGTTTGCGGTCATTGGGATCGTGGTTGTTTTCGGCTGCATTGCGGCGGGCTACTTGATGGAGCACGGCAACATAAAGGTGTTGCTCCAGCCGGCGGAGCTGCTCATCATCGGCGGAGCGGCGTTGGGTACGTTGCTGATCTCGAATCCAGTCCACACTCTGAAAAAGATCGCCAGCGGTGTGGCGGGAGTATTTGCGTCATCGAAGTACGACAAGCAGCGCTACATCGATTTATTGAAGATGATGTATGAAGTGCTGCAAAAGGCGCGCAAGGAGGGCCTGGTGGCATTGGAGTCGGACATCGAGGAACCGGAGAAGAGCCCGCTGTTCTTGAAGTACGAAAATTTCGCGAAGGACCACCATGCCATGGCTTTCATCTGCGACACGATGCGCATGGCGGTGAGCGGCGGCGTGGAAGTGTTCGATCTGGACCAGATGCTGGAGGCGGACATGGAAGTCCATCATCTCCAAGCGAGCGAGCCGGTGTTGGCGTTGAGCACGATGGCGGACGCGCTGCCCGGGCTGGGCATTGTGGCGGCGGTGCTGGGGGTGGTGATCACAATGGGCGCGCTGGGCGGACCTCCGGAAGAAATTGGACGTAAGGTAGCGGCGGCGTTGGTGGGGACTTTTCTGGGCGTTCTACTGTGCTACGGGCTGGTTGGGCCGCTGGCGGCGCGAATGGGCAAGATGGCGGACGAGGAACACGCCTTCATGATGGTGTTGCGGGTGACCATGATTGCTTTTCTGAAAGGTGTAGCCCCGATCATGGCGGTTGAGATTGGACGGCGGATGGTGCCCGGGCATGTGCGTCCTTCGTTTCAGGAGGTCGAGGAGGCTTGCCGGGGCGCGAGAGATGAAGCGAAGACCGCGGGGGCGCCGGCAGCGGAGGAGGCGCCAGCCGCGGCGGAGCCTGCGGTGCCGGGATAAACAGCCTCATGCCCACGCCACCCATCATCGTCATCAAGAAGAAAAGCGGCCATGGCGGCCATCACGGCGGAGCCTGGAAGGTCGCGTATGCCGACTTCGTCACGGCCATGATGGCACTGTTCATCGTGTTGTGGCTGATGAACACCAACAAGCCGATTCAGGTGGCGATTAGCGGTTACTTCAAGGATCCCAGCGGAACTGGGAGCAAGACCGGAACCAGTATGGCGGGAACGGGCGAGAGTGTTCAAGTGACAAAACAGGACATGGCGAAGCTTAAGACCGGGACCAGTCTGGCGGTAACGAGCGAGGCTCCTCAAGTGACCAAGCAGGACATGGCGAAGCTCAAAGAGGAGTTACAAAAGAGTATCGAGAAGATGACCAACCTGGACAAGCTGAAAAAAAATATAGAAATGACGGTAACCACGGAAGGCCTGCGCATCGAGTTGCTGGAATTGGAGAAAGGAGCGTTCTTCGACATCAGGAGTTCCGCGCTCAACAAAAATGGTCGGGAGATAGTGGCGCTGCTGGCGGTGGAATTGGGAAAAGTTCCCAATCATATTTCGATCGAGGGACACACCGACGCCAAGCCTTATGCCGGCAAGGGCAGCTACAGCAACTGGGAACTCTCGGCCGACCGCGCGAACGCGGCGCGGCGACTGATGCAGCAGTCGGGATTGCGCACCGATCAGATCTCGCAAGTGCGGGGCTTTGCCGACCGGCGTCTGCACAACTTAAAGGATCCGCTGGATCCGGCGAACCGGCGCATTTCGATCATCGTGCAGTACGTCAGCAGCAACACCGAGAAAGCGGAACCTCTCGGAGCGGATGCGAAAGAATCGGGAGGGGGGAAACCGTCGGCTGCGGGCGCGAAGGTGGAAACTGAAACTGCGGGTAAGAAAGACGAGAAGTAAGAAAGGCTAGCCACGGAGGCCAGCCCGGAAAATTGCTTTTCGTGATGCGAATAGCTACGTCATCTTGCTTAAGTGGCTATCTACACTTCGCGACTACTAGTCGCAGTGCGGTCTGTTGGGAGCACACGGGAACGGCCCCTCGGGAGTGGGAACTCTCGGGCTCGCAGCATACGCAAACGCGCCTACCAGACCTACCAACAGCAGTAACGCGGTGAGCCAACCGTTCATTGGCAACTATTACCGTCTGGACAACTGCCTTGCCGCCAACCGCTGGGTAAGGTCAAGCCTATCCCGCCTCGGGCGAGGAATGCAGGTAGGCGCGCATCATGCGCACTTCATCGTCTTTTTCGTCGAGGTCGTGGAGGAGGATGTCGCGCAGAGAAACAACGCCCTTCAATTCACGTCCCGCGCAGACCGGCAGGTGACGGAAGCCATGCCGCTTCATCAGGGTCATGCATGTTTCGACGGGATCATTTGGAGCGACGGTCAGCGGATCTTCGGTCATAACCTGGCCGACCAGGGTGCGGGCGGGATCCTTGCCGCCAACCACCACGCGGCTCATCAGGTCGCGCTCGGAAAAAATGCCGGTTAGTTGGCCTTCTTCGAGGACCGGCACGGCGCCGATCTTGTGCTCCACCATCATGCGGGCGACTTCGAGCACGGTCTGGTGGGCCTCGGCGGATATGGTGACTTGATCTTTGAGCAGATCGCAGATCAACATTTGCACCTCCCGTGGACTTGTGCCGGAAAGCGACGTGTCCGGCGAACGGCTTCAAATTCGTCTTGAACGAAAGAAGCAACACCGCTTTGTGTCTGGACCCCCGGCGGAGTAGGCGGAGTATATGTCGAAAATCGGCGCAGGGGAAGAAAAAAATGAAGTATGTGTGGCGGCGGGGCTTCGCCCCGCCGGGACGGGGCGAAGCCCCGTCCCCACACCCGTTACGCGCTCCGGCCCGCGCCCAGCGAAATGACGTAGGATCTGGCGGCCAAAGCGGCGGGCATCTCGGCGGCGCCGCGGGCGGTGACAATCAAGTTGTAATCTTCACTGGCCCGAAGACGGCTGAACACGGGGGTCTCCTCCCGCGGCTCGACCAGGGCCAGGTATCGGAGGAAGGTGAATACGTCTTCGGTGGGCTCCAACCCCGGCGCAACGAAGGAGACTTCTACATCTTCGTGGTGAAAGTGCCACCCCAGCGAGGCGGCCAGGCGCACCGCTCGCTCATACAGCACGGGCTGCAGGATTCCGGGCGCGGGGTTGTCAAACACGATGCGGAGCTTGCGTTCATCTTCGCGGCTGAACTCGCGCACTTTGAGCGCGCCGGTGCGGGCCGTGGCTTTCCAGTCCACATGGCGGGCCGAGTCGTCGGGCATGTAGTCGCGGATAAGGTAAAGATTGTAGCCGCGTCCGCGCACAAAGGTTTCGAACTCGCCGGTGACCATGGGAAGAACTTCGCGGAACTGTTCGGTGGGCTCAACCGCGGGATAGACGATCACTTCGCGGGCCAGATTAATGCGCCGGGTCTTCATCAGGAAGGAAAAGGGGAAACGCGTGGCCAGACCGAAGTTCTTTTCCGAGTAGCGGCCGCGGACCGGGAAGCTGATCTCGAGGTCGGCGCGGAGTTCCTGCCCGGGGGCAAGAAAAGGAAAATAAACGGATTCTTCGAGGATCGGCTTTTCCGCTTCCTCGCGCACGCGCCGCAAGCGGCGGTCGGGCAGCCGCAGCCACTGGTCCTGGGGTGCGCGGTTGCGAGGCAAGCCGAAGGTCGAGGCTTCCCAGCGCCAGCGGTCTTTGGCGGCTTTGCGCTTGGCGGGAACCACGCGCACGGAAAACGAGGGCAGCCATGCGCTGGCGTTCTGCAAGAGCAAGCGCGCCAGCATCGGCCGCCCGGCAAAAACGTGTTCGGGCAAGTGAACATCGAGCGTGAGACTGCGGAGCACGAGCGCCGAGGCGATGCCGGAAACCAGAATGGCAGAGAGCAGCGCGGCGACGACAACGTAAAGCAGGTTATTGCCGGTGTTAATGGCGGCGATTCCGATGACGACGCTGATCAGGATGTAGATCAGGCCAGCGCGCGTGACGTCGTAGTCCATCGCTTCGCGGACACGGCTCGCGACTACCCGCCGCGCCAGGTAGGGCACCGTGGTCAGGCCGACGAACGTCGCCAGCAACAGCGCCACCGAGGCCATAATGAGAGTTCCCCAGAGGCTGCCCGCCTCGCGCGCCACCGTGGAAAACAGCGCCGCCCCGAAAGCCAGCGCCAGGCCCACGAGCGCCAGCAGGAATCGCACCCAGACCTGCGAAAGCCCCAGCGAAAAGCGGGACGTGGTTGCGGGTTGCGGGCTGTTTGGCTTGCGTTCGGTAATCACGAAGCTCTCCGATGCCGGACGGTGCTTCTGCCAGCATATGACGGCCGAGGGGCGAGTGGAAGTGACGGAAGATAGTTTGAGCGGAAATCCGATCGAAGGCAGCCTTCAATCATTATCCGGCGTTGACTGGCGGCGATTTCTCCACCATAGAAACAGGGCCACAGACACGGCGACAATCAGAACGGCGAGATCGAAGCGCTGCAGGGCGCGCACCAGGCTGCGCCAATGTTGCCCGAAGAGATATCCGGCGCTGGCGATGCAGGTGACCCAGACGGCCGCACCCAGGAAGTTGAAGATCGCAAACGCTCGCCACCTCATGCGCAGCACGCCGGCCAGCGGTCCGGCGAAAACGCGCACGCCGAAAATGAAGCGGGCAAAGAAAATGGCGGCTGCGCCATAGCGGGCGAACATTCGCTCGCCGCGTTGCAGCGCGGTGGACGGAATCCGGAAGAAGCTTTGATAGCGATCGAGCAGCGGACGCCCGCCATAGTGGCCGAAGGCGTAGCCCAGATCGCCGCCGAGCGTAGTGGCACACGTGGCAACCACGATGATCCAGCCGAGATGGAGCTGATGTTCGTGATAGGCCAGGAAACTAGCCAGCAGGAGCGCGATCTCACCGGGGACGGGAACGCCGGCGCTCTCCGACAGCAATGCCAGAGCCACGGCCCAGTAGCCGTAGTCGGCGACGAATGCGCGCAGCGAGTGGACCATCGTGTAGTGCATGGATTGAAGGCCAGTATGGACCAGTTCTCGGTTCTCAGTTCTCAGACAAGCGGGGTTGACTGAGAACCGATCAGTTTCCTTTTCCGCCGGTCAGGAAATCAACGAGCGCGCGGTTGAAGTCCTCGGGCGCTTCTTCGTAGGGCAAGTGGCCGACGCCCTCAAAGGCCATCAGACGGACATCGCGAAAATTCCGGCGCAGCGGCTCGGCGGAATGAAAATCAACGGCGCGGTCTTTCGTTCCCCACATGAGGAGAGTGGGGTAATCGCGGATCTTGGGAAGCGCCGTTTCCAGTTCCGCCAGATCCGCCGTCCAATTCCTTACGATGCGCAAAGCATGGCGGAAGGAGTGATTCTTGAGTACGGGCATGCGGTAGCCCTCGAGCGAATCGGGCGGAATTTTTGATCCGTCGCCGAACAAGCGGCGCAGCCACAGGTAGTCGAGCGAGCGCCAGCGCTCAATCGTGTTGCGGAAGAGCATGGAACCGAAAGCGCTGCCCAAGAAGGGCGCGAGCCGCTTGCCATGCGGCGACCAGGGATTGATGGGCGCCACGAGCACGAGGCGCCGCAATCGGGCATCCTTGCGCTCAACACAGATGGCGGCCACCATGATGGCGACGCCGCCTCCGCGGGAGGTACCCAGCAGGTCGAAATCTCGAATGCCGAGAGCGTCCGCGAACTGCAGAACGCGCTCGGCGGTCGCGCGCACGGTGCAGTCCATGCCCTCATTAGCTATCGACAACCCAGCGCCCAGATTGTCGATGGCGTAAACGGTCGCATGGGGCGCGAGCGCGGGGATGGTGAATCTCCAAGAAAAGGAATATCCAATCAGCCCGTGAATCAGGATGAGCGCCGGGCCTGACGCGGCCTTGAAATAGCGCATGCGCCCGTCGGCGAGTTCGAGCCAGCGCTCTTCAACGGCAACTCCAGCCCTCGAAGTGCCCGCGGGCGTTTTGCGTTCGGCGGCGGGGATGAATTTTTCTTCGGAATTTTGCGTTTCGATGGGCAACGAAATCCTCGCGGATAGAGTCTTACTAAGCGATATCGCCTCTATCGCTCTTGGGGAGTTGAATTCTGGCTCCCCTTCTTTTTTGCTGCGAGTCCTGCGTCAGTTCGCCGGCGCGGCTATGCCGGCTGAAACCACGGTCTGCGCTTTCTTCCGCTTCTTGCCCAGCAATTTTTTCAGCACTCTGGCGCCTTTATCCACGTGCTTTTCTTCGAGCAGAAACGGCGGCAAGAAGCGCAGGACGGTGTCCTGAGTCGCGTTGAAGAGCACGCCCTCCGCCAGCGCCTGCTCCACTAATGGGCGCGCGGGAATGTCGAGGACGAGACCCTGAATAAATCCGCGTCCGCGCACTTCGCGCGTAGCGGAGTATTTGTCGACCAATTCCTGAAGTTGTTGATGCAGGTAGCCGCCAACCTTCTCGACATTTTCCAGCAGGCGCTCTTCTTCGACGATGGACAGATATTCGAGCGCGACGCGGCACGCCAGCGGACCTCCGCCAAAGGTGGTGCCGTGCTGTCCGGGCGAAATCGCGGAGGCGAAATGTTCTTTCGACAAGAACGCGCCGAGCGGCAATCCCGCAGCGATCGGCTTGGCGATGGCGACGATATCAGGAACCACGCCGAAACTCTGGAAGGCAAAGATCTTGCCGGTGCGGCCGAGGCCGCACTGGATCTCGTCGAAGATGAGTGCGGCCTGGTGCTGGTCGGCAAGCGTGCGGCACTCGCGCAGGAAGTCTTCGGAACACTCGAGGATTCCGCCTTCGCCAAAGATGGGCTCAAGCACGATAGCGCAGGTGTTGGCGTTGACGGCAGCACGCAGCGCGTCAACGTCGTTCTGCGCAACAAAGGTCACATTTTCGAGCAGCGGCTCAAAACCTTTGCGGTATTTGTCCTGTCCGGTCAGGGACATGGCGCCAAACGTCCGGCCGTGAAACGAACCCTGCAGAGCCACCAGTTGGGACTTGGCTTCGCCGCCTGCTTTGTGTCCGGCGAGACGCGCCAGCTTGATGGCGCCTTCCATGGCCTCGGTGCCGCTGTTCGAGAAGAATACGCGATCAAGGCCCGAAAGCTGGCAAAGGCGCTCGGCAAGCTGTCCCTGATATTCGTTGTAATAGAGATTCGAAAGGTGAATGACCCGGGCCGCCTGCTCGCGGATGGCTTTCACGATGCGAGGATGAGCATAACCGAGCGCATTCACGCCCAGCCCCGCCACAAAGTCGAGATACTTCTTGCCTTCGAAGTCGTAGAGGAAAACGCCTTTCCCGCGCTCAAAGCCAACGGGATAGCGATTGTAGGTAGGGAGAAGAAAGCGCTTTTCTAGATCGGCGATCTGATCGAGGCGAGGCATGCCTTCAATTGTAAAACGAACGGACTTCTCGGCACCGTTTCAGGGAAACTCCGATTAAGACTTGTGCCTCGCTCGTATGCCGGAAAAGATCAACCATGCCCCAAGCAACAGGAACACATATTCCACAATGAGCTTGACTATGGCTTGAGTGTGATTGCTGGGCTGAAACGCTCTCGTGTTTGGATGCAAAATCAGCTTCATCTCTATGTAGACCAAGAGTGCGCCAACAATTATCTTCCACCAAACAGTGCCTTCCGTGTTCGCGCCGCTGCTCCGAGTGTTCCCTGCTCCAATAATCCACTATGAGGTCAGATTTCAAAACAGCTCACTACTAGAGATCGCGGTAAGCCCCGTCTCTGCAATTAGAAGAACTTACGCCACCGCCGTCTTCGAAGTCCGCAACTGCCGATACAGCCGCAGATAGTCGTCCACCATCCGTCGCGCCGTGAAGCGCTCTCGCGCCCGATTGTAGGCTCTCATGCCGTAGAGGCGCGCGAGTTCGCGGTCTTCGTCCAGTTGGCCGAGCACTTCGCTGAGGCTCTCGGCGCTATCGCGTTCGAAGTACAAGGCCGCGTCGCCCCACATTTCGCGATACACTTCGATGTCGTTTGCCACCAAAGCGCAGCGCGAGAACGCCGCCTCGATCGACGCCAATCCCGTAGGCTCGTAGCGCGAAGTCGCCGCAAAAATCGTCGACTTGCTGTAAAGCGAGCGCAGTTGCGATTCGGTCTGCGCTCCCTTCACCGAAATTTCGTGTTCGCCGGTGGAGACGCGCACGTCGGCCCGGATCGGCACCGGCGGCGCGGGAATCGGGTTATCCGCCCCCACAATGCACACCGGCAGGCCATGCGTGTGTTGGGTCAGCAATGCCACCTGCTTTCCCGAATCCCATAGGCGCCCGATCGCCAGCACCGACTCTTCCTTGGTCACAAACGGATTGAAATAAATCGGATTGCGCCCGGGCGGAATGACGTATCCCTCAAAATCGTCGCCGTAGGCAACGCGCAGCATCTCTCCCATCCAGCGCGAAGTGGTGACCACGGCCTCGGCCCGCTTCAAGCCCGCGGCCATCGTCGCGCGATACCACTTCAGCCAGGCCGAGGCGGCCGGTTCGTGTCCGTGGATGCTCAACCACCACGTGATCACATCGCCGTGCGCCGCCACCAGCCGCGGCGTCGCCACTGGCAGCGCCCCAAAACTCAATTGATTCAAGTGCAGAAAATCGGGACGCGTGTCGCGCACGATCGCGCACAGATAATCCTCGGCCGCGTGGAAGTCCTGCTCACCTTCCTGCATCCAGTCGAGTCGAAACGCAGTGGGATGATATTCGAGCCCGTGTAGCCCGTCCATCCATGCGGTCTGATGAGGAAGTGGAATTTCTCCAAAGCTGACGAGCGTGACTTGCGCCCCGTGGGTCACCAGGCCCGAAACCAGTTCACGCGAGTACGTCCATACTCCGCTGAACGTGTCCGCCGTCACCAATACGCGCACAGAACCCCCCGGGGATCGAGGTCTGGGAACTACCCTCGGCCTGCCTGCCCCCAGTTTAGGGTCTACGACCGTGCCTAGGAAAGAGTTTTCTTGCAGCCGTCCTTTGTTTATCCATCCCCCAAAAGGGTGTCCCACTGACCGGCGCCGAAGCGCCCGCCCCGTTTCATGTCGAGTCCGCCCACTGCGTCATCGCGCGTTGAATCGCGCGATGGTCCGGCATCCTCGCCAGCTTAGGCTGCACCAGGATACGCATCGTCCAAACGAGATCGTCCAGGGCGGTCCCAAACCCGAAGTGAGCATCCACAAACGCCAGTTCCGCCGACGGCAGAGACGAACGGCCAGAGATCAGGACCACGGGAACATCCGGCGCCAGAAACTTGATTTCCTCGGCTAACCGCGAACCCGACATCAAAGGCATTTCGTAGTCAAGAAGCGCCAGATCGAAATAGGTTCTCTGGCAAAGCGCGAGCGCCTCGATCGGGTCATTCTTCGTGATCACTCGGAACCCGCATTCTTCAAGAACACTGGTTAGCAATCGGCTGGATTTGGGATTGTCATCCACGTAGAGCACTGTCGTTCGGTTCTCCATCACAAACCTCCGTTCCTGTCCTGAAGAACGCAGGCCACGCGCCGCCCTTGCGAATACTTTGGGTAGAGATTTGTAAATGATGGATGATGGAAGTTGATTCAGAGACCTGGTTGCTTGAAGAGATCGAGCAGCAAGTGCCTAACAGATAGAAGGACTTGAGGTGCGTGTTTCCGCGCCGCCCAACTCCTTCTCCGCCGGGCCATCGCAAGGCATCGTGAACTTGAAAATGGAGCCATGGTCAGCCTGTGCCTCAACCCAGATCTTTCCGCCACAGTGCTCGACGATTTTCTTGCAGATGGCCAGGCCAATTCCGTTGCCCGCATACTCGGCCCGGGTGTGCAGGCGTTGGAAGACGACAAAAATGTGTTCTCTGTACTCCGGCGCAATGCCGATCCCGTTATCGCTCACGCTGAACAACCACTGCTGGCCCGCTTTCTCGGCCTGCACGGAGATTGCCAGCGCTTCCTTTCCGCGAAACTTGATCGCGTTCCCGATCAAGTTCTGGAAGATCTGCGCTACCTGCGAGCGGTCCGCCCAAACCATCGGCAGCGCCGCATGCGTGACCACCGCGCCGCTCGCTCGCATCGCCGGACCCAGACTCTGCAGGACCTCTTCCACCGCCGCATCACAATCGACGCGTCCGCAAGCGTCGCCACTCCGGCCTACTCGCGAAAAGGCCAGCAGATCCTGAATCAAGGTCTGCATGCGCAGAGCTCCCTCGCTGGCATAGCCGATGAATTTGTCGGCGTTCTCGTCGAGCCGGCCGCGATAGCGTTCGCCAAGCAACTGCGTATAAGTCGCCACCATGCGCAGCGGCTCCTGCAGGTCATGCGATGCGATATAAGCGAATTGTTCCAGGTCCGCGTTGGAGCGGGCAAGCTCCTCGACTTTCCTCGCCAAATCCTGTTCCGCTTGCCGGCGCAAACGAAGCATCCGTTTTTCCTGCAAAGCGCGGCGGACTGCTTCGGGCAGCCGCGCCAGACCGTCTTTCAGAACGTAATCCGTCGCGCCCCGTTTGATGCATTCCACCGCGGTGACGTCTCCCAACGCGCCCGAGACCAGGATCAGTGGTATCTCCAGCCCTTCGCGCCGCAGCACATCCAGCGCTTCCATTCCTTTCCACTGCGGCAGGTCGTAGTCGGCGATCACCACGTCCGGACTTTGCAAGCGAAGCTGCCGCTCAAACCCGGTTTCCGTTTGTACCACCACCACGGAAAATGAGAAGCCGCCATTTCGCAGGGCCTGGGCCACGAGTTCCGCGTCCAGTTCGTTGTCTTCGACGTGCAGCACCCGGAGTTCGTTGGGTTGTGGAGTGAGCCACGATACAGCTTTAGTGTCAGTCATGAGCCAGACCTGCCAAATGCTGGGAACCTTCCACTAATGGGCGCTGATTGATGCCCGGCAGCGAGATGATCCTCGGAACTAATGGTACGAGCATCACCACCGTGACCACGGAAACCGCAGCCGTGATTGCCTTAATGATGCCCGCCAGCACATAGCTGCCGTGCCAGACGTTCCAAATTTCCATCAGGTGGGTCGTGCCACAAGCCAGGATAAAGCTCCCTAACATCCAGAAAATCCGATAGAAGGGAAGATCGCGATTCCTGCGAATGAAATAGAAGAGGATAACGGGAATGCAGTAATACGACAGTGCGATCAGGCCGTCCGAAATAACGTGCAGCCACACGATGCGCGGATCCCACAGGTAGCAGAAACCGTGCGGCATGAAATCGGAAGAAAACAATTGTCCAAAGAATTCCATGACCTCGGTCTCGCCTCCTTCGAGAGTTATCGGCAAGACAGTTGCCGTTCCCAGCACAGAGGCAGGTTACTGAGGGTCGGGGCGAACCCGGAAGGGCGCGGGTTCCGAGTAGTGCCGCGTGAGGACCCCGACGGCTGAGAACTGAGAACTGATGGCTGACAGCCGCTCCTAAAGCACAGCTTTGTTCTTCGTCGAAGGATGGAAATTGATGGTGGTCGAGTAGCCCGGCAGTTCGATGGCAACGCTGTACTCGACGTCAATGGCGAGACTGCCATTGCCCATCCCGCCCACCCGCGCAACATGCACCTGCTTGGGCGTCAGCGCAATATCGTAGCTGCGGGCCTGCTTGATGATGGTCTCGCGAATGTCGTCTTCCGTGCGCGTGGTGTAAGTCGATTGCAGCGCTTCGGTCTTGATCGCATCCTCGAACTGGTAGTTCGAGAGGACCGGCGGAATGACCTTGAAGCCCACCAGGAGAATCGCCGCGATGACGGCCACGCCGAAGACCAATTTCAGAGTTGCCATAAAAAACAATCGCCAAATCGCTGGTTGCGAAGTTCCAATCCCGAGCTTACCGTCATGCGCTAAGGGCTGTTCTCGGGCTAGCGAGCCGGCCGCGAGCAGTCATTGGCGCAGTCCTTGAAAATACTCGGTTATGGCAGAAATCTTAACGTCCTCTTTGTGGAGAGTCGAGCGCCGAACGACTTCCACAGTATCTTCGGTAACCTTCTTTCCCACATTGATTCGAAAGGGGATGCCCACCAGGTCGGCATCCTTGAACTTCACCCCTGGCCGTTCATCCCGGTCATCGAGTAAAACGTCGTATCCGGAGGCTTCGAGCTGCCGGGCAACGTCCTCGGCGGCGCTGCGGATCTTTTCGTCCGAGCTATTGGTGGCCACTACGACCACCTCGAATGGCGCGATCGAAGGCGGCAGCCAGAAGCCGTTCTCGTCGTTATTTTGCTCGACGGCCGCGGTCAGGATACGCTCGATGCCAATCCCGTAGCTCCCCATAATTGGCGCGATTTCCTTGCCATTGCGATCGAGCACGCGGGCGCCCATGGATTCGGAATACTTGTAGCCCAGCTTGAAGATATGCCCGATCTCGACCGCGGTATCGATGCGCAGGGCAGCGCCGCAATTCGGGCAATCTTCGCCGGCGGTCACGCTGCGGACGTCGGCGGCAACGGTGTACTGGAAATCCTTCCCCGGCGTAACGTTCTTCAGGTGATAGTCGAGCTTGTTGGCGCCGCAAATCATGTTGACGCGGCCAACCAGCCCTTCATCGAGCACGACATTGGCGTTCCGCGGATCGTCAATAACGGCGATGAATTGCGGGTACTGCTTCTTAATTTTTTCCTTGCCTTCATCCAGCCACAGCCCAAGCAACTCCGCCGGCCGGGCAACCATGCCGATGGGTCCGATGAAACCAGCGGGGCCCTGGAAGTAGAGTTCCAGTTCTTCCGTCTGCATGGGACGAAGTTGGCTCGCCTTCACCAGTGTGAGCAGCTTGGTCTCGTTCACGGTGTGGTCGCCGCGCAGAAAAACCACGACCGGCTGCTCCAGCGTCTTGCCGCCGTCGCCGAGCTTCTGCGCCATGTAGGCCACGGCCTTGATGTCCTGCTTGGCGGAAATCTTCAGGAACTCCGCTACATCGGCGATCGCGCCTTTGCCCGGCGTATAGACGAGCAGCGGCTTGCCGTCGCCTTCCGGCTGCAGGTCTTCGATGGGAGCCAGCTTCGAGGTCGCCTTCTCCATATTCGCCGCGTAGCTGCATTTCTCGCAGCTCACCACCTGGTCTTCGCCGGCCGGAGTGCGCACCATGAATTCCTGCGACTGCGATCCGCCCATGGCGCCCGAGTGCGCGTCGATCACCATGTACTTCATGCCGCAGCGGTCGAAGATGCGGCAGTAGGCGTCGTAGTGCTTGAGGTAGGAAACGTCGAGCCCGGCGGCGTCAAGGTCGAACGAATACGAGTCCTTCATGATGAACTGACGCACGCGCAGCAGGCCCGATTTCGGACGAGGCTCGTCGCGGAACTTGGTCTGAATCTGATACCAGATCTGCGGCAGTTGCTTGTAGCTGCGCAGTTCCTTGCGCGCGATGTCGGTCATGACTTCTTCGTGCGTAAAGCCCAGGCACAGATCGGCGCCCTTGCGGTCCTTGAGGCGAAACATGTTGTCGCCCATCGCTGCCCAGCGCCCGCTCGCTTCCCAGATTTCGCGCGGATTCAACGCTGGCAGGTAGAATTCCTGTCCGATCTTGTCCATCTCCTGGCGAACGATGCCCATGATCTTCTGCGTAGTGCGATTGCCGAGGAACAGGAACGAGTAGATGCCCGCGCCCAGTTGGCGGATGTATCCAGCGCGGACCAGCAGCTTGTGGCTAGCGACTTCGGCGTCAGCCGGAGCCTCGCGAAGAGTAGGGATAAAGAGTTGCGACCAGCGGTGCATGATTATGTTTTCCAATCGTTTTCCAACCCGGAGAGAATCTTTGATTGTAAACGACGAGGATTGTAAACGATGGGGTTAGTGTGGGGACGATGGGGATCGTGTGGGGACGGGCGTCTCGCCCGTCCAAGCCGAGCGCAAGCGGGTGCCCCACTCATCGCGTTCGTTGCGATGAGTGGGCGCTGACGCCAGGGAACCTCCAGTCTGTCATCCTGAGTGCAGCAGGGACTTCACGAAGTGAAGCCCCTGCGGAGTCGGACCCTGCACCCGGCCGAAACAGACGGTTGGAGCGTCGGCCTGAGTTCGTTGTAATATTCCCTTGCCTCTTCCTCCAGAAAGAGAGCGCTTCGAGGATTGAATGAAAGAACTCTTTCGAGAACATTTCAGGGATTATGTCGCATCAGATTTTGGGCTGAAATTCGACAGCCTGAATGAGGTTGAGCGGTCGAAACGCATGGCGAGGTTTTACGCGGAGAAAGTGATCCGCTGTGTCAATCCGGGACTGATACCCACAACGGAGGAGGAGCTCGCTGCCTGTGTTGTCGACGGCTCAGACGATTGCGGCGTCGACTTCCTGTCCCGTGAAGGCGACACCGTTCTTATAGTGCAGGCGAAGTTCAGCGGACACAAGAAAACAAGCAAGAAGCGCCTAGAGGACCCTGAGAGCTTCGATTTCTTTTGTTCGGTGCTAGCAAGGCTCTTTGCGGGGCCGAAGAAATTCAAAATGAATCAGAAGCTCAAGGAGGCGCGCGCCGAAATTGACTGGGAGCATGATTCATTTCTTCTTCACTACATCACGCTCGCCCAGCCCGCTCAGAATTCGTTCAATCAATTAAGCCAGGGGATACATCCCATAAGTGAGATCCAAGACCTAACTGATCGGGTCGCCCTAGAACTCTTGGACGAACAAGCCCTGAATAAGAGTCTTCGCGATGCGCTGAGCGTAAGAGAGGAGTCCTCGGCGCGTGCGCGGGTCTTGTTTTCTCGAAACGAAGAGCAGCCACCCTGGCTGCGCTTCGAAGACAACCTTGGCAGGATCTCGTATGTCGGAAGAGTCGACGGTAGCCAGGTCGCCGAGATTTTCAGAGCACATAAATCCAGCATATTCTCGCTAAACATCAGGAACTACATCGGCGACAACCTAACCAACAGGGGCATCAAGGCGACCGCTACGAACGCCCCAGACGATTTCTTTTTCTACAACAACGGGATTTCGGCGCTGTCATCACACATCGTTGAAGATCCCGAGAATCGGACGCTTGTTTGCGAGGATTTTTCGATCATAAATGGCGCCCAGACCGTTCGATCTCTCCAAAAGGCACACGCCGATGACTCGAACGCCGTCCGCGACGTGAGGGTCTTGATCAGAGTTACGGAGGCTAGACCGAAGGAGGTCGAGCCAGATTTCCTTTATAGCATTACAAAGTTCAACAACACCCAAAACGCCATTAAGGTCGCCGACTTTCGAAGCAACGACAAAGTGCAGCTCGACGTGGCTGCGAAGTTCGAGAAACTGCCAGCCCGAGGTGGCAAGAAATTTCGATATAGAAACAAGCGCACGGGCGAGAGAGAGCCGAACCGGATCTCCATTGCAATGGAGGACTTCACCAAAACGGCGCACTCCTTCCTCTCGGGCCCCGATGATGTGTTCGGGGGCTCTCAGTACCTGTTTGATACGTCTAAGGATGGCGGTTACCTCAAAATTTACGGAAACGGGACGGAACTTCTGCCCGCATTGACGGAAACGCAGTTTAATCGGCTCGTTGGAATTTGGTTCATCTGCGAATACGTAAAGGACATCTGGGAGCGAGAAAGCGGCGCGGCGGCCTCGGAGGCTTTGGAGCGGAGATGGATGGTCTTCTTCGCCGTGGGAGAGTCAATGCGACAGGCCTACCGGCATCAAGGACAGGATCTCGGTCCCGCTCTCGAACGGTTTTCTGACCCTAACTGGTACATTGAGCCCGAGACCCACTCGTACAAAGCGGTAATCAGGCGTCACTGCAAACTCGCGTTCACCGCACTCAAGAACGCATATGGAGAGTCCAGCAAAGAAAAGGAATTCCGGCATCGCAATTGGTTCAGAAATCAGCTAACCCTCGCGTCCGTGCAGAAGCAGTTGGAAAACCTCTGGGACGTGGTGAGCGAGAACGCCGATGATTACCTGCTGCCCTCGACCAAACGAGATGGGCCTCCATCCTCTAGGAGCTGACGCACATGACTGAACCGAAACTCACAGCCTGCCCCACTCATCGTTTCTTCGCGATGGTTGGGATTCCGCGAGCGTTCCACTTCCGCAATCAGACGCCTGACTTTTTTCATCACAAACCATCTGTGTGCGGCATCACAGACTTCCAACCCGCCATGCGCGATAATGAATCTGATTAGGGCAACGAGGATGTGTGCCCGTCTCCCGAGACGGCCCTCGAAGCTACTCCAGCCCGTATGTTAGTTGTTCTTTGAAAACTAAATTTGAGGCAATGAGCGGGCGTCAGCACGCCGCCGAAACTATGAAGTCTAATAGAATTAGGCGAAGAATCGAGCTAAGTCCTTATTCCGGAATACTTTGATATAAGTCCTTATTTTTCAAAGACCAAGTCCGAAAATTCCTCCTAACCCCATGATTCGTATAGCGAGGGGGGGAGGGGGGTACCAGTACTAACCAGTAAACACATCAAAAGCGTCAGCCGCCAAGCAGAGGGTAAAGAGTCTTGGACGCGGGTGAACATCCCTAACGCACCCCTTGCGAGGGAGAAGGGTGCAGGGGTCCTTCGACTCCGCAGAGACTTCACTTCGTGAAGTCCCTGCTCCGCTCAGGATGACAGATTGAATGATGACGCTGAACTTACGGCCCGGTTCGCCCATCCATTCCAACTGGTTGATTTCACGCAGGATGGCTGAAATCAGCCACTCGTCTTGCCGCAACTTTTCTTCGCGATCCGAGTTCACATGAGTAGGCGCTTCAGAAGAAACAGAAAGCTGAAGGACCTCAGGCTCCGGCGAATCGCAGGGCTTGTGTGGGGTTCCGCCCGCTTACGGGGCTAAGCCCCGTCACCACACGAACTCGAATCGCTGAGGAGAAGAAAGGGAGGTTCACCATGAAATACCTGAGATATGTTGCACTGCTTGCTTTACTGACGTTGCCGCTAGCCTACTCGCAGGCTGCGGTCAGGATCGGAGTGGGGATCGGCGTCGGCGGCTATGTGGCTGGCCCGCCAGTTTGCGCTTACGGCTATTACCCGAGCTATCCGTATGCTTGCGCGCCCTACGGCTACTACGGCCCGAGCTGGTTTGCGAACGGGATCTTCATCGGCGCAGGCCCGTGGTACCACGGCTGGGGACATCCATATTACGGACGCCCCTATGCTCGCGGCTTTGGGGGACGTGGCTTTGCGGGACATGGCTTTGTGGGACATGGCCCGGTGGTTGGGCGCGGCTTCGCAGCACGCGGCCCGGCCGCAGGCAACCGCGGAGGGTTCCATGGAGGGTTCCGCGGCCGCCGCTAACAAATTACGCCGGAAATTGACGAACGGCTGGCATGACAAATCTGCCAGCCGTTTTTCTTTGTTTCCCCCAGCGCAGCGCTAGCGGGCTTTGCCCGCTTGGACGGACGAGGGCGGCCGTCCCCACGTGAGTCTTACTACGCTGCCAGGCGCTTCAAGAGTTTCTTGGCCAGCTTTTGCGCTTCGCCGAAAGATTTCTGGTATTCGACGAAGATGCGGTTCAGTTCGAGCGACTGGTCGGCGGTGGGCTTGTGGCGCAGCATCATGTCGCGCACGTGGACGGGATTGGGCAGGGTCGCGTCTTCGGTGAGTTCTTCAAGGGCGGTTGCGGGATTGTAGTGGTACATTGTTACATTCTATCGCCGCGCGTGAAATTTCTCAGCCCCCTGATCCCTCATCAGCCACCACCGGACTTCTTGATGGCTAATTCCTTCAAACGAAGATCCAGCCTTTTTTTGTGATTGACCCGGTCGAGCACCTTCTCTATCGTGGCCGCCAGACGATCGGAGCTTTGGTCGAGCCCCAAACTGGACTTCTCGAAGTAGGCGGTCGCGCCCTCGCTGAGGAGCTTTTCCTCGTTCTTCTGCGACAGGCTGGTCAGCACGATGACCGGAATGTCCAAGGTAGCGGGATTTGCTTTCAGGGCTTTCAGGACTTCCGTGCCGCTGATCCTGGGCAGCATCATGTCGAGCAGGATGATGTCGGGCAATTTGTCATTGGCGACCCGCAAGGCTTCCTCGCCGTCGGCGGCGGTGCTGACGTCGTAGCCGGCTCTGGACAAAGCGCGCTCATTGGCCATCCGGAGAAACTTGCTGTCTTCGACCAACAGCACCTTGGACTTCGACATGGTGGAGTTCGAAACGGTCACACGTATCCCTCGTGTGGATTCATCGGCACAAACGGCGGAAAACTTGAGGGACGGGGGTAACCTGGCCCCTCAAGGGCCGTCTGATTTCTAGGAAGTTACGGTATGGCTAAGGCGATCCCCTGATACGAAACATAAGGGCTGCTTGCGCCGCTCCGCTGATACCTGATACCTGAGACCTAGGGAGTGTTAACACTAATTA
>PLIC01000041.1 GCA_003139995.1 Candidatus Acidiflorens stordalenmirensis | reverse complement strand
TGGCTAGATCGGGCTGGGCGAACTCCCTGGAGGTGATGTTCACGCTCATGGTCAGGGGCGGGCTGGAAGGAAATTCCGACTGCCAGGATCGAAGATGTTGGCAGGCTTCGCGCAGCAGTTGCCGATTCATGGGGATGATGAGCCCAATTTCCTCAGCAACCGCGATGAACTCGATCGGTGGAAGTATGCCCTCCGGACGTTGCCACCGCGTCAGGGCCTCAAAGCCCGTGATTTTGCCGGTTTGCAACGACACAATGGGCTGGTAGTAAACACGGAATTCTCCCTGGTCGAGGGCCTTGCGCAGGTCCGTCTCCAGCCGCAACCGCTTCACTGCATTTGCATGCATGGCCGTGTCAGACACCTCACAACGGGCCTTTCCGGCCCGCTTGGCACGATACATGGCGATGTCCGCATCACGCAGCAGATCCTCCGCCTGGGTGTGCGGGCTGGTGCTGGAAGCTATCCCGATGCTCGCCGAGATTACTATCTCCTGATGGTTTACGACAAAAGGAGTCGCCAGTTCCGCTTGCACTCGTTCCGCAACGCGCACGGCTTCAATTGGATCTCGGATNNAACGTATCGTCGTTGGTAGGCCTGCCAAGTACTTCGCTCGCGCGCGGACGCGAGACCGTGTCGACTTGCCGCACAGAGTCCTTTAGTCTTTGCCCGATTTGAATCAGCAGCTCATCCCCGGCCGTGTGTCCCAGGCTGTCATTGATGATTCTGAAATCGTCGACATCAATGAGCAAAACTGCGAATTTGTAGTTCGATCGTTTCTTGGAAAGGGTTAGCGCGTGTTGCAACCGGTCCAGGAACAGCGCGCGGTTCGGCAGGTTAGTGAGTCCGTCGTGGAATGCATTGTGGACCAGCATTTCTTCGGCCCGCTTCCGCTCGGTGATGTCGCGGTTCACGATTACCAGTTTTTCGGTCTGGCCTTTTGCGTTTCGGATCGGGCTCGCGGTCGATTCCAGAGTGCGCCAGGTCCCGTCTTTATGGCGTACCCGGTATTCCATCCGTTCTCCACGGCCGCTTAGGCTGGCTCTTTCTGCTGCTTTCAATACCCGCGCGCGATCGTCGGGATGAATTTGCTCGATCGATGAAGTGGCTTTCAGCTCCTCGGGAGAATACCCGAGGACCTTTTGATAGGCGGGGCTGTTGTACAGCCGGCGGCCATCGCAGTCGACGAGCGCGATCATGTCGGCGGCATTTTCACTGATGAGTTGAAAAAGCTGATCGCGCTCCGCCAGTTGGCGTCGAATGCGGTGGAGTTGCAGGTGCTGATAAATCGCGTAAAAGTCGAAGAGCAATACCAGAGCTGCCAGCCCGCGTACCCATTCCCTCAGATCAAACCAGTAGGCAACGTCCGTCTCCCGATTAAACCAGGGAACAGTGAACGAGATGATCCCCAAGGTCAATGCCAGCGTTATCGCAATGGCGAAGCCCCACAGCCACCACTCACGACCTTCGATGCGACGCATCTCGGTCGGAATCGCCTCAGGGCTGTTCCGGCCCACTTGTTGGAATGATTGCTGATTCATGCGGTCCGACTATTCTCCTGCAACCTCTACAGATTTTAGCCTGCGAAGGAACATTGGAAGAGTTACGAAAGAAGGGCCGTCAGTGCTGGACCAGCGTCTGGCACTGGAAGCTCTACGCACGAAATCTGGTCAAGCGGACAGGTTGTTCTTTTGATCGATTTGACGAATACGCCGGACCAGCATGGCGTATATCGTTGCCCGACTGGCACCGAGGATTTCCGCTGCCCGGGCTTTGTTGCCGCCGACTAGTTTCAGAATGTATTCGCCTCCTTTCTTTTATGCCAAGTGTCGATATGGCAGACACTAGTCCAGAATTCAAACGGCACCTCTGTTCTGCACGGATGAACCGACTTCTGGCAAGTGGAGCGCAGTCAGGGAGTTAGGTTTCATGATTGAGTCTGGTCTACGACGTGCCATCCGATCAAAGGCGGTCTTATGAAAGCAGTTGACTGCGCCAAACGCAGTCACTAGTGCCAAAAACTTTTCTCGAGCGCCTGCGTTTTTGGCAGACTACTTCTGATCAGATTCGGCAAGCTAAGGCCGACTTCCTAATGGTGCTTCTCATGCCCGCATGAAAGCATGGCTCCGGTACTGGCGATCGCTAGCATGGTGGCAAGGACGTTTAATTCGAGCGTCCTTTGACCCCGTTGGAGAGATTCCTCAACCCATCGTCACCGGGCCGAATCCGATCACTAATTTTCCATGAGAGGAGATCCGCGATGACGGTAGGCAGGAAGTTCTGGCGAAATCGGAAGGAAAGAAAGGAATGGGCGCGACGATTGCAATCCGAGGACCCGGGCCTGGAGGTGGTTCATCCTCAGTCTGCGGGAATCGATGTGGGGAACAGCGCGCATTACGTCGCCGTGCGGCCGAATCGAGATCCAGAACCAGTACGCCGGTTTGAGTGTTTTACAGCTGACCTGCATCGTATGGCCGACTGGTTGCAGAGTTGTGGGGTAAAGACGGTAGCCATGCAGTCCACCGGCGTCTATTGGATTCCACTCTATGAGATCCTCGAAGAGCGCGGTTTCGAGGTCCATCTGGTGAACGCGCGCCATACGAAGAACCTACCTGGACGCAAAAGCGACGTGCAGGAGAGCCAGTGGTTGTTGAAATTGCACACCTATGGGCTCTTGAACAACTCGTTCCAACCCGTCTCCGAGATCCGGGTGCTACGAACCTACTGGCGGCAACGAGCAGAACACGTGCGTGGCGCGGCGACCTGCATTCAGCGAATGCAAAAAGCGCTGACTCAAATGAATGTGCAATTAGCTAACGTGATCAGCGATATAAGCGGGCTGACTGGACAGGCGATCGTGCGGGCGATAGTAGCGGGAGAACGTGATACCCAAAAGTTGGCTGCACTCAGTCATCCGAGAATTCAAGCCAGCCAGGAGGAGATTGCCAAGAGCCTGGAAGGCAACTGGCGTCCAGAGCTGGTATTTGTGTTGCAGCAGGAAGTAGACATGTACGATACCTACCAAAAACGAATCGTGGAGTGCGACCAACAATTGCAAAAGCAACTTGCTAGTTTGACGAGTCTCACCCCGCCGGGCACAGGGCAGACGCAAAAGGCCAAATCGAAGCCGCCAGCCGCTAAGAATGCGCCACGCTTTGACCTCAGCAGCGAACTGCAGCGTGTCACAGGCGTGGACCTTACTCGCATTGACGGAATCGACGTGATGGTAGCCCAGACGCTGGTCAGCGAAGTGGGCCTGGATATGAGTCGCTGGAAAACCGAGTCGCACTTCGCTTCCTGGTTGGGGCTATGCCCAGACAACCGGATTACTGGAGATAAAGTGGTAGGAAGGGGAACGCGTCGTGTCGTCAACCGCGTCGCTACTGCGCTGCGCCAAGCTGCCAACACGCTCATCCGAAGCCGCAGTTATCTGGGCGCCCAGTATCGCCGTTTCCGTACCAAGCTAGGAGCCCCAAAGGCCATCACTGCGATGGCCCATCGACTAGCTCGACTCGTCTATCGCATGCTCAAGTACGGTCAAGCGTACGTCGACAAAGGGACTGAGTACTACGAAGAACGATTCCGTCAACAGCAAATCCACTCACTCCGGAAACGGGCGGCGAAACTTGGACTTCAGCTTGCGGAAATTCATGCCTGAGAGCAAGTTTTTGGAGAGAGCATGTTCAACTCGACGGTC
>PLIC01000179.1 GCA_003139995.1 Candidatus Acidiflorens stordalenmirensis | reverse complement strand
ATCTTGTATTGGACAAGACTGCCGCTAGCACAAGCAGTTGCCAGCGTCTATAATGTATAGGCGGAAGAAACAGTATAAAATTTCTACGGTTATATCGCGATTGCCCGGGTCCGGGGCTTGTGCGTTTTTCATAGCCATCCTTCAATACATTGATATAAAATGGCTTATCCGTCTTTCTTGCGAACGCGGAATGGCATTCCCCGTGCTTTAACAGGAAGCGGGTCCAGTTCACAGACTTTTGCCGGGATCCGAAATAGCTTTCAGGAGAGAGCAATATTTGGGCAAGGAGCCCCCAACCTTATGAATCGCACGTCATTGAAACTGACCCTAATGCTGGCGGCGACACTGGCCGTATCGATCGGATGTTCAAGCAAGAATTACGTGCGTGAACAGACCACGCCGCTGATCAACAAAACCAATGAACTCGACGACCTGACCGCAAAGAATTCGAAAGACATCAAGGACGTCGACCAACGCGCCCAAGCCGGAATCCAGGCCGTGCAGGCTCGCGCCACAGAGGTCGACCAGAAAGCGCTGGCTGCGGGAAGCGAAGCCGATAAGGCGCAACTGTCGGCGAACAGCGCTACCCAGCGTGTGGACGCCCTGACCAAAGCGGTCGTCAACCTCGACAACTATCGCCCGGTGGTGGAAACGGCGGTGCATTTCGGATTCAACAAGGACAATCTGACGAAGCAAGCCAGGGAAGCCATCGACCAACTGGCCGCCAGCGTTGCCACTACCAAGGGATACATCATCACCGTAGAAGGCGCGACCGATTCGGTGGGCAGCGCAGAGTACAACTACGATCTCAGCCAGCGCCGTGCCAACGCTGTGATTCAATACCTGGCTGCGGAGAAGAGCGTCCCGGGCTACAAGATTTATCTGATCGGGCTGGGCAAGGATAAGCCAGTCGAGACCAATAAAACTGCCGACGGTCGCGCCAAGAACCGCCGCGTGGATATCCGCCTGATGACCAACACTGAAGCCGGAACGACCCCGGCGCAGGCGCCCAGCAACCAGACTCCGACGACGAGCGCGAATCCGCCGTCCTTGTAAAGTTTGCCTCCTCCCCGGAGGACTTTGCCAAACCAGGCCGTCCCATCTGTGGGCGGCCTGACTTTTTTGCTGGCTCTTTGTCTCCGGTTTCGGACTCATCGGCATTTCACCAACGGGCGGATCGACGGCACAAATGAGATGTTGCGCCAGGGAGCGATTGGCCTGAATTCGCTACGAAATCCAAGTTGGGGCGGTGCCCTCGACAACCCAGCTTCCATTTACCTTCCGCATGAAGACGTACTTGCCTTCACCACACAAACCACAAACGTGCTCCGTGTAGAAGAACGCTTCTGTCAGGCCACGATTGAAGGCCACGCGTGAAAAAGTCAAGTAGCCGTAGCTGTGTGGAAATCGGTGCATGAATTGCTCTGATGGGTACAGATTCATCTCTTGTTCCGTCGGGAATTCATATTTCGCGGTGAGGTGAAACCGATTTTCCAGCTGCTCATCGTGGAGATTGGCGATGAGGAACTCAAACAGAACGGCACGTCGAAGTTGTGGAATTGTCGCTTTGGCGCGTCCTACTGAGCCCAAGAGAAAGCGGCATTGGTTGACCTTGCTTTTGTTGGTGAACTGGTCTGAGACAATCGTGCTTCCGTGTATCACAATGAGTCCGTTTCGGCTGCCCAAATCGTGAGAGTCTCCGGTCAGGTTGGGCTCGATATACGCCGAATAGACAACGTACTGCTCGGAGTCGGCTCGGTCTGTGTTCGGACGGAGCACAAGATGCGCCAGTGAGAGGATGGCCACCATGGCGCCTAATGCAATCATTGCCCAACCTGTTAGCCGCTTTAAGCGCCTCATATCAGAATATATAGACACCGGGACTGCGATTCTGGGCCGCCGGTTTCACACATTATTGTCGGAACCAGGCGTTTTTCGCCAACTGAGAATTGCCGGTTCGCTCTTCGGCCCTGCTTCGACCTTCCTCTAAAGCGATACAATAAGGGCGTGCGTATTCGATTCCCGATTGTTTTTTTGGCGCTGCTGACGACTCTTTCGCTGGCACAGGATTCGCCGGACAAGACGGCTTCGGACAATACTGCATCGAGCAATACTGCTTCAGACAAGACCGCTGCGGACAAGGCTGCTGCCCGCAACCGCGAGGCCGAGGAAAGCTCCAGCCACGATACAAGAATCGATATCAGCCCGCCCAAGGACGACGCCAAAAACCATCCCAACAGCAAGGCTGCCGTCGCGGATCTCGACATCCCCGAGGCCTCAGACAGCCCCGATACCTCTGGCGTCCAGGAGTTTCATCCCTGGAACCCGATGAAGGCGTTGAAAGACATTGAGGTCGGCGACTACTACCTCAAGCGCAAGAACTATCGCGCCGCGCTCGATCGCTACAAGGAAGCTCTTTACTACAAAGATGGCGACGCCGTTGCGAGCTTCCGTCTCGCCGTGTGCCAGGAAAAACTGGGAGACAAAGCTGAAGCGAAGAAATACTACCAGCAGTACCTGAAAATTTTGCCCGAGGGCCCGCTCGCCAAGGATGCGCGCGCTTCGCTGGACCGGCTCGCGAAAGCGCAATGAGTTCTTTCGATCCCGGCTTAATTTGTTACTCCTCCAATCGCGAAAACTCTCCGGTGGACGCGTTCACGGCCACCCGCAGCTTGGCCGTGTCGCGGCTCGTTCCATAGATTACGTGCCACAGCAGTTCGTTCTTGCGCCGGTTCCAGTCCAGCACATAAAAAACAAGCGTGCCGGGTTCCTTCTCCAGCAGCTTGTCTCCGCCGTGCTGCTGGGCGACGGCGAAGGCCTTGTCCGTATCCGCTTTGAGAGACTGGACGTTGAAAACCTGGGTGCTGGAATTCGACACGCTGTAGGTGTCGTCGACGCCGTGCGAAATATCGCCGTTGGCCCAGGTATAGGGCCTGGTCGCGTGCTGCGACGGCGAGACGAATCCGACGCGCCACTCTTCCGCCTTGCCGTCCCGGCCCTTGGAGTCCGTGGTAGGTTGTGACTCCGCACGGTACGGTTGAACATCCCCCGCCCAGAGGCGGGCGGAGGCGTAGCACTTGTAGAACGCGCTGCTGCCAGTGATTGCTTCCGGAGCTTTCGCTTGGGGCGTCTCCGCCGTTGTGGGCTTGCTCGGCTCCGAAGAGCACGCAGCCATCAATCCCGCTGCCAGAATCGCGACGAATAGTTTTTTCATAGTGATTTCCCGGTCAAGCTTTCTGTAACAGTTTGGCCCTCGATTCGCGATCGCCGATTCGCGATAAGTCGTTTCGCGATCCGTCGTTTCGAGATCATCGTTCAGCGAAGTTTGGCGAATCGCAATTCGCGATCATTGTACTGAACCTACGCCCTGGATTCCTATCTCGAATGTTTGCGGCAGGAACTCGAAGATGCAATAGGGTGAGCCAGCGCGAGCGGATTGGGAAATCCTGAAAAAATGGTTTTGGCTCGCGTAGGGAGGGACGCCCCGTCCGTCCCTGCGAGCAAAGCGCGGTAGCGCTTTCGGGAAGAAGGTCTACGCGTGATCTCTACTTCTTGTCTTTGTCGTTGTCCTTTTCATTCTCTGCAATGCCGGCCTTGTGCGCCTGCTCCTGCATCTCGTCGAGTTGCTGCCGGGCGGCATCAAGCTCTTTCTGCTTTGCGTCGACGTCGCTCTTGTACTGCGCCTCGTCCTTATCCCACTGGACGTTGCGCACACTGACGTTGGGATCGGTATACATTGCGGCCGCGCGCAGACGAAGTTCGCGCTGGTCGAGGTCGAGCTCGTGGTTCAGGGAAGCGATCTTCTCTTTCTGCTTGGCAATCTTTTCGTTCCACTCGTCCGCCGCCTTCTGGCGTCCGGCGGCGGGATCGACGGCGGCCGCTTTTGTGGCTTGCGTGGAGTTCGCATTCCCCGCGCTGGCGTCGCTGGCCGGCGACGGTCCGACGACGCTCAGACTTTCATTGGTAGGCAGATTGTCGTTATCGTAGTGGCGGCTGGCCGAACTCGGCTCGGTTTTGTTCTTGCGAACCGCTCGCGCGTAATCCCCGAGTGACTGAGCGGCTGCGCCGCTGACCCCCAGCAGGAGCAGAGTAACGATTGCCATGTGTTTCGTGTGCTTCATGTGATCATCCTTTCGCAAGCCCGCGCTTCCGGTCCCGGCCTGCAATCGCTAATATCAAGAACTTGTGGTTGCAGCCCGGGCGCCTCCGAGGAAACTGCCGATGGTCCGGTCCAACTGCGCCGCCTCGTGGGCGATGCCGTCGGCCAACTGGCGCGCCAATTCCGAGTCCCGGCTGCGCGCCAGTTGCTGCGCGTATCCCGCGATCGTAGTCAGGGAATTGCGCAGTTCCAGCGCCAGTTCCAAGGAGATTTCCTGACGCATCTTTTGATCGTGCCGGATGCGCTCAATGTCCGTCTTGTCGGTGAGCACAAGCGTCGTGCCCATGAGACTCGCGTCTTCGGAAAGAACCGGAGAGGCCGTCAGTTCGAGGACATGGCTTTCTCCATCCCGTGTGAAGTAATTCACCACCAGCCCTCGAACCGTTGACTTCCCCGCCAGAGCGGGAGCCAGAGCTTGCTCGACGCTCGATTCCGAACCCGAACTATTGTTTTCCGGGCGCAGCGTCGCCGTGCGGAAAAGATCGGCGGCGCGCAGTCCCACCGGCGAGGCGAATCCCAGCAACTTGCGCGCAGCCGCGTTCGCTTGCCGCACCAGACCGCTGGTATTGAAAAACAGAACGCCGCAGGAAAGGTTCGAGAGTATGGTCGAGCCCAGCGTGTCGGAGGCCCTTGCTTTCCTGCGCTCCGAGAGTTGCTGGGCGGTGAGCTCATGTTTTTGCTGCTTCAGTTGCTGAATGACGGCATGATAGGCGTGCACCGGCAATCCCTCCGCCGCCAACGGAGCGTAATTCAGCGATTCGGGTTCCGGCACGAGATTTTTTCGCAGGCGCCGAATCGTGAATAAGCCCAACCCGAAAGCGGCCATGGCAGCAAACAGAAGCAAGCCCATGCGCAGTATCATCGGATTGACCAGCGGATTCATCAGCAGCCTCACAGTGGCCTCCAATACCAGTGCAGGAGCCGGTTTCCAAATAGAAACGACAGGAGCCCCATGCCGCCGAGAAACACGCCAAACGGCATCTCGTAGTAGCGGAATGCCAACCGTGCGGATTGCCATGCGCGCCGCCGGGCCTCGTGAGAAGAAATGCTCGAAGAAATGCGCGAAGAAGAGCCGCGCGCCTTATTCCGGCGAATGCGTTTTATCCAGACCGCGAGGATCGTGCTCAGCCCAAAAAGCGAACCCGCAAGCGACGCGGCAAAAATGGTTAAGACCGTGAGCTTGGTTCCGAGAAACGCGCCAATGAACGCCATCAGCTTGACGTCGCCGAATCCCATCCCTTCGACACCACGGGTTCTCAGGTAAATAGCCGCCGCGCCGTACAGGAACGAGGCACCGACCGCCGCTCCCAGCAGCGAGTCTGATAGGGACCAGACGCGCCACGAAATCTCGCTTCTCAGCGCGGGCGATACCAGACCAAACATGATTCGCGAAGCCAGGTCATTTACCGGAACCACAAGGCTGAACACAATTCCCAGTGCCAGCCCGGGCAGAGTCATCGCGTCGGGGAGCAGCTTGGTTTCCGCGTCGGTGAAGACCAACCCCAGCAGCAGGTAGCCGAGCACGGCGCACTTCAGCGCCGCCAGCGTCAAACCGAAATGCGCGTAACAGCCGAGAAAGAGCAAGCCCGTGAGTAGTTCGATCACAAGATAGCGTGGCGATATGGGCTGCTTGCACGAGCGGCACTTTCCCCGAAGAATTAGCCAGCTCAGTACGGGCACGTTATGGTAGAGCGGGATCGGGTCTCCGCAGTGCGGACACGCGGAGCGCGGGGTTACGACCGACTTGCCACGCGGCAACCGGTAGATACACACATTCAGAAAGCTGCCCCAGCACAGCCCAAAGGCGAAGATCGCAACTGCAAAAAAAGGTTCCACGTCGGCTAAGTGCTCAGTCTGCTTGTATTTGTATGATTATAAGCGGCGGCGGCGAGGCCTTCTAAGTACGAAGGTCACTGTACTTCTGTCGCCGGCAAGTCATTGTGAGGAAAGAGGAAGCGGCTGCCTACGCCGCCCGGCTGATTTCGTACCGCTGAGGCAAAAAGATCCGGAGCGTAGCCCGCTTGCGTTTCAGGCAGTTCGCAAGTCAGTCTTTGTGAAGAAATTTGTAGTCGAGGATGGAGGCCGCCAGCCCGTAAGCGTCTTCGGTATTGTCAACCGCGTCCTTGATGCGAATCAACCTTCCCTGGCAAAGTACGTTGCTGTTCTTTTGGCCGGAGATTTCTTCAGGCATCTCGAAGATCAGTTCCACCAGCGCATTTGCCGGTAGTTGCTGCGGGCCGTGAAACAGTATGCCCGACTGGCTGATGTTCTGGATCATTCCCTCGTACCAGGTATGGAGATTTTTTCCGCGGTATCGAATCGGAAGCTTCGACCGAAGGCGCCGTGCCCGGGGCATCCAGGTCGGTTGCTTTTGACCGGAGCGGCGTCGGACGGTCGTGGCATCCGCCATCGGCTCGTCGACCCGGCTTCCACGACGCATGGTCTTCCAGTCGTACTGGTAAGCGCTCGCGCACAGCAGGCAGACTTGGTAGTACTCTCCATTCGCCGCGCGGCGCGGCCAGGAAAACTCGTGCGAGCAGCGTCCCAGCATCAGAACATCCATGAGTCTTTGCGGCATGATGACGAACCGTGCCCCCTACCAACTAGACACATCTATCTTCCGCCGGCTTGGCCGTGCTGAACAGGTTACTTTCGTGCATCGCAGCGTATGCCTTATGCTTTTCCATATGGCACGGGCCGAACTATTGCGCATGGGCTTCATCCTCGCCGGGGGCAAGAGTTCCCGCATGGGCCCGGGCGTCGACAAAGCCTTTCTGGATTTTGCCGGCCAAACACTCCTGGATCGCGCGCTCACCGTGATGGGCGCGGTCTCGGACAGCGTGACGATCGTCGGCGACCCTGCCAAGTTTGCAAAATACGGATCTGCGGAATGCAAATCGGCGGAATGCAGATCTTCGGTATGCGGATCAGTCGTGGCAGACATTTTCTCCGGATGCGGCCCCCTCGCCGGTATTCACGCGGCGCTCGCGCATTCACCCGCCGAGTTGAACCTGATGCTCGCCGTGGACATGCCCTTCGTCTCCCAGGAACTTCTCGCGTTTCTTTTCGCGGAGGCCGAAGACAACGACGCCATCATCACCGTGCCTCGCGCCAGCAAGCGACTTCAGCCGCTCTGCGCGGTCTATCGACGCGGCTTCTCCGCTGCCGCCGAGCAGGCTCTGCGGGCAGGGAAGTACAAAATCGATGCGGCGTTTTCCAGCGTATCTGTGCGGGTGATCGAAGAGAAAGAGCTGGCAGCGGCCGGCTTTTCCGAGCGGAGTTTTTTCAACGTGAACACCCCGCAGGACCGGCGGGCAGCTAAGGGCCGCTCTTCCTAGTGCCGGCTCTACTGTTAGCGAGTGCTTACGCTTAGCGCTTGAGCCGCGCGGCATCTCATGCCATGCTGATAGCCATGGGTGCTGCCGACACACTATCTCCCTACATCGAATTCAAGGACGTCTCCAAAGCATTTGGAGATCTGGTCGTCCTCAAAGACGTCAGCTTCGAGGTGTTGCCAGGTGAGATGGTCTGCATTCTCGGCCGCAGCGGTGTCGGAAAATCGGTGGCGCTCCGCAACATCATGGGCTTCCTGAAACCGGATTCAGGCCGGGTGATTGTCGCCAGTCAGGACATCACCGACTACAACGAGGTGCAACTCGAAGAAATCCGTAAGAAAGTCACCATGGTGTTCCAGAACGGAGCGCTGTTCGATTCCTTAACGGTCGGTGAAAACGTCGCCTTCCCCTTGCGCGAGAAGAACGAGCTTTCAGAAGAACAGATTTACCAGGTCGTCGACGGCCTGCTCGAAATGGTCGGCGTCAAGGAGATGCGCGATCTGTTGCCTTCCGATCTTTCTACAGGGATGAAACGTTCCGTCGCCATCGCGCGAGCGCTCGCGGCGCAACCCGAGTGCGTGCTCTACGACGAGCCGACTACGATGGTGGATCCGCTGATGGGAAATCTGCTCGGCGATCTCATCGCCCGGCTCAAACTCCAATTGCATTTGACCTCAGTCGTCGTCACGCACGACATGCGCCTGGCCAAGAAACTGGCCGACCGCGTCGTCTTCCTGCACGAAGCCCGCGCGATCTTCTTTGGCCCCTACAAGGAGATGGAGAAATCGACCGAGCCCATCGTGCAAGAGTTCCTGGAACTGGACGAGCTAAAGCTGGAAGCGTAAAGGCATTTGGCAGGTGCCCTGCTTCCGCTGCGGATGGTACCGTATGTTTAGCTTGAGCGGGCGATGCTCTCACCAATGGCTTACGAGAGGTGTTTTTATGCTACGTCGTGCGTTTTCGGTCGGTTTCATTGTTGGCATGCTGGTGGTGGGGTCCCGGGGGCAGGACGAGGCTCATCGCAACCTACAGGCATTTATCGCTCGCACCAAGGTGGGCTCACTTCGGCCTCTTCTTGAGGTTCTCGATAAGGCCAACCTGTCGGGATCTCTCGAATTTTCGGGGCGCTGCGAATCGCTGGTCGTTCAAGACTTTCCAGAGTTCCCGAAGTTCCGTGCCCCGGCGACGAGCGGCGGTTCCCCTCTTCAAACCTTGCGTGAAATGTTCGCCGATGATCCAGCCATGCAGGTAACGCAGGACCCAGACGGGACAATTCGAATGATTGAACGTGGCGTTCCGAAGGACATCCTAAACGTCTGGATCAGCTACCTTCCATTTGGCGACGGGCAGGCGGGCGGGCCGCGCCCCATCTACGATGCAAATATCGCCCTGATGGGTATTTTAGGGGCTCCGGAAGTGGAGGTCTTCATGAAAGCACATCACATCGAATGGCCGTTTCTTGTTTTCGGGCCCGTATCAGGCATCTTCGACACGGTTCCGCCCGCGGTGCCGCCCGACGTACCGCAACTTTGGGGACCTCTGGATCACGTAACCTTCTCAGGGGCGATGGATTACGTCCTTAAGGCCTTCCCGGGCATCTGGTTTTACGAGAATTGCCCACGAAGTGCCGCGAAAAAAGGCGTCGTCTATTTCCGGTTTTACCACCTAGAAAAAACAGGCTCTGGAGCGATTGTCCAATGAGATTCCTATAACCACATTTGCAAGTTCACCGGGTGACTGGATATGTTTGAAGAAGAAATCTTGGCACGGAGCACAGTTTGGGTAAAGACTCGAATCGGGCGCTTGGCCCTAATTTCACTGTTTACACTTGTCTCGCTTGCCGCTAACGCGGCGGAAAGCCCAAAGCCAGTGTTTATCCACGCCGGACCACTGAGAACTGAGAACTGACCACTGCCTCTAAAACCCTTGCTTCACCAGTTCCTCCACGCTGAGCGAACTCTGCGCGGGCTCGCGTTTCATCATCTTCTCGACGTACTTCGCGATCACGTCGGCTTCCAGGTTCACCGGGTCTCCCGGCTTTAGCGAACCGAGATTGGTCAGTTCCACTGTGTGTGGAATGATGGCGATGGTGCAGCGGTTCCGTTCGAGTTTTGCGACCGTCAGGCTGATGCCCTCGATCGAGATCGAACCCTTGTACACCGTGTACTTCTCGACCTCCGGGGGGATTTCAATATGCAGCCACCAGTTCTCGGAATCCCGGCCGTCCGAGTCGACAATGCGCTCGAATTCGATCAGCTTGCCCACGCCATCGACATGCCCCTGAACGATGTGGCCATCGAAGCGCCCGTCGGCTTTCATGGGCAACTCGAGGTTCACCAGCGCGCCCTCGTGGATCCGTGAGAACGAAGTTCGTACCCACGTTTCCGGTGCCAGGTCGGCGCAGAACGATTTTGGTTTGATGTCAAGCGCCGTCAGGCAAACGCCGCTGACCGAAACGCTGTGGCCGGTTCCCAATTCTTTCGGGGTGTTCGCAGCCTCGATGGTGATGCGGCGGTTCTCACCACGCTGCTCGATCTTTACGACCTTCCCTACTTCCTCGACAATTCCGGTAAACATAAGATTTATCCCTCCCAAAGCCAGATTGTCATCTTGAGCGAAGCGAAAGACTTACGCATTCCGGCTACAAGCAAATGCAGAGGTCCTTCCCCTTCGGCTCCGCTCAGGGTCAGGATGACAAACCATTTCACGCGTACGGGTCGCGGAGATAGCCTTCCAGCGCGAAGTCTTCGCCGAAGCGGTGCAACTCGTACCTCTGCACGCACTGTGCTTTCCCGCGCAAACCTTCACCGGCAATGAAGGGAACCGCGCCCTCGCCAAGAATTGTCGGCGCATAGTAGAGGAAAACCTTGTCCACCTCGCCCGACGCCAGGGCCGCTCCGTTCACCAGTGCTCCACCTTCGACAAGCAGGCTGGTGATCTCCAGTTCTCCCAGGCTCTGGACAATCGCGGCGAAGTCGGGCCGTCCGTCCGCAGTCGCCGATATTTGTTGCACGCGAATCCCCTTTGCTTCGAGCGCATGCTTGGTCTCGTCCTCCGCAGTGGAATAGAGCACGAGAACATCGTGCTCAACGGTCTGGATCACTCGCGATGCAGGTGGGATGCGCAAGTAAGAATCCAGGATCACGCGCAGCAGCTTGCGCCGCCGCGGACAGACCGCTCCGATCGGTGAGCAGCGGATCGTCCGCCATCACCGTCCCGACTCCAGCCATGATCGCGTCACTCTGATGGCGCAGTTGTTGCACATGCGCGCGCGCCACCTCGCCCGTGATCCAGTGGTATCCGCTGCGCGCGCCTTCGGTCGCAGAAGTCGCCGAGCCTGGCTCAGTGCCGGGTTTCGTGGCGTCGGCGATTTTGCCATCGAGAGTCATCGCCGATTTCAGCGTGACCAGCGGCTTCCGAAGCCGGATGTACTTGGCAAAACTTTCATTCAGCTTCTTTGCTTCCGCCTCGAACAAGCCGACCTGCAATGCAATTCCTGCCGCACGCAGCTTCCCAAATCCCTGACCCGCTACTTGCGGATTGGGATCTTCCATGGAGCAGATCACGCGGCTGATTCCGGCCGCGATCACGGCATCGGCACACGGCCCGGTGCGGCCCTGATGCGAGCACGGCTCCAGATTCAGGTAGAGAGTTCCGCCGCGCGCCTTATCGCCGGCTTGCTCCAGTGCGAGAACGTCGGCGTGCTTCACGCCGTCATAGGTGTGCGTGGCTGCTCCAACTTCGCGATCCGACGCGTCCACCACAACCGCGCCCACCGCCGGATTCGGCGAAACCAGCCCAACTCCCGCTCGCGCTAGGTCGAGAGCCCTACGCATGTGTTGTTCGTCGATAGTCATTAGAAAGCCGTTAGCTCTTAGCTGTTAGCTTTTGGCCAAGAGCCGTTAGCCTTTGGCCAAAAGCTAAAAGCTTCTCACGCAAATAGCGACTCCACAAACTCTTTGGGATCAAACGGCAGCAGATCCCCCACCTTTTCCCCGACGCCCACAAACCGGACCGGCAGTCCCAACTCGCGCGAAATTGCGACCACGACGCCGCCTTTGGCTGTGCCATCGAGCTTGGCCAGCACAATTCCCGTGACTCCGGAGGATTGCGTGAACTGCCGCGCCTGTTGCAATCCATTCTGGCCGGTCGTGGCATCCATCACAAGCAAGGTCTCGTGCGGCGCGCCCGGCACGATGCGTTGTGCCGTGCGCCTCATCTTTTCGAGTTCGAGCATCAGGTTCTGCTTCGTGTGCAGCCGCCCGGCAGTATCGACGATCACGTAATCGGTCTGGCGCGCCGTTGCCGACTGCAACGCGTCAAACAGCACCGCTGCCGGATCGCCACCGGCTTTCGTCTTGATCACTTCGGTTCCGGTGCGTTGTCCCCAAATTTCGAGTTGCTCGATCGCCGCGGCGCGAAACGTATCCGCCGCGCACAGCAGCACCGTCTTGCCTTGCGCGCGAAACACGTGCGCTAATTTTCCGATCGTTGTCGTCTTGCCCGTCCCATTCACCCCGACCACCAAGATCACTTCCGGTGTGCCGTCGACCTTGGTCACGGGCCGCGAGGTGGTCGAGGTGAGAATCGCCAGCAGTTCCTCTTTCAGCAGACGCTTGAGTTCATTCACATCCTTGATCTGCTTCCGATCGGCTTTGTCGCGCAGCTTCTCCAGAACCTCATGGGTTGTAGTGGTGCCGAGGTCGGCGCCAATCAGCGTGGCTTCGAGATCGTCCAGCGTGGAGCGGTCGATCTCTTTGCCGATGGAGACGACATCCTCGATGCGCTCAGCCAGGTTCTCGCGCGTGCGCGAGACCGCCTCCTTCATGCGCTCAATGAAACTTGGTTTCTGTTCTTCGTCGAGACTGCCAAAAAGGGTTTGAATCATGAGGTATCTGTCGTCGATTATATAGGCGGGAAGGGAAGGCGGGTTTTCCGGGCGCCGTTCAGGAACGCGTGATTTCGACCGTGAGAAGATCAACGGGTTGGAGCGTCGCCGGAGCGGGTGCGGCCGGATCCAGCGGGATCGTCTGCGTCAGTTGTCTCTGAATACGAATTTCTCCCCGCTGAAACACGGCCAGCAGCGCGGCCACGGCCCTGGGGTCAAGGCGCTGTCCCGAGAGATTCTGAATGATGCGGATCGCTTCCACCGGATCCTGGGCCCGTTGGTAAGGACGGTTTGTGGTCAGGGCGTCAAAGGTGTCTCCGACCGCAATCACACGCGCCAGCAGCGGGATCTCGTCGCCTTTCAGACCGTAAGGATATCCGCGCCCGTTGAGCGCCTCATGATGCAATTCGATTCCGGGCAGCATCTCGTGCAGCTGCGGCACCGGCCGCAGGAGGTTCGCGCCCTTGATGGTGTGCGTCTTCATGATCTCGAATTCTTCCGGTGTCAGAGCGCCCGGTTTTTTCAGGATGCGGTCTTCGATGCCGATTTTGCCGACATCGTGCAGCTGCGCCGAGACGCGCAGGATCTCCAGAAATCCGGGATCCAACCCCATGTCTTGCGCGATCATCAGCGAGTATTTCGTGACCCGGTCGGAATGGCCGCGCGTGTAAGGGTCCTTTTCGTCGACGGCGCCGGCCAGCATCTGGATCGACCCCATAAACAGGGCCTTGTTTTCATCCGCGGCGCGCTTCAGGTCCTCGACGAACTGTTCCAGTTCCTCGGCCATGGTGTTGAACGTCGTCGCCAGTTCTCCGATCTCGGTGCGCGTTTTCAGGTGCACGCGCTGGGAGAAATCGCCGCGCGCAATGGCCTGGCTGGACTGCGCCAGCACTTGCAGCGGGCTGGTGATCCGCCGCGCCGAGAAAATACTCAGGCCCACACTGACAAACACCGCCAGCCATGCCAGCAAGCGCCCCGTGCGCTGCATCTCGATGATTCCGCTATACGCCTCTTTGCGCGGCTTCTGCACCACCACCGCCCAATCCAGCGAGGTCACCGGACTGTATGTTCCCAGCATCTCGGTCGTGTCTTGCCCATAGCGGACCGTGAATTCGCGGGTCGCCGCCAACTGCGCTTTCGAGCCTTCATCCACAAAGCTGCGGACAATCTCGAAGTGGCTCATGTCCTGTCCGGTAGCGTATTGCGGAGTCGCCGCCGCTACCAGCCTTCCCTGGCTATCGACGACGTAGGGCATCAATCCGGTCAGACTGACTTGCTGCAGACGGCGGATCAGGTAGTCCATATCGACCACCGAGCCGATCATCCCGAGGAAGCGTTTGTCATACATGATCGGCGAGCTGACCAACATGACCGTGTGCGCGGATTTTCCGCTGCCCACCATCAATGGCTGCCCGCTGTAGACGCGTCCTTCGCGCGCGGCTTGATAGGCCCGCTCCAGTTCCCGTTGCAGAAACGCGTCGGGTTCAATGCGCCCGGCGGAAACTCCTTTGGCATCGGCATTCAGCAGCGTGGCATACGCAATGTCGTTCGACGACGAAACAAAATTCTCGAGCATGGCCCGCAGCTCGGGCGTCAGAAGTTTCTGAGCGCTAAGGTCGCTCCCGCTCGGATTGGCCAGCATCATTACCTGAATCGACGACGACAGATTGGCCAGCATCATATGCAGCGCTTCCTGGTGCTGGGAAATGTCGTCGGCCAGCGAACGCGTGACCGTGTTTTGCAGCAGCATTTCGTTGGTCTTTAGGCGCTCCCGGTTCATGTTCTCGATCTGCGCCGAGTAGAAGTACATGGGGAGGACACTGATCGCCAAGAGCACGCCAAGGATGACGTAAAGGAGCGGAATGCGCGCGGGAATGGGCAGCTTCAACGGCAAAAGGCAATCCTGTCGGCCCAAGCGCGGGGGCGAGCTGGTCCGTCCTGCATCCATTCTATGTTGTTCTGCAATGTGACCTCAGGTGCTTAAAGTACAGCTCACCGTTACCGAAGTGCTCCCACCGCCGGTTACCCTAGCCGTTCCCAGTTCCCCGTTCCCAGTTCTCAATATCCAATCCCGGCGCTTCTCACTGAGAACTCGGAACTGGGAACTGCTTTCGGCGCCGGTCTATAATTAGGCCAGTCGGCCGGGGTGCTGCATGCGGTGCTCTCACGTTTACTGCCTTTGTTATCGGCTGTTTGCGATCCTTCTGGTCTTCTCCTCGCTGGCGCTCGCCGGGGATACTCCGCCCCCAAGGATTTCCAAGGAAACGCGTCAAGAAATTGTCCACGCTTTCACTGAAGAACTGGTCTACATCCGCGCGAACTTTCCGATGGGGAAGACTGGACTGAAACTCAAAAACGGAACCGTAACCCCCACTGGCCCCGAACTGCAAAGTTTGATGGCGCTCTGGGGACCAGCCGCGAAACCTGGCGACCGGGCCCGCATCAGCAACGTCATGATCAAGGAAGACCACATCCGCTTTGAGATCAACGGCGGTCCCATCAAGAGGCAGAAGTGGTACCAGCACATCGAGATTGCAGGTCCGAACGCTGGTGGGCCGATTGCGCCCTCTGATTCATCCGCCAACGCCCGCGGCTCTTTCGTCGATCTCTACTTCGACAAGTATGTTCCGGAGATGACCGGGCCCGAGCTGAAGAAGTTGCTGTATCCAGTGTTTGATTTCGATTCCAAGTCGGCGCTCAACGCTTACCTGGAAACCGTTCCTCCCAAGGTCAAAGAGGCCATCAAGAATCACCACGTGCTGGTGGGAATGAATCACGAAATGGTGATTTATGCCAAGGGCCGTCCGCCAAAGAAAGTGCGCGAGCATGAGGGCGGAGTTGAGGGCGAAGTTCAGAACGATGTCGAGTATGAAGAATGGATCTACGGCACGCCTCCCGAGGACGTGGATTTTGTGCGCTTCGTTGGCGACGAAGTCGTGCGGGTCGAGACCATGAAAGTGGATGGCCAGAAAATCGTGCGCGTCGAAAAGGAAGTTGATCTGGGTGTGCCAACCGTTGCCAAGAAACAGGAGGACCGCCCCGCGAACGCCCCTACGCTGCGGCGTCCCGGAGAAGAGATGCCGGAGTCGGATCCCGCCAACCCTTCCAGCATCCCGCCGGTCGCCGTGCCTCCACCGCCGACCGGCACAGGCCCAGGGCCCAACTGACGTTCTTCGCCCGCCCCGGCGACGGAATGAAAGCGGCTGAATGAAGATGTGAGTATTCCATGCGGCTCGCACCAGGGTGGCTCGCATCAAGAAAGTCAGGTCGTTCTTTTCCCGCCATTAGCGCCTTCCGGCCTCGACCTTCTACACTTCGACCCTCTACACTAAGAACGTGAAGATTGCCCTGGGCCAGATCAACCCCACCGTTGGGGACTTCTCTCGGAACGCTGCCAAGATCATCCAGTTTGCGCTTCAGGCGCGGAGTGCTGGCGCTGGCCTGATTCTGTTTCCGGAACTCGCCGTCTCCGGCTACCCGCCCCTCGATCTGGTCGAGAGGCCCTCGTTTGTGGTGCGCAGTCGTGCGACGGTCGAGAGGATCGCCGCAGAAACGCAGGGCATTGCCGTGATCTGCGGCTTGGTAACCCCGGCCGAAGCGGACTCTGGCAAAAAAGCGATGAACTCCGCCGCCTTGCTGCGCGAAGGGCGCATCGATTTCATCCAGTCGAAGATGCTGCTGCCCACCTATGACGTCTTCGACGAGATGCGCAACTTCGCTCCCGCCAAGAGCCAGCAATTGTTCAGCTTTGGCGGCAAGCAGATGGCTTTGACCATCTGTGAGGATGCCTGGAACGACAAGCGCTTCTGGAACCGGCGGCTGTATCGCGTCGATCCGGTCGAAGAACTGGTCCGAGCCGGCGGGAACTTCGTGCTCAACATATCGGCGTCGCCGTTTTGGCTGGGCAAGCGCGAGCTGCGCCGGGACATGCTAACGGCCATCGCACAGAATCAGAAGGTACCGGTCGCGATGGTGAACCAGGTCGGGGGCAACGACAGCCTGGTCTTCGACGGATCGAGCCTGGTGATTGCGCCCGACGGAGAAGTGATTGCGCAAGCGAAGTCGTTCGAGGAAGACCTGATCTATTTCGACTCCGAGAAACTCGATTCCCAGAAAATCAGTGGGGACATGCACCCGCAGACTGTGGGTGAAGAAGCCAGCGCGTATGAGGCGCTGGTTCTGGGCACGCGAGACTACGTCCACAAATGCGGCTTCGAGCGGGCGATCATCGGACTCAGCGGAGGCATCGATTCCGCGCTCACCGCGTCGATCGCGGCCGATGCGCTCGGTTCCGAGAACGTCATCGGCGTCGGCATGCCCGGGCCGTACTCGTCGCGGGGATCGATTGACGACGCGAGGGAACTGGCCAGCAACCTCAAGATCCGCTTCGAACTGCTCTCGATCAACGAAATTTATGAGGCCGCGCGCCAGACGCTTGCGCCCGTGTTTGCCGCGATGCCACAAGACGTCGCCGAAGAAAATATTCAGTCCCGCGCCCGCGGATTGCTGCTGATGGCCATGTCGAACAAGCTCGGCGCGCTGGTGCTTTCGACCGGCAACAAGAGCGAATTAGCCGTCGGCTATTGCACGCTTTACGGCGATATGGTGGGAGGACTGGCGGTGATCTCGGATGTGCCGAAGGCGCTGGTGTACCGCCTGAGCGCTTACGTGAACTCGCGGCGCAAAGTAATTCCGGAAGCGACAATCGAGAAGCCGCCATCTGCCGAGTTGGGCCCGGACCAGAAGGATTCGGACTCCCTCCCGCCCTACGACGTGCTTGATGCGATTCTCGAAGACTACGTGGAGGAGTCATGCTCGGCTGAACAAATTGCCCGCAGTCACAATTTCGATCTGGATCTGGTACGGCGGGTGATCCGAATGGTGGAGCGCAGCGAGTACAAGCGGCAACAAGCCGCGCCCGGAATCAAGATCTCCGCCAAGGCGTTCGGCTATGGGCGGAGGTTTCCGATCGCGGCCAAGTCAGAGGCGTAGGAGGACTGCGAAAAACGTCGTCTTGCTAGCTCGGCGCCGCCGCAGCGGCTAAAGCCGTCGTTTATTTTGCACCAGTTACGGCACGGCTGAAGCCGCGCCCCTTCAAAACAAAGTCAAACCTCGAACTTTTCCGCAAACCGTTTCTCCGCCGAGGGTAGCTCATTCGGAAATGACAACTTCGCCGGTTTTTGTAACAATCGAATTCCAAGCGAATTTCAAAATATGACAGGCATTCATCGCACATTGCTCGCCGCTCTGCTGTTATCCGGCATCGCCATCGCTCAAACCCAACCCGCTCACCCGTCAAAATCGGCGGCCAAACCAGCGGCGGCCGCGCCCGCCGCCGCAGGCACGACTGCTTTGCCCAGCGAAGACACGGTCAACTCGTTCCTGTTCCAGATGGTTGGCTACGATCCTACGGTGACGTGGAAGGTGACTGAGATTCGTCCCTCGGAGCTGCCCGGACTGGCGGAGGTCTCATTTGTTGTCACCAACGCGCAGGGTTCGAACGTGAATCGGTTGCTGGTTAGCGCTGACGGCAAGCATGCCATTACGGGCGACATCCTGCCTTTCGGTGCGAAGCCATTTGACGATGCCCGCGCCAAACTGGAAAAAGGCGTGAACGGCCCTGCGAAGGGACCGGCGAAGGCTGCGGTGACGATTGTCGAGTTCAGCGATATGCAGTGCCCGCACTGTGCGAAGGCCGCATCCTCGATTGATCAGCTACTGGCGCAGGAGCCCGATGCACACTTTATTTTCCAGAATTTTCCGCTGCCCGCGCACAACTGGGCGGAAAAAGCGGCCGGCTATGTCGATTGCGTGGGGCGCGCTTCCAATGACGCCGTCTGGAAATTTATTCAGAAAACGTTTGACGAGCAGGCCAATATCACTGAGGCCAACGCCGATGAAAAGCTGAAAGCCATTGCGACCGCATCGGGCGCGAATGGCGACGAGGTCGCCGCCTGCGCAGCCAAGCCGGATACAAAAGCCAGAGTCGAAGCCTCCGTTGCGCTTGGAAAGTCGGTGGACGTGAATGCCACGCCGACGCTGTTCATCAATGGACGTAACGTGCCCGGCGGTGCGCCCGTCGATCTGTTGAAGAAGATTGTGGACTTCGAGGCGAGCCAGGAAAAAAGCGATAAGTAAGATCGGGTCATCGGTTGATCGGGCGATCTGAAATCACCCAATCACCCAATTTATTTTGCGATCCAGATTTCCGGCGCCTCGGTGCGCTCCGGGCCGCGGACAACATACGGCGTGATCAGGATCAGCAGTTCGTCGTCTTCTTCTTGCTTGGAACTCTGTGACGTGAGGAGGCCGAGGCCCGGGATCGTGGAGAACGCTGGCAGTCCGCTCAAGCTCTTCTGATCGGACACGGTGATCATTCCCGCTACGGCCGCCTGTTCACCTTCCTTGAGCAGGATTTGCCCCTTGTACTCGCGATTCAAAATGTCAGGAATGCCATTTGTGTTTGTGCTTCCCAAAGTGCGGAATTGTATCTCCAGCTCGAGGGCTACGTCTGAATTGTTGTGAACCCACGGTTTCGCCTTGAGCGTGAGTCCGATGTCCTCATAACTGACGGAAGGAAAGGCCGCGGTGTACGACTGGTTCCCGATGACCTTCGCGATGGCCGAACTGTTGTAAATCGGCGCAAAGCTGGCGTTGAGGATGGGATAGCGCGATCCCAGCTTAAAAGTGGCGTCCTTCTCCTGCGAGGCCCGCAACTGGACGTGATCGAGCTCCTGGACGGAACTCTCATTCATGGAAAGCGCGGCGGACAACTTGTCGAGGCTCAGTCCCATCAGCGTGATCCCGCCACCGAAGGTCGCGAGCGGCTGGCTAAGAATCGAATTCTGCTGGCCTTGCAATTGTGCGAGGAGCGCGGAAATGGTCTGATTGCCGGCTTGGTTGATGCCGCCAGAGGCAATCAGTTGGTTGATCAGGCTCTGGATGTTCTGTCCGCCGAGAGCCGCGAGTGCACCCGCCGGAATGTTGAAGAGATTGAAATTGTCCGGGACGTGCAGCCCGATGTTCCGCGCGTAGGTGTGGCTCACCTGGAAGACTTTCAGATCGAGCATCACTTCCGGCCGGGCGCTATTTAGCTGCCCGAGAAACTGGGTTGCGGCATCGAGCGCCGCCCGCGGTCCGCGCAGCGTGATTGTGCTCGATGCGGCGTTGAGGCTGGCGAACTTGAACTCAAAAAGCGTCTTCAGCGAGTTCAGCAACTCGTTCAAATCCTTGGCAGGATCGCCGGCAGAGATGTAAAACGAGCGCATGCCCATGAGGTCGAAGGCCTTGTGGTTGTCGAGCGTGTCGGCGCAAGCAAAAAGAACTGTGTCTTCGAGCGCCACGCTGAAGCTCTTCGTGACCGCGGAGGCCGCCTGCATGGCGGTTGCGAAATCGGCGTTCTCGATATCGAATCGCACGTGGCGGCTGGGGAAGCTATCGTCGAAAACCACCGTCAGCCCGTAGCTCGCGGCGACTGCGCTAAGCAGACCACGCGAATCGCCGCGGTAGTGGATGTCATGACGCCCGTCGGTTGGTTTGGCGGTGAGCGCGTCCGCGCTGGCGACCACTTGCGGCGGGCTTGCGGTGTGCACCGGCACGGGCCCCCACGCGTCGCTTATGCGCTGCTGGGCGAATTCGTTCTGCGGATCGAGGTTCAGCGCCGTCCGGAACTCCGCCATTGCCTCCACCTGGCGGCCAGCGAGCAGGTCGCTATTCCCGCGTTCCAGATGTATCCCGGCCAGATGCTGCCGCGTCATCTCCCGCGCGGTCACGTACTCCACGTTCTGCGGGACCAATCGAGACGCTTCCTCAAATTCGTATAAAGCCTCGTCGAGATTTTGCAAATTCTCGGTCTGCAATTTCTCGAGCTTGAGGCCGCGCGCGAAAGCCCGGCGTGCGGCCTTCAGGTCTTTCTTAGGAACGTGGCAGGCGGGAGCGCCCGCGGAATTGGAGCAGAGCGGTGGCACAGCGGCTGGAGTGTCTGCGGCCAGACACAATCCGGCAAGCAACAAAACAATTCCTGCTGGCAGCCATCGCATATTACTTACTATAGAATGCCCGGCTGCTCCTGTCTTGCAAGAGAAATCCTGGGTTGAGAACTACGGTCGTAACGGGGAAGACAAAGAGGTTGCAGAGCCAGCCTTCACCGCAGCATCAGCCGTTCCATCCGCGTGGCGCGGCCCGTGTGGTCATCGCACTCGACCAGCACGGCGCACAGGCGGACGTCACCATTGGCCGCTTCGAAGCGCGACGGCATCCCGCTGAGAAACTTCTCGATCACCAGTTCTTTCTTCACCCCAATGACGCTGTCGTACGGCCCAGTCATGCCGACATCCGTGATATAGGCAGTGCCCTTCGGCAGGACAGTCTCATCCGCGGTGGGAACGTGCGTGTGCGTGCCCACCACGGCAGTGACTCGCCCGTCGAGGTACCATCCGAAGGCGATTTTTTCGGAAGTGGCCTCGGCATGGAAATCCACCAGCACGATCTTCGATTTGATCTGCTCCAGAAGCCGATCGGCATAGCGAAAGGGATCGTCGTTCGACCCCATGAACACACGTCCCTGAAGATTCACGACGGCATAACCGGCGCCGTTCTTTTGGCCTTCGTACACTCCCCAACCGGGCAGGCCCTGCGGAAAATTTGCCGGCCGTAACAAGCGGCGCGCGGGACTGTGGGGGTTGCCATCCGCCATCTGGAAGTATCCGATGATTTCGCGTTTGTCCCAGACGTGATTTCCGGTGGTCATCACGTCGATGCCCAGATCAAAAAGCTCTTCCGCCAGCGGAGGCGTGATTCCGAAGCCAGCCGCGGCATTTTCGCAGTTGGCGATGACCAGATCCACGGCGTGCTGCTGGCGCAGGCCAGGCAGGCGATCTTTTACGATCGTCCGCCCAGGGCGGCCAAAAATGTCACCGATAAAAAGAATGTTCAAGATCAGGTCTCAGGTGTCAGGTCTTAGGGCCAAAGCTGCTGACCGTCAAGCGAGCACCCAACTTTCGATGTTATCACGCTGAAAACCGCGCCGGTCGTGCGCGCTGGCAACTGGCTACTGGGTACTGATTTCAGCTGTCTTCAGAAAGTCGTAATTTCCCGACGGATTCAGGGTCACGTTCCGCACCCGCCGCGTGTGCACGAGCACGTTGTCGAAGTACCACAAGTTTATATACGGTTCATCTTGCGCCAGCACTTCCTGAACTTCGGCATACAGCCGCTTGCTTGCATTCTGATCGGTTTCGCGGCGCGCCTGGTCGATCAGACTATCGATATGCGGATTGGAATAGAAACCGCGGTTTGCGCCTTTGGGCGGGAATCGGTTGGAGTGAAATGCGTATTCAAAAATATCCGGGTCCTCGTTCCCGCCGATCCAGCGCAACGAATAGAACTGGAAAGCGCCGCTGGTGACGTCGGCAAAAAATGTAGCGAACTCGAAGGTACGAATATCGAGCGCAATGCCCACATCGCGCAATTGCTGCTGCAACACCGCCGCCAGCAGGCGCGTGGACTCTTCCGTTGACGTTTTCATCGTGAGGTGAAAGCGAACGCCGTCGCGAGCCCGGTAGCCGGCGGCATCGAGCATCTGTCGAGCCTTCTCTGGATTGTGTGGGTAGGCCGCCACGTCCTGGTCATACGCCCAGCTTTGCGGTGGGAGCACACTCAGAGCCGGTTGCGCGAAGCCGCGCCAGATGTATTGCAGAAGAGGCCCGCGGTCGATGGCATACGCGATCGCCTGGCGAACTCGCACATCCTGCAAGGTCCGGTCGCGCAGGTTAAACGCGAGATAGGAAAGCACCGTGCCCGGCGCGCGCTCCACCTGCAAATTCGGCTCGCGCTCCAGCGCCACGATGGTGTCGGAAGTCAGTGCATTGATCGCGGCATCGGCGCTGCCCTTGCGCAATTCAAGCGCCCGCGTCGTCGCGTCGGGCACGACGGTGAAGCGTACCCTGGCGAGTCGCGTCTTCGCTCCCCAGTAGTTGTCGTTGCGCTCGACGACGATCTCTTTATCTTGTTCGACGCTGACAAACTTGAAAGGCCCCGTCCCCATCGGCTTGCGCGTGATCTCGTCGAGTGCGCCATAGGGCACAATGCCAATCGCGCCTTCCGAGAGGTTCCACAGCAAGCTCCCGTTGGGCTCCTTCAGATGAAATACCACGGTGAACTCGTCGGGCGCGTCGATGCGGTCCACGAAACGGTACGCCGCTGATTTCGTGCTGCGAATCTTCCCTTCGAGCAGGGAATCGAACGTCCACTTAACGTCGCGCGAAGTAAGCGGCCGGCCATCGTGAAAAGTTACGCCGCGATGCAAGTGGAAGACGTAGGTCAACGGATCGGGAATCTCCCAACGCTCCGCCAGCCCCGGCTGAACATTTAAGTGCTCGTCGCGCGTCAGCAGCGCATCGAAGAGGAGTTCGCCAATGCGCTCCGATTGCGCATCAAGCCCCACTCGCGGATCGAGATTCGTTGGGCTGCTTTCAATAATCATCACCAGCGTGTTCGGGTCGGGAGCTTGTGAGCAGGAGAGGAGAGGCAGCACGCAGGCGGCAACGAATAATAACGAGATTGTCATCCTGACCCTGGGCGAGCCGAAGGGGAAGGACCTGCTTCTTGCGCGCACCCGTACTGCTGCCCTACGCATACGAGATCTTTCCCAGAATCGCCGCCCGTTTCGCTCCCGTTGCCGACGGCACATTGCTTGGCCGCCGATGCCACGTCTCGTGCGCGAGCAGAGCAAAAGCCACGGCCTCCTTGGCTTCCGCCGGAAGGCCGAACTCATCCGAGAAATGCAGGTCGATTCCCAACGGCGCGATCTCATTGCACAACATAGCCATCAGCGTCGGATTTTTTGCGCCGCCGCCCGAGACGATCATCTCGTGATCGCGTCGCGGAACCCCAAATCGCGGCAACACGAATCGCGTGACTGCATCCGCAATCGATCGCGCCGTCAAAGCCGTTGCCGTCGCCACTACGTCGGCCTTACTGGCGCCGCGACAGATCTGAAGAAACCGGCCCACGTATTCGCGGCCAAATTCCTCGCGGCCCGCCGTCCGCGGCGGCTTCTGCCGGAAAAAGCGCGCGCGAATTAACTGTGCTATCACGTTATCCAGTACGCGTCCCGAGGCCGCGACTTTGCCATCGCGGTCGTAGCGCCGCCCGAAAAGTTCTTCCATCGCCGCATCCATCACCATGTTGCCGGGGCCGGTGTCAAAAGCTACGATTTGGCCGAGCGACGCACCCGCGGGAATCGCCGTCAGATTTGCAATGCCGCCGATGTTTTGGGCGATGCGTTCAACTCGTGGATCGCGATAGAGAAGATAGTCGAGGAACGGCACCAGCGGCGCGCCTTTCCCCCCGGCCGCTACATCCGCGGGACGAAAATCGGAGACCACCGGCACACCCAGCCGCGCCGCGATCACCGCTCCTTCACCCGTTTGCCAAGTCACCGCCAATTTTCGTCCGAGAAATCGCTCCGCCGTTCCCTGGTGATAGAGCGTTTGTCCATGACAGCCAACCAGATCAATTTTCACGCGATGCTTGCGCGTTGTTTTTGCCACTGCTTCGGCATAAAGTTCGCCCAAAAGAAAGTTCAGCCGAGCTAGATCCGCAACACGGGCTAATTCCGCGTTCATCGTTCCCAAAATTGCACGTCGAACCGGGGCAGGGAAGGGATACTCCTCGTGAGCAAGAAGTGTGAAGTCTGAGCCGGAATGGTTGTGTGGTGACGGGCCTTTGGCCCGTCTTTTTGCGCCGGAGGGAAACCGCACCAGCGCCACATTGATCCCGTCGGCCGAAGTGCCGCTCATCACGCCGGCAATAATCATACTCATGCGCGTTCCTTCGTATTGTCCGCCGTATTGTCCGCGCGAGCGAGTGTGGCCAGCCGGATTTCTTCGCCGAATTCCCAGAGCTGGCGGGCCAGCTTCTCAACTCGTGCGGTCGAGGGAGCGGGAGTGCGACGCCTCGCCAACGATTTCTTATCAAACGTCTTTTTCTTAAATGCCTTGTTCTTGAACGCTAGCATGCGTCGCGCCGATTCTTCGACGCGCCGGGCGAACTTGCGGTCGCGCTCCGCTTCGTGAACCAGAGCTTCATAGGCGCGCACGATCAGATCTTCTTTGTGGCAGATCAGAGCCAAGTCGCCACCGGCACGGATGTGCTCGACGACCGCCTGCCCAATGGGAGCGAATTCGAGGACGGCCCGCATTTCCATGTCGTCCGAGGCGATGAGGCCGTTGTAGCGGATTTTCTTACGCAGGATTTCGGTGATCCACTTCTTCGACAACGAAGCCGGTGTACGTTCCCCCGTCACCTCGGGATAGGCTGCGTGCGAAACCATCACGAACGGCAATTGATTACGCAAGATTCGATAAGGATACAGGTCTTCGTTCCACATCTTCTTGAGCGGCTTATCAATTACGGGCAGCTCGCGATGGCTGTCGAGCTTGCCCTCGCCCAGGCCGGGGAAATGTTTGCCGCTTCCGAGTGCTCCCGCTTCGCGCAATCCGCTGAGAAATTCGCGTGCGTAGATCACCACCTGCTTCGGATCATCCGAAACTGCCCGCGAAGTCAGCACCGGACGCGAAGCTGAGAGGGCCAAGTCGAGCACCGGAGCAAAATCCACGTTGAAGCCAAGCGCGCGGCAGTTTTCGCCGATCACGCGTCCATGCTTGCGAAAAAGCGTGCGGCTGCCCGTGGCAAAGACCTCCGCCGCAGAAGGCGTCGAGCCGATCACATTACGAAAACGGTCCACGGTGCCGCCTTCAAGGTCCACGCAAGTAAACAGCGGCGTGGCCACGCGCTTCTGGCATTCGCGCAGAAGAGTATGCGTCTGCTCAGCTCCAGTGATGTTGCGGGCAAACAGAATCACGCCCGCCGGCTGAATTTTCGTGAGCAGGGAAGCGAGGCGCGGAGACATCTCGGTTCCGTCGAAGCCGATGATTAGGAGTTGGCCGATGTGCGCGGCGCCAGGGAAACTCACGATTCGATCCCCAGGTCTTTTCTGACGAAGTTGTTCAATTCATCCTCGAAAGCGCAGCATTTCAGTTGAAAAGACGTCAGCGTCGGACAGCCCTTCTGTGCGGGATTTCGAGGGATCTCAGCTTGGATGACATAGGCTGCAAGTTCCTCCCAGCGATTTTGGATTCCAAACTTCTCTAAGGCGGGTCCGACGAATATGCGACTTTGGATTAGGATGTTCCCGCGGGCGATTGCGACGTCCGGCAAATTCTGCGGTTTCGTCACGTTTACTGAAAGGAAGGCGCCAGACATGTTCTCCATACATTCGTGCAATCCATCCAGAAGTTCCCTGTATTCCACCCTCTTCTGGTCGAAAAGCCATCGTCTGTGCTCGCGCCTGGAAGTGAATATGGAATTGACCACAGCCCCTAAGACCCCGCTGATCAGGCCGATCAGACCTCCTGCCGCAACTAGGAAGATGCTAAAGATTTGCTCTGGAGTCAGTTTCATCGCTGCCTACAGACACGATTTAATCACAGTTGGCATCAGGCGTATAATCGCCGCCGGGAGGCGAAAATGCGAGCCGTTATCGTAGCGCTTTTGGCATTTTGTTTGCTACTTGGCTTGCCACACGTTGCGACGGCGGCAGGTAAGACTAAGATTGAGATCGTCGAGGCGACCACGACAGTCGGCACGACGCTTCGCACAGATCCCGGTAGCCCCGAGCAGATTCATACACAGTGCAACAGTGCAGGCACTGATTGCAATTCTACGGTGATTCCCGCCACTGACCCAAGCAGTAGTTTGATACCTTGGGTCCTGTCGTTCGAAATCAAGGCAATTTTCCCGGACGGCAGTCATGTCGAATTGATGTGTTTTCCTTCTCCTTTGAGCGCTCCATCGGAGCAGCCGCAGGCGCCCCCGCTCGGCGGAGGCAGAGCCATGCAGACTATCGGCGCTGTAATGCAGATTAAGAACAGCCGGCGTCCGAGCGAGAGGTGTGGGGGCATCGCGCCAAGTGCTGGCAGCCCGGCTGCTATTCAAGACAAAGAAAAACTTGACTCGCTTGAAGTTTCTGACTCCTTTAAGTGCTTTAATGACGCAGCTATGGCCTTTATAAAGAATGTTCTCGCAGCCGACAAGACAGCGACCTGTACGACAAAAAACCTCGGCTTCTATAAGGCAAAATGGGAATATGACAAAAATATAGAAAGGATTACGGATCACCTGAAATACAATCTACGCCCTGGGCCAGATCTCGTGATCTATTCACGCTACGGTAAAGTGAGGTATCAGGTCAAAGGTTCGTGGTGATTGGGCCTGCGTCGGCCATTATTTAGAGGTGCAAAAATGGTGCAAGAAAAAGAAGTCATACCGGGCAAGTTCGTTTGGCAGTGCGACCTGTGCGGATGGGAATACCCCAAGATCTCGGTGCCAAAGCATCAATTGCCGCCGTGCCCGGACCACGAATGCAGGGGGCCAAATCCAGTTTTCGGTTGACCATCTGGATGCAGCGCGCATTACCGACACTGACGTCCACTCAATCTGCCTGCTTTTCTCGGCGTACTCCGCGTCTCGGCGGTTAGATTTCCTTCTTCAACTCCGCTAGCAAGTTTAGCGCTTCGAGCGGCGTTAGCCGGTTTAAATCCACCTCGCGTAACTTCTCCAGCACTAGCTGCGAGAGCGGCGTGAATATGGTCAGCTGCGTGGGGCGCTCGGGCTCGGTGGAACTACCTGGCGTCAGATGGCTCGAGAGCCGGCGCTCGGAGGATTCATGCTCGGCCAGCACCTCGCGCGCGCGTATTACTACTTCGTTCGGCAATCCCGCCAGCTTCGCGACTTCGATGCCGTAGCTGCGGTCGGCTGCGCCCGGCTCGACGCGGCGCAGAAAAACTACGCTGCCGCCGGTTTCTTTGACGGAGACGTGATAATTCTTCACGCCGCTCAATTGCTCCGCCAATTCGGTCAGCTCGAAATAATGTGTGGCAAATAAAGTCTTGGCGCGTACATGGGCGTGGAGATACTCAACGGCGGCCCAGGCGATCGCCAATCCGTCATAAGTGGAAGTGCCGCGCCCGACTTCGTCTAATAAGATCAACGACCGCGCTGTTGCCGTGTGCAGAATCGCCGCCGTCTCCGTCATCTCGACCATGAACGTCGAGCGGCCGCGGGCCAGGTTGTCGCTCGCGCCGATGCGCGTGAAGACGCGGTCGACAATGCCGAGGCGCACGGCGCGCGCGGGAACGAACGACCCCATCTGCGCCATGATCACGATCAGCGCCGCCTGCCGCAGATACGTGCTCTTGCCTCCCATGTTCGGGCCGGTCAGCACGACGATGTTGTGCGTCGAGTTATTCAGGAAGAGATCGTTGGGAACGAAGCGCTCACTCCCGGCCGCCAGCTCCTGCAGTTCGATCACCGGATGACGGCCTTCGACAATTTCCAGGTCGTTATCATTAGCGTTCTTGGCTTTCGCAGCTTGATCGGGCTTTTGCTCGAATTGGGGCCGACAATAATTCCGCAGCGCCGCGATGTGTGCCAGGCAGCCGAGTACATCCACTTCGGCCAGCGCTAGCGCGGTTTGCCGAATGCGCTTGGCCTCGGCGGCAATGGCAGAACGCAGCTCGGCGAACAGACGGCGCTCGATTTCGACGATCTTCTCCTGGGCATCGAGAATCTTGGACTCGTACTCTTTCAGCTCCGGAGTCGTGAAGCGCTCGGCATTCACCAGCGTCTGCTTGCGTTCGTAGTCGGCGGGCGAGAGGTGCAGGTTCGCCTTTGAAATCTCAATGTAGTAACCAAAAATGGAATTGAACTTTACCTTGAGCGAGGCAATCCCCGTGCGCTCGCGTTCGCGCTGCTCGACTCGCGCCAGGTACTGCTTCGAGTTGCGGCTCAGGTCGCGGAGTTCGTCCAGATCCTTGTCGACGCCTGGAGCGATCACTCCGCCATCGCTCAGCGTTAGTGGCGGCTCTGGAACCAGGGTGCGGTCGATCTTCTCGCGCAGATTGCCGAGTTCGTCGATCGCGCCATGCAGCGTGGCAAGCCGTTGTGCCGACAGTCGTGACTCAGATAGTCGTGACTCAGCCAGCCCGGCCAATACCGTTCGCACCTTAGGAATTCGTGCTAGAGACGCCGCCAGCGCCAGCACGTCCCGTGGATTCGCGGTCTCCAGCGTTACCCGGCTCAACAGACGTTCGAGATCGAGAATTCCTTCGAGCGAACGGCGCAGCTCTTCGCGACGCACCGTGTCTTTGACCTGCGCCTCAACGGAATCCAGTCTACCTTCGATCTCGGCTTGATCTAAAGACGGGCGCAGCATCCAGGTGCGCAGCAGGCGCTTACCCATCGGCGTCACGGTCGCATCGAGGCAGCGGAACAGAGTCACTCCTGCATCCGTTCCCGCAAATAGTGGCTCGATCAACTCCAGGTTGCGCACCGTCACCGCATCGAGCACCAGGCAATTTTGGCGCTCATAGAAGCCGATGCGGTCGACATGATCGAGCGTGCCGCGCTGCGTTGAGCGGATGTAATACAAAATCGCCCCCGCCGCCGAAGCCGCCGCCCGTTTGCCCGCTAAGCCGAACCCTTCGAGCGAGAGCACGCCGAAGTGATTTTCGAGAAGCGGAATGGCGTGGTCGGGAGCGAAGATCCAGTCGTCCAAAGGAGTCTCGGCCCAGCCGCCCCCGGAAACCCGAGCGACAGGCGCCGTGCCGGTGGAGGGACGGGCGCCGCGACCGCCCTGCGCCGCCGCGAAGCCATTCAATTGCGTCGCTGTCACCCGCTCCAGTAGCGGAGCCGAAGACCCATACAGCATTTCTCTTGGCCGTAATTGTTCAAGTTCTTCTTGAATGCGGCGTCCGGCCGACTCGCCCACGAACTCCGTCGCTCGAAACTCGCCGGTCGAAAGATCGAGCGCCGCAAAACCCACGCGGTCCCCGACCGTCGCCACCGCCGCGAGAAAGTTGTTCTCTTCCGCATTCAACGACGAATCTGCTGCTGTGCCCGGCGTGACGACGCGCGTCACCTCGCGCCGCACCAGTTTTTTCGCCAGGCGCGGGTCTTCCACCTGTTCGCAGACCGCGACTTTGAACCCACGCCGGATCAGTTTTGCGATGTAGCCCTCGGCGGCGTGGTAAGGCACGCCACACATCGGGATCGCGATGCCCTTTTCTTTATTGCGCGAGGTCAGCGTGATTTGCAGCTCGCGCGCGGCCAGCACCGCGTCGTCGAAGAAAAGCTCGTAGAAGTCCCCCAGCCGGAAGAACAGCAGAGCGTTGGGATGCTCTTTCTTGATGGCGGCATACTGCCGCATCAGCGGCGTCGAGGGCTCGGACATAGGGGAATTGGTAATTTTGTAATCTCTAATTTGGTAATTTGCAATTTGTCTTCAGTCCCGCGTTGTAGCTCTCCTCAAACAAGTCTCCTGTTCCCCTACTCTAGCCTGCCGGAAGGGTTTCAGATTACAAAATTACAAATTACCAAATTACAAATTCTCCATTTGACTCCGTCCTTGCATTTTGTTCTTCTTACCCCATGGAACTCCGCAAAGATCCCATCACCCGCTCCTGGGTGATCACCGGCGACGATGTCATTGAGCCCACGCCACGCTCCCAAGCCTGCCGCTTTTGCGGCGCCTCCGCCGAGCCAACCCATGTTATCGCCAACCTGCCCGGCGTGGATGGCAGCGCATGGTCGGCGCGCTCCGTCGTCCATCCGCACGCGCTCTACCACATCGAAGGCGAGCCGGCGCGCTGCGCCGACGGCCTCTACGACCGCATGGGATCGGTCGGCGCTCACGAGGTTCTGGTCGAAAATCCTCGCCACGGCGGCCATCTCTGGAACGCGAGCGACGCCGAAGTCGAACAGTTTCTGCGTCTGGCCGCGCTGCGGATTCAGGATTTGAAGCGCGACAGCCGGTTCAAGTACGTCAGCATGTTCAAGAATCACGGCGAGGAAGCCGGACAGGAATTCGACCACCCCACTTCCCAGCTGACCGCAACCACTTTCGTGCCGCGCCGCATCCTTTACGAACTCCGCGCCGGACGCGACTATTTCGAGAGCAAAGAGCGCTGCGTCTTTTGCGACATTCTGGCGCAGGAGGAGCGTCAGAACCTGCGCATCGTCGAGATTCGCGGAGACTACGTGGCCTTCTGCCCCTTTGCTCCGCGCGTCCCGTACGAAACCTGGATTATGCCCCGCAGCCATGAATCTTCCTTTGAGCGCACCGGTTCCTCGCGCGTGGGCAGCGTGACCGATCTCGCCGCGCTCCTGCGGCACACACTGCAGCGTATTCGCACGGTCACGGAAGCCTTCCACCTCGTGCTCCACACCACGCCCAACAGCCAGCATCCTTCCTCAACACTCGGATACTGGAAAACACTCGATGAGGATTACCACTGGCACATCGAAATCCTGCCCATTCTTGAGGCCAAGGCCAGGTCATATACTTTCAAAGAGATTTATTATTCTCCCGTCGCCTCCGAGACCGCGGTCAAACGTCTGCGAGAGGCGAAGATCTAGTTCATGCCACGAAAGCCGACGCGACGCTATTCGTCGTTCGCTGCTCGCTTTTCGCACGGGGTCGCGAACGGCCAATAGCGAAGAGCGAACGACGAACGACCCATGACCATCCGCCGCCTCAAAACCTACGCCGGATCGCAAGGCTATGTTTACCAGTACTACTTCATCGGGAAACGTCTTGCGCCAGCATCCGCCACCAGTGAGTCCGACGCCCAGGAGTCCGAAGCAGACGAGTACATCTTCGACGTCACCTCCGACCGCAAGCTGACGTACGCGGTCAGTATTCTCCTTCCGCACCAGGTCGTCGCCGCGTGGGGCGAATCCCACGGACGCCCGCTCTCCGACTCCGAGCAGTACGCCGCCGTCAAGATGCGCCTGTTCCGCGCCTTCGACGAATTGGAAGATATGCAGACGCAAGGAAGGCAATTGCAGATCGATTTGCGGTTGCTGGAAGAATCGCTGGCGTCGCTGGGGGTGGAATAGAGTCGGCAGATGCCGTCGCTACAGTGAGTGTGTTATCGACACATTACTTTGTGTTGGACGGGAAGCCGAATTTGCGGCCCAGATGTCGGAACAATATCGCAGCCGGTGAGCGCTGCAGCTCCTGGCTCCGCGCCTGCAAGGTCTGCCACTGTTTTTGAAGATCTGCAATCGAAGCGCCTCCGACGGCGAAAGGTGCGGCGGCTGCCAACATTCTCAGGCCCACATTTTGCGTCAGAGCGGCGGCGGCGATGGAAAGACCGCCGACGATGACGCAGCGGCCTACATCCTGTCCAAAAAACTTGCGCCGCGATGAAATGATCCCCCTCAAGTCACGGTCGTGTTCTTCAAATTTCCGGTCGATGATAGCGATAACCTCATCTGCAACCCTTGACAATGAGTCTGGCGATGCCAAATCTATGTCCTTGAGGCCATTCCGTATTGTTTCACGTAGGCTCGCCATAGCGCCGTTTCGTCGGAGTTCGATCAGCGATTCGGGCGGAACTCCGGAGAGCATGCCGAACTCGGTGCTGCCTTCGCTCGCGATGGCCTTAGAAATAACAGTCTCCTGCATTTCTTTCTGCGACATACCCGAGCGACCAGAGTCATATTCATATTTCCAAAGAAGGTACTGCCAAGAGGTCGGTGCGTCAATGAGTGGCGTTCCTCTATATCTAGCGCTCCGGAACAGTAGGTCATTAGTCTGCATCATTCTCCCGAAAAACACGCGATAAGTCGTTTCGGCGATAGACGCTCCAACAGCGCCGGGAAACCGGGACGCAGTGTCTTGAACATAACGGGCGAATTGCTCGGGAAGCGATTCCGACCAGTCAGAGTCGAACAGGAGCCGCCTCGGGTCAACCAGCTTGGCAACCAACTTATCGGCAGAGGGAAACTGGCCAAGAAACAATTGAAGCGCCTCGATGGTCGGGAAGGTACACCCGAACATTGTAGAAGCATGCTTTACGACATCACCGTTAGATGTGTCCTCCAAGGCGGTCATGTACGAAGGGTTAAAAAACATCGGATCGGCTGCAATGACCACAATTGGAGGGTCAACATCTGCGAGGGCCAAGTCCCGATAGCCCAGCGCCGACAAGGCGTGTTTCGTAACCATTCGGCACGATTCTCTTGGCGCGGTGACCTTCGCCATGCCAAGAATCCGCATAAGGGGATCCGGCAGGATGATCGTGTCCATGTAGAGACCTACGGAACATGCGATGTTTGCGGAGTACGATGGAAAAACATCGCCGCCGAAAACCGACTTCAAGCACCTGAGTCTCCTAAGATGAAGCTCGACAACTGGCGCGTAGTATTCCCAAAACTCATGCATGCCGGACGCGAACTCCTCCAGCTCGGCCTCGAAGGCACCCACTATTGCGTCTTGCGATGCAAGGTGCTCCGCGACCTGTGCTGGAGTTAAGCCGTGCGCCTTCATCTCAGAAAATGGCTCTCCAAAAAATTGATCGAGAATATCAAAATAGGCAGCCTGCACGTCGCGTAGCGGGATTTTTTCCATCTCCCTGGCGGCTTTTGCGCCGGCAACAGCACGGGCAGCAGCCCTGACGCTACTGTCGACTGTGTTTGGATCCACTTTACCGTCGGCATCAAGCCGCACACGATCTAGCGATTCGCGAGTGTGGGATCCCTCCGGAATCTCGATCTCCCCGGAGTCGACGCCATTTTTCAATAGCATGACTAGGTCATGAAGTTCGTCTGGGTCCATACCTCGATTTTCGCTACTGCACACCTCAAAATCAACAGGGGTCTGGGGCGAGTTGGAGTTCGGCAGACCTTAGCTCAGCCAAAATCCGTGCCTCCATGGTAGGTTTTTAGCCCTTGCCCCATGTGCCGCCCGTCACGTACACTTGTGATGACGCGCGTTTCCCCCGCATCCTCCCCCGGCACACTATAATCACCCAGGCAGGGTGGAAAGGTATCACGCCAGCCTGCGGAAGCACCCAAAAACTATGACGTTGATTTGGCTGCGCGTTGCGCTCGTTTTTTATGCCGCGGGATTAGTCTATGCGCTGGTCGCGCTCACCCGCACCTCCGAAATCCTCGGCAAAGTAGCGCTCCATGCCTCCTACCTCGGCATGGTGTTTCATTTCGTTTCGCTGACCGAAGCCGTCGTGCAAAACGGCCAACTCGCTTCGGCCTCGGTTCACAACTCGGAATCGCTGCTGGCGTTTCTGATCATGGTCGTTTTCATGATTGCCTATATGGTGTACAAGACGACGACTCCGGGCATCGTGATTTTTCCGCTGGTTTTTCTGCTTACCTTCGTGGCCGCCACCGGTCAGCAACCCTTCGTCTTCACCTCGAACGCCGTGAAGCACGGTTGGCTGGCGGTACATATCCTGATGATTTTCACAGGATACGCGGCGCTGTTCCTCAGCTTTGGCGCCAGCATCCTGTACCTCATGCAAGAACGCGCTCTGAAATCCAAGAGTTCGAATGGGATGTTCTCGCGGCTGCCCGCTCTCCAGGTCATTGACGACATCGGATACCGCTCCCTCATGCTCGGATTTCCCTTCATGACTCTGGGCCTGATCGCGGGCTCCGTGGTCGCCGAATCCACCTACGGCCGCATTGATTTTCTCGATCCCAAGATCCTGCTTTCCGTCTTGATGTGGGTCGTCTATCTGCTGATGGTGTATATGCGCCTGATCACCGGCTGGCGCGGACGCCGCGCCGCGTTGCTCGCCAGTGTGGCCTTTGTCGCGGCCATCGGGGCCTGGATCGCCAACTACTTCAGCGGAATGCACAGGTTTATCGCATCATGAAGCTCCAGCTCATCGGCATCAATCACAAGACCGCGCCGGTCGAGGTGCGCGAGCGCCTGGCCATTCCGGAATCGCGATTGGCGGAGGCCTGCAAGAAACTGGCCGAGCATCCCGCTGTGGCCGAGGGCATGATCGTCTCCACTTGCAACCGCGTTGAATTTATCGCCCACATGCAGAACGGCTCCGGCGACTTGCGTGAATTCCTGCGCGAGTATTTCGAGGTCGATCTCGGCCAGTTTGAAAGTCATCTCTACGAATTTCGCGAAGATGAGGCCGTCCGTCACGTTTTTCGCGTCGCCGCCAGCCTCGATTCCATGGTGGTCGGCGAGCCCCAAATTCTTGGACAGGTCAAGGAAGCCTACGCCACCGCTCGCGCCGTTGGAGCGGTGAGCGCGCAATTGGATCAGTTGCTCACGCGGGCGTTTGCCGTGGCCAAGCGCGTCCGCACCGAAACCGCGGTCGGATCTTCTTCGGTTTCGATTGCTTCGGTGGCCGTTGAACTGGCAGAGAAAATCTTCGGAAACCTGAACGGCAAGAGCGTGTACCTGGTGGGTGCGGGGAAGATGAGCGAGTTGGCGGCCCGGCACCTGCTCGCGCACGGCGCCGCCTCTCTTTTTGTCGCCAACCGCACCTACGACCGCGCCATCCGGATGGCGCAAAAATTTAACGGACAGGCGATCGAGTTTAGCCGGCTTTATGACACCTGCGATCGCGCCGATATCGTGATCACCTCGACCGGCTCGCCGCACTTCATCTTCCGGCGCGAACACGGCGAAAAGCTCATGGCGCTGCGCCGCAACAAGCCCATGTTCTTCATCGATATTGCCGTTCCCCGCGACGTCGACCCGGAGATGAATAAGCTCGATGGCATTTTCGTCTACGACATCGACGATCTGCAGCAAGCGGTCTCTTCGCACGTCTCCGATCGCAAGAAGGAAGCCGAAAAGGCGGAGGCGATCGTCAATGACGAGGTCGAAAAATTTCAGGCTCGGCTGCAGGCTCTCGACGTGGTTCCCACCATCGTCAGTTTGCAGGACCACCTCGAAACCATTCGCCAGGCTGAGATTGATCGCGTTCGTGGCCGCCTCGGTTCCATGACCACCGACCAGGAACTTGCCGTCGAAGCGCTGACTCGCGGCATCGTCAACAAAATCATGCACACCCCCATCAGCACCCTGAAAACGGCTGCGCGCGATCCCGAATCCACCACCGTCATCGACCTTGTGCGCCGCCTTTTCAACCTGCATAACAAAGACGAAGAAAAGGAATCCGCCGTTTCGAAGTCCATCCGTGGCCAGGGTCCTGAAAAAGGACCGGAAGACTGATGGCCCGCCTGCGCATCGGTTCCCGCGGCTCCGAACTCGCTCTCTGGCAGGCTCATCACATTTCTGGCCTGCTTCGCGCTCAGGGCCATACCGTGGAACTTGAGATCATCAAGACCACCGGCGACAAAATCACCGGCGTTGCGCTCGCGAAAGTCGGCACCAAGGGCATGTTCACCAAGGAAATCGAAGAAGCCCTCGTCGAAAACCGGGTTGACCTCGCCGTGCACAGCTTGAAAGACTTACCCACGGATCTGGCCGCCGATTTCGAAATTGCCGCCATCACCACCCGCGAAAATCCACGCGACGTTTTTTGTTCCGTGAAGTTCCCGAGCATCGAAGCGCTGCCGCAGCAGGCGAACGTTGGCACCAGCAGCCTGCGGCGCCAGGCCCAGTTGAAAGCGCTTCGTCCGGACCTTCAGACTCACCCGCTCCGCGGCAATGTGGATACACGCCTGCGCAAGCTCGAATCCGGCGACTACGACGCCATCATTCTGGCCGCCGCCGGCGTGAACCGTCTGGGCAAAACGCAGTTGGTTCGCCAGGTGATCCCCGCGGAAGTGATGACCCCCGCCGCCGGACAAGGCGCGTTGGGAATCGAAATTCGCAGCGGTGACAGCGCAACGCGGGTTCTCGTCGCTTTTCTTGACGACGCTGCCGCCCGCGCTACCACCACCTGCGAGCGCGCCCTGCTCCGTAAACTCGGCGGCGGCTGCCAGGTTCCCATCGGAGCCTTCGCCGAAGCCGTCTTCACAGGAGCAACGGAAGGCCGCATCCGCCTGCACGCGCTCGTAGCCCGTCCCGATGGAACCACAGTTCTGCGCGAAACCCGCGAGGGCGACGACCCCGTGCGCCTGGGCGAAGAAGTCGGCGAAACCCTTCTCCGTCGAGGCGGCGATGTTATTCTCGAAGAAGTCTACGGCGAAGGCTTTGCTCTGCCGCAACAACCATGAAAGATCGTCTATCAAGAACCTGTCATCCTGACCCTGAGCTAGTCGAAGGGGAAGGACCTGCTGTTAGTGGCCGGAGCCTAACCCATAGCAGGAAAGTGTGAGAACTGAAAGCTGAGAGCCGAAAGCTAAGAGCCAAGAGCTGTCCCCATGCGCAGGCCCAACGAAAAACATCCCCTCGCCGGAACCCGGATTCTTGTCGGGCGCGCCCGCCATCAGGCTGGCAGCCTTTCCGCCAGCCTGCGCAGCCTGGGCGCATCGGTAATCGAAATCCCGTTCATCGAGATTCGCAAGCCGCAATCGTACCGGCCACTCGACGATGCCCTGAAAAATATAAAGACTTACGACTGGGTCATACTCACCAGCGCCAATGGCGTCGAAGCGATGTGGGAACGCGTCCGGAAACTTCGCATTACGCGGCGGAATCTCAAGCATCTCCAGATCGCCGCGATCGGGCCGGCGACCAAAAAGGCGATTGTGAAGCATGGGCTGAAGGTCAAGATGGTTCCGGACGAATACGTCGCCGAGTCTGTCGTGAAGGGCCTGCGCGATAAGGTCAACGGCAAGCGCGTCGTGCTGATACGAGCCAAAGTCGCGCGCGACGTGATTCCAGAAGAGCTGCGCGCGGCCGGAGCCGAAGTCGATGTGGTCGAAGCTTACGAAACCGCAGTGCCCGAGAGATCGCGCGCGCGCCTGCGCGCGCTGATGAAAAATGCGGCGCGCCGCCCGCACATCGTGACCTTCACCAGTTCCTCCACCGCGAAAAACTTTGCCGAACTGCTCGGCAACGTCAAGCCAGGCTCACTCGGCGTAGATTTTCTCAAGCATGTCCAGTTTGCTTCGATTGGTCCGGTGACTTCGGCGACGCTCGGCGAATTGCAGATGCCGGCCGCAATCGAGGCCCGCGAATTCACGATGGGTGGATTGATTCGGGCGATTGTCCTCGCCCGCTACGCAGAAGCTTCCGCATAGTTCGAAGAACTCTACTCCGGCTTTGGGTGCGAGACTCCCCTCGGCGGGTCAATCGCGTCCAGGTAGGCCTGCGTGCGTTCCTTGGTGGCGGCGGGCATCCCGGTGAACTCGATTCCATTGCCCACGCCCGGATCGCACGTCCGCACCACCGCCGTGATATTGATATGCTCCGAGTCCAGCCAGAAATCCACCCGCAACACAGTTCCGGCCGGCAGAGGCAGCATGTTCTCGACGTAACATCCATTGCCGCTCACGTCGGTGGCATTGATGCGGAGCGGTGCGTTGACGCGCTCGTCGCGAAGTTCCAGCGGAAACGCGATCTTATGCCGGTGATAGCGCCGGCGGTTGGAGGCCCCAATCGTCACCGTCGCGCCGTCGAGTGAAAGATAGTTTTTCCACGGGCACTCCTGGTCGGCGACCAACTTCACTCCCACCTGATTTTTCTTGACCGGGCCGGTGTTCATCACCCAGATCACCGTGCAGCGCGTTTTTTTCTCCTCGCATTGCACTCCGATCATGTCGCCCACTTTCAGTTCGCTCTCGACTCCGGAGATCAGCGCGCCCTCCGAACTGATGTTCTGAGCGCGGGCATGCTGGGAAAAGGGGCGTCCGTCCGCACTCATTCCCCATATCCGCACCGGCAAGTCCACAGTAAGGCGAGGTTCGGATTGATGGTCAGCCATGCCTTATCCTCGTTTCTGTTGATGCGATGATACCGCCCTCTGGCGCGCCGCGACATTACAAAGTCAGCCCGCACAGTAACGAGGGAAGCACCACTTTCGGCACCTTCCTATCGTCATTCAGGGCCGGATTTCCACGAACTTTTCTGCGGACTTTTGTACGAACTCTCGATACCCGATGACCCGGATCTTCTGCTCCTCCAGAAACCGCCGCAGTTCCGCCGAGGTCAGCAGACGCCGCTCCTCCTCGCGAGAATCGAGCAATCGCGTGTGCGCCGCGCGCAAGTCGGCGTCGTTGTAGCCGGGATGGCAGACTAACTCCCACGTTCCATCCGGCAGGCCGGCGACCGTCTGGCGCAGCAGGGAATTATAGCCGGAACTGTCCCCAGGATTATCGACCGACCCGGTCTCGATCACGCCCACCATGCCGTCGGGCGTAAGCAGTCCAGCGCGCTCCGTCCGCTGAAGGAATTGCCCGGAGAAGGTGTGCAGCATACGCACCTGGCCATATCGCTTCCAGAGATTTCGCTTGTGTTTGAACAGCCGCGCTGGCATCGCTTTTACGGGAACGAACGGATTGCGGATCGCGCGCACGCCGCAAATCCGCGCGGCTCGCAGCAGAGCCACCAGAATCTCGGGAAAGATGTGGGCGTGTTTATGTGTGTCGAGGTGAGTGACCTGGAGACCGGTGGATTGAATTTTCCTTATTTGCGCAGTGATCTCCGCGACCAGTTGATCGCGATCGAAGCCTCCCAACATGGCGCGCGTGGCGAAGGCCGAAAGGCTGGAGTAGAACTTGCCCGGCTCTGCCGAGCGAATCGCCAGCAATGTATCCACCGCGTCCGGTGGCGACACCGGCGTTCCGTCCACCAATACCACGTGGCATCCCACGGAGAGATTCGGCGCCGAGCGCGCTGCAGTCACCGCGTCCTCGAACGCAGAGCCATTGGCCATCAATGTCGCCGACGATACGACTCCACCGGCGTGGGTTTCCACAATGGCTCGATTCACTCCTGCGGTCAGACCAAAATCATCGGCGTTGACGATTAACTTTCGCACAAAGAGAGTGTAGCAGCGAAAGTGTGCCAGCCGCGCCGGTGAGTTCAGCATCGTTTGGATCTGGTGTAGTGTCCCGCAAGTTCGTGGCATAAATCCACACTCTCATCCTGAGCGAAGCAAAGGACTATGGATTCGAATGCGCAATGCATCGGTCTTTCCCCTTCGGCTCCGCTCAGGGCCAGGATGACAACCCAAATTTATGCCGCGAATTTGCCGGACACTACACTGGTTTGACCGGGAAGGGAAGCGTCCAGTATCCTCAGCATAAGTTTTGCAGAAGTTTTTTCGCGAGCGGCGGAAACCCGCCGTGCTCGCATCCGCGCCCAGCGGGCGGTTAGCTCAGTTGGTTAGAGCGCCTGCCTTACAAGCAGGAGGTCGCAGGTTCGAGTCCTGCACTGCCCACCACTTATATCGCTACCAGCAGTTTCCGTGCTACCAATGTGCTACCGACGGTTTGACCTGCCTCAATCACCGTGACCTGCAGCAACCGTGCAATCATTGCACTGGACGCCTTCGGGCCAGAGGCTCCCATCACGTACAGCGGATGCACGCGGTTTCGCAGATACCAAGTTCTCAAACTTGGTTTTCCACGAATACCAGCCGCGAAAACCGCAGAGCTGTGGAGAGGCGGACAGTCGCTTCCGCACAGCAGCCAAACGGCGCGGTTTCCGGCGGATGCTCGGCCCGGAGAAACTAGTGGCAGACGTGATTGAAAGATTGAAAGACTCGTAGATAGAAGGGGACACCACACCTCGCCGCGATCTGCTTCGGGCTTTGCGAGACGGTGGTTCTATGCGGGGGCTTGCAATGCACCGAAGCCGCCCGACCTACCGTTTCGATACAGATTGCCAGTTACCCGCCGCATCCCTCGTATTCCACTACTCCCTGACCCCAGAGGCGGATTTGAGCCGCCAGCGTTGGGTATCTGACCGTTCTGCGGACCTTCGGCTGCTGGTAGGGCTCAGTCCGAACATTAGTCTCAATCTCTGTTGGAGCCCTTTGTGACCAGTCTGGCGGGCACATCCTCGTCGAGGTTCACCCGTTGAATGCCCCGCTTGTAAGGCCGAAATTGCTGGCCCTACGCGACATGGCGAACAAACGGCGAATATGCTATCCTTCGCGAATGGACGAAGGTCGAAAACGGGTGATTGGAATCATGGCAGCGATTCTTGCGAGCCTGCACATGCAGACGGCGGACGACCTGTTCGGGACTCCACAGGGGAGCCCACGGACGGACAAGCTGATTGAAGCGAGCATCCAGTGGGCCGAACGGATCATGCAGAAGATCGATGGCGTTTTCGGAAAGTACAATGGTGATGGATAGGTAGTATGCCCGCTCCTGAAGGCCATTGCTGGCTGTGCAACAGATACGGGAAGTTGACAAGAGAGCACATTCCTCCCGAAAGCGCGTTCAACGACTGCCCCTTGCTTTTGATGAAGGTCGACGAACGCAGCAGCAAGACTGGCCTACTGGAGTGGACATCATCTCAGGATTTTCAGCGGGGTCTGTACTTCCGCAGCTTGTGCCAAGGCTGCAACAACAGGTACGGAAGCAAGTACGGTGGAGCATACGTCGACTTGGTTCGGCGGATCGCAGAACGAATTGGAGATATACGGGAATGCCATCGAACTTCTATCCTCGGGATCAAACGTCCGCTGGCAATTCTGAAGCAAGTCATGCTTCAATTCGTGACTGCGAATGGCCCCAATTTCGTGCGAACCAACGAGTGGGTCGCGCCATTCATCAGGAACCGGTTGAACACCGCCATTCCACGCGACATAGCAATCTACGTGTTTGCATCCAACGCAAGAACCAGTCGCAACTCAGGCGTGTCCGCCCACATCGATACGAAAGGGACACACGTTGTTTCGGAATTCACGTTCTGGCCCCTCGGGACGGTGATTTCCTTTCAGGGGGAACTGACGGACGACCGACTCACTCCCATTCATCAGTGGGCGCAATACCCCTTCGACTTTTCTGGACTGGTAGATTTGCACCTATGCGTCAATCCGATTAACACAGCATATCCAGTAGACTTCCGCACAGAATCACAGGTTAAGTCAGGAGCGACAAGTCAAGAGGAGCCCAGCACTGGGCTTTTTAGGGAAGAAGACTTGCGGGACATGACAGAGAAAGCCGCGAAGATTTCTGGGGAAGAGGAAAAAGAAAGCTGGATATACTCAGGCCACCCAAGTACGTTTCGGCGGATTCCTGGAAAGAGATGACAGCCGTTTCAGCCCGAGGACCGAGTCCATGGTCGCCGCCGCCGTTCAGTGGGCCGAGCGGATCATGCGAAAGATTGATAATGTGTTCCGTACACGCTGAACAGAAGGTTGACGATGTGACGCCTGTCCGGCTCTGAGCAGCCTACTTCTGCTGCGCTTTCACCTTCGCCCATCTCGCTCTTTGTGCCGCCGCGATCTTCCTGCGGGCTGATGCTGACATGGTGCGCTTGGGTTTCGGCGCGTGACCTTTTGCCTTTGCCCATCGCGCTTTCTGCGCGAGGCTGATCCGCTTACGAGCCGAGGCTGACACAGTGTGCCTCGGTTTCGCGTGGGAACTCCCGCCGCCCAACTTGCCAAGAACGGAAAGAGCCGCGTCAACATGCCGAAGCTCATTCACCAGATTCGATCTCACTGCCTTCAATTCCGAACCAACGTGGTGACTGGAACAAAGCTGCCGATGTGCGATACGCCCTACCAACGGAAACGTGGCGGGAGGTCGTTGCCAGACGCGAACGCTACAAACTAATTCGCAACAAATTGGAATCTGGCGAGGTTCGCTCGATCGATCAGTTTGTTACATACAACCTCGACAGTCGTCGCTTTGCCGAGGAAGTCATCGCGAACTGCGAAGGCACCGAAACCCTCCGATCCTTCTACAAAGCCATTCGTAGCACATCGGTTCTTGACCCGGCATGTGGTTCCGGTGCATTCCTCTTTGCCGCCTTGAACATTCTCGAAGGGCTTTACGACGCGTGCCTTGTCAGGATGCAAGCGTTCGTAGATGATCTTGACCGCTCTGGCGAGAAGCACAGTCCTGACAAACTCAAGGACTTCCGGCAACTCCTAGACGAAATGAACGACAAGCAACGGCACCCCAGTCCGCGTTACTTCATCTTGAAGTCAATCATCCTCAATAACATTTATGGCGTGGACATCATGGAAGAGGCGACCGAAATCTGCAAACTACGTCTTTTCCTCAAGCTAGTTGCACAGGTCAGTCCCGGTGACAAGATCGAACCCCTGCCCGATATTGACTTCAACGTCCGTGCGGGGAATGCATTGGTAGGGTTTGCCTCTGAGAATCAACTGGACAAATCGCTCAATCGCCTCAGCGCGCGAGTGTATGCACTCCTGACGCGAGTTTTTCAGCAGCTGACTGGCAGCTTTCCGATTCTTTTCGGTCGCAAACTCATTTGGACAGTTCCTCGCCGATACCCACCTTGTAGCGCGGCCACTGCGAGCGGATTGCGTTGTGGTCGATCACAGGCTCGTCTTCGCACTCTACTTCGAAGACGGTAGTGGGATGGTCCGGCGCTTGCGATGGCAGCGCCGTCAGACGCAGGGAGAACTCGTCCTGCGTGAAGGGCACGTTCTGGCCGGTTTTCAGCAGTCGCACGGATTTCACCTTCGTCTTCAGGCCGCCGATGGCAAGCACGGTTGCGGGCTGGAAGAACGGCAACCACTCGGCCGCGGGAGAGCCTCCCGGCCAGTATTGCTGATGGATGTAGAGCGTGGCGCCGCGACGCGTGTAGTTGGCATTGGGGTTCCAGCTAAACGATCCGCGCTCAGTGCCGTAGATGGACTTGCCGTTGGTGTCGAGCCACTTGCCTACGGTTTCAAGAATCTCGACGGATTCGACGGGCACCGATCCGTCGGGCTTGGGACCAATATTCAGCAGATAATTTCCGCCGCCTTGGGCGCAACTCGCAAGATTGCTCACGATCGTCTTGGCTGTCTTCCATCCGTCATCGCCCCGGTTATAACCCCAGCTATCGTTCATGGTCATGCAGGTTTCCCAGGCGCGCCCTTTCTCTGCCGCCTCGATTTCCTGCTCAGGCGTGGAGAAATCCCCTTCCAGTCCATTGCGGTTATTCACGATGATCTCGGGCTGAAGTTCGAATACCATTTGATTCATACGCTCCGCTTCCCACTGTTCCGCAGTCATGGGCCAGTCGACGTCATACCAGAGCACATCGATCTTCCCGTAATTCGTCATCAACTCGCGGATCAAGCCATGGGAGTATTCGACAAAGCGCTTGCGCGCGCCCTCATCGGTTTTGCAGCGAACGCCATCGGGATGGTGCCAGTCCATCAGCGAGTAGTAGAAACCCACGCGCAGCCCCTCGGCCCGCGCCGCGTCGACGAATTCGCGAACCAGGTCGCGTCCGGGCCCCTGGCGAGTGGCGCAGTAATCGGTGAGCTTGGAGTCGAAATGGCAGAAGCCCTCGTGGTGCTTGGTGGTCATCACCATATACTTCTGCCCCGCGCGTCGCGCCAGTCTGGCCCACTCCCGCGCGGCATTGGGCTTTGGCTGAAAATGTTTGGCCAGCAACTCGTACTGCAAAATCGGAATTCCTTCCGCCTCCATGGCCCATTCATGCTGGCCCACCACGCTGTACAGTCCCCAGTGGATGAACATGCCGAACTTGGCCTCATGCCACCACGCCATTCTTTGCGCCCGCGTGGCTGCTTCCTTGTTTAGTACAGAGCTAGTCTGTGCAGTCGTGGCCTGTGGATCTGCCGCTTTCGCGATACTCAGTCCTTCCGCATTGCGGGCCGAGTACACGATCGCACCGGCCCCGGCCACGCTGAGTTGTTTCAAAAATAACCGTCGGGAAACCGAATCCATTTTCATAACCGTTCGTCTCTCCTGACCGCGATATAGACGGTCACAGATTATCTTTCTACCTGTCGGGGAGTGGGATTCCGAACTCCAGGTCCTGCCACTCCACCTGCTGCGGCGACGGCTTGATGCCAACGGAGTTCTGCGCGTGCGCAGACGCTGTCACCGTGCCCAAGAGAAATGCCGCCACCGCTAATCGGATGGCATATTGCAAGCCACTCGCGTTTGTCCGAGCTTTCAGTCAGGCGCCTCCAAGAAATGTGCCGCACTTTGATCCTGCGCCGCGAGAAGCATTCATCGCCGCCCCACAAGGACAATCATGGGACGAACTCAATCCGGCACTCCCTTGTGCTCCTGGGTATGCGAACAGGAACCGCGGAAGGTTTGCCGTTCAGCAATGCTTTTTCCCAACCAGAGTGTACGTGTACGGTGAAGGTAGCGAAAAACTCCTCCATGTCCATGCGTTCCAGCTCCGGCCAATTGACCAAATTGATCCAGCTGCTGTAGGCATCGACATCCATCGTGTTGAGGCCGTCATGCGGCGTCTCGATGGCATAGTAAGCGAGCTCGCTCGTCAGCATGGTCGATGCCATCACCGAAGCCAGCGAACTGAACCACAATCTTTTGAAATAAGTTGGCACTTGCAGGGAATCGTGCCAGGCATCGATTCGATCCGACCACGCATCCGCATCCTGCAATCCTCGCGCGACCACTGCGGTCGCATTTGCAAAAGCTTTTGTGTAGTACCGCGATTCCTGTCCCCGTATGTGCAGCGCCGGATAGTACCATCCAATCACAAAGCGCGCCGTGCGCGAGGCGTGCGCGGGCAAATCAAGATTGACGCCAACGCCGTGTTCGTCGGCCACTCCATCTTGCGCGCCGAAGGCAATCTGGCCATCATTGTCGCTGAATACGACTACGTGATCGGAGGCTTTTCCCGGCTTGCTGTTCTCAAGCCTGAGCTGTAGGTGTTGGGGCTGATCGGAGTCACTCAGTAACGTGACATCGTAGATCTGAACAGGAATGGTCGAGGTCGCGAGGTCATGCGGAAGCAATGGGCTGACGGTGGTCTATTCCACGCACTCTCATCGCCCGCAAGTTCCGACCGGTCCGCCTCTAGTCGCGAGGAGTTCAGTCGCGGTTCTGGGATTCAAGAACCTCACCGGGGATGCCGAACATGCCTGGCTCTCCACCGCGCTGTCCGACTGGTTGAGCGCGGAACTTGCCGCCGGAGAGCGGCTCCGGACCATACCCGAGGAGAATGTCGCGCGCATGAAGGTCGAACTGGCCCTGCCCGAAGTCGACAGCCTCGGCCGGGACAGTCTGGGACGAGTCAGGCAATACCTGGGGAGCGATTGGGTCGTCATTGGTTCCTATGCCAGCTTGGGGAGTGCTTCGGGCACCGATATTCGGGTTGATGTTCGTTTGCAAGACACGGCAACCGGAGAGACTATCGCTACCATATCGGAAACCGGAACCGACTCTCACCTGTTCGATTTGGTTTCGCGGGTCGGCGAGCATCTGCGTGCCAAGCTTGCGGTCCCTGCGGTTACGAGCCAGCAAGCGGAACAAGTGGCATCCGCCTTGCCCTCGAACCCCGAGGCGGCGCGGTTTTACGCGGAAGGACTTGACAAGCTACGTGCGTTTGACGCTCTAGCCGGTCGCGATTTGTTGCAAAAGGCAATCGCCATAGAACCGAATAATGCTCTGCCGCATTCCGCCTTGGCGACCGCATGGTCAAAATTGGGCTACGATGCAATGGCAATAGGGGAAGCGAAGAGAGCTTCAGAGCTTTCTTCCAGGCTGCCCCGCGCAGAACGATCACTGGTACAGGCGCGTTATTACGAGGTCTCTCGGGACTGGGAGAAGACAATCGAGACCTATCGCCTGCTCTTCGAGTTCTTCCCCGATAGGATCGACTATGGGCTGGCCTTGATCCATGCCCAGGTTAGCGGAGGAAAAGGAAAGGACGCGGAAGCGATTATCGCGGCTCTGCGCAAGCTTCCTCCGCCACTCGGAAACGATCCGAGCATTGATCTGGCTGAAGCGGACGCGGCGGAAGCCCAAGGAGATTTAAAGAAAGCTTTGGCAGGGGCCGACAAAGGGGCGGAAAAGGCGCGTTCGCTGGGGGCTTCTCTTCTTCTGGCGCACGCTTTGATCATACGAGCCCGCGAGCTCGGAAATCTGGGCAGGCTGGATGAGTCCGCGGCAGCGGTGAACGAGTCGAAGCAGGTCTTTGCCGTAGTCGGCAATAAGGACGAGTTTGCCCATGCGGAGGCAATGGACGGGCATTTATTCGATCTGCAGGGAGATTTTGCCGCAGCCAAGAAGACGTATGAGGATTCTCTATCTACGTTTCGAGCTATTGGAGATCGCGACGGTGTCGCGCGCGAGCTTAACAACATCGCAGCAGAGCTTCAGCAGTTCGGCGATCTAAACGGAGCGCACAGAAATCTTGAAGAATCGCTGGCAATCTGGTCTGAACTCCGGGACCAAGAGGGTATTGCTGTGTCAAAGGCCAATCTCGGCGAAATCTTATTGGATCTCGGCGATCTTCGAGGCGCCGAGCGCATGTACCAGCAGTCCCTCGAGATCTGTCGAGCAACCAGTAATAAGGATCTAGCCGCTTACGATCTTCACGAACTGGGCCTCGTTCTTCAAGCGCAGGGAAACCCGAATGAAGCTTGGCAGGATGAAAGCAAAGCCATCTCGACATTTCAAGAGAACGGGCAGGCACAGATTATCGATACCTATATGAGCTTAGCTGGTATCTTACTTGACTTGGGTAAGAGCGAAGATGCAGCGATTGCGGCTCGCAAAGCAATAGAGCAGATCGAAAGGCTTAAGGCACCGGATCGTTACCGATCGGATGCAGAAGCCGTTCTGGCGCGAGTTCTTCTCGCCCAGGGAAAAATTCAGGATTCCAGGAAGATATTGGACCAAGCTACTGCAACTCCCGGACAAAGAACCAGCCGGGAGAGTGAGTTCATCTTGGCTACTACGGCTGCTAGCGTGCGCGCCGCATCGGCCAGCCGCGTGGAGAGAATCGAAGCGGTCAAGAGCCTCCGGCTGATCGTCGCCGAAACCAAGAAAACCGGGTTTGTCCCGGAGGAATTCGAGGCTCGCCTAGCGCTCGCACAGGCTGAAATCGCTTCCGGCGACACGGCCCCCGGCTGCGCGCATCTTGCAGCCTTAGAGAAAGATGCCTCCAGGAAGGGATTCGGGCGGATCTCCCGGAAGGCTGCGGCCATTCTTAAAGCTCGATCCAGCGGTGCGCCGCTGAGTTCGGAAGGACACCGGAAGCATAAGCAGATTGCGTAACGTCGCCGGGTGGCGAAGCGAAGCATGTGCGCCCGCTTCATGCCACCTCTGCTTTGCTCCGGACTTCTGCAAGATCTGGTGCCCCCACTTCTCCCTGTCTGGGATTGAGAATCAATCGAGAATACGATCCCATTCGCTCCGCGCTTCATGGATCTTGTACGCGGCGTCGGCATCCCGTGATCCTAAAGTGACCATCGTCCTCAGCTATTTCGCATGATTATCGACCATCCGGGACTTGTCGAAAACAAGCCCATCGGAGCGCTCGCGCACCTTGGACTCGGCCGCGCCTGCGCCTTGTCGCATGACTCGACAAAAGCGAAGACTGAGTACCAAACTTTTCTGTCACTGTGGAAAAACGCCGATTCCGACATCCCCATCCTGAAGGAAGCCAAAGCGGAATACGCTGAGCTACAGTGAAGCAGGCATGCGCGCTTTTTTGTCGCATACCGTCAGTTGATAAAACATCGCGTTATTTGTTCACGATGCCAGAATCGGCTCATCACGGGACGTGTGATTGGCAAACAGGAACCTATGGGGTTGTCCTCGCAAAACCCCTTCCCGCTAATGCCCCAGTCACTTGAGTCTATGAATGCCGGCCAACCCACACAGCGGGAGTAAGGCCTGGGAGGCACCGGATCGGGAGTTCGGCAAGCCCGGGGAGAATCGCAGAAAAGTAGTCGCGCACCGGGACTTTCAGCCTGCGGCAGCTTTCCACTACCGAGAGAATCGCCGCAACCTTCGGTCCCGCTTGTGGGCTGCCGATGTGCAACCAATTCCTTCGACCAAGAACTACCGGACGCATGGAGTTCTCCGCCAGGTTATTGCTCAGCTCAAGTTCTGGATATTCCAGAAATCGTGTAAGTTTCCTCCAAAGCGTGAGCGCGTACTGGCAAGCCTTGCTGAGTGCGCTGGAGGGCAATGCGACGGACTGCGCCGCTTCGATCCTCACACGGATCTCATCGAGTAGAGGCTTCGCTCTTTCCTGGCGCCGGACGTGGCGCGCCGCAACACTCAGTGCTTTGCGGCGAGCTTCGGCGTCGACGGCAAACAGTTCGTCCATCTGAGCCACAATCGGGGTTGCGACCGGATCTCGGGGATTTAGCTGCACCGCCTCGAAAAACTGTCTTCTAGCATGAGCCCAACAAGCCGCATGTACCAGACTCGGCCCGCCGATCTGATCGTAAGCCGCGTCTCCATCAGTTTGCAGAATGCCTTCGAACTGTCCCAGGAACCGCTTCGGCCCATCGCGTCCACGGCCTAGACGAAAATCGAACACCACGCTTCCTCCAGGGCGACTGTATTGCCAGAGGTATGCTTGGTGGTTCTTACCTCGGCCCTCGCGTGTCTGCACATCGACTGGGGTTTCATCCGCCTGAATGTAACTTCCGCTGATCAACTCTCGCCTCATCGCGGCGACCATAGGGATCAGCAACTCGCCAACTTTGAGGACCCAACCGTCCAGCGTTGCGCAGCTGATTTCCAAGCCGATATCTCTTTCCAGAATCATGCTCTGCCGATGCAGGGGAGTGTGATTGCAATATTTGCTGACGACCGTCTCGATGACGATCCGGTCACTCGCCAGGCACTTCTCGATGATCCGTGGCGGCAGGGGCGCTGAGACGACGCCGAGATCCTCACACGACCGGCAAGCCCGCTTCTCTCGTTTCGTGACCAGTACGAAGTACCTCGCAGGCTCCACATCCAACTGGGAACTCTCTTCGTAGCCGATCACCACAGTTTCTTTTCCGCAGCGTTTGCATACGCGCTGATCCAATGCGCAGGGCAGAATCCGCTCTATGCGTGGAAGATTCGCCGACAACTCCTGGCGACCCGGATGCTTGACGGATTTCTTGGTCGAGCGATGCACTGGCGCGTGCTCCCTCTCCGCCTGCTCGATCATTTCACTGACGACAGGCTCAGGCTCGAACAATTGCATTTGCGCCTGCGAAAGTTTCTCTCCGCCCGCACCATACTTCTCGATCCGCATCAGCCGCAGACGCTCTTCCAGCACTCGAATCCTCAGTTCCGCGTACTGTAGCTTGCTCTTCAGTTGTGCGATGAGTTCCAGATCGGCTGGAGCTGAAGGAATGGAAGGCGCACTCACGATGGGTTATTGATTTACCAGAGCCGCTCGAATCGTTCAAGCAACCAACTCATGCGGTAGTATGTCCTTCTGGCAGAGCCTTCCGGTACCACCGCTTGTGCTTGGTTTTGGTCAGGTCGATCCCACCCAACAACAGCGAGAACTCTTCGTGACTCAGGATGACCTTGCCCTGCGCATCGCCGGATTGCGGCCAGGTGAAACGCCCTTTCTCCAACCTCTTGGCACAGACCCAGAGTCCGCTTCCGTCCCAGACGAGGACCTTCAGCCGATTGCGCTGGCCGTTGCAGAACAAGAACAGGTGCCCGCTCAGAGGCTCACACGACAATCGATCCCGAACCAGACCGTACAGCCCTTCGAACCCCTTGCGCATGTCGGTGACCCCGGCGGCCAGATAGATCCGTGTAGCTGGGCCCAGTCCAAACACGGCTTACGCTCGCTCCAGAATGCCCACCACGCGTTCGAACGTACTCGTATCAAAATCAGGATGTACCTCGATCCGGCGCCCGCCCGGCAGCACCACGGCCAGCCCACAACTCGGTTCGTGCTGCTTCGGCGATTTCCTGGCGGCCAACTCCACCGCCACCAACCGGCCGGCCGAAGAAACTAGTCTACGCCTTCTCTTCCACCGCCGCTTTTTCAGATGGCGATCCAGCGTGCTGAAGCTCAAACCTCGACTCTGGCAAAACTCGCTCCGGCGCATGCCGCTGCTCGCAAACTCGGCCACCAACTGCTGAACTTCCGCACGGGTACGTCGTTTGGGCGCTGACAACTCTGTTTTTGCGGTCACCCGGACACTTCAACACAGACCCCGCCCGCCGAACAGGTGTGTTTGTGTTGGTCAGACGCTTACAATCGGTCTCAGTAGATGTTCATAAGAGCGGTCGTCGTGGCTTGTGAAGCCTGCTGGTCAGTAGTCGCGACGTAGCGCATGGTGCTATTGATGCTCTTGTGGCCAAGTTGCTGTTTCACCAGGGCGAGATTGACATTTGCAGAAACCAAATGGCTGGCAATCGAGTGCTTCAGAACATGGGGATGTTGCTTTTCTGCTGGCACCCCGGCTGCACTAGCAATCGTCCTGAACAACCGGAAAAACTGAGAGCGATCAAGCCGTCCGCCCTTCTGACTCGTAAAGACATAATCAGAGCCGTCATCCGGACGCTGCCGCAACCATTCACGAAGGGCTTTGATTTCGTTCAGCAGCGGCTCTCCACGATGCTCGGTCACAGCCTGTGTGGTGCGCAGCGACCCGAGTAAACTTTGGTGGCTNNACCGAAACTGGGGAACTGCAAGATGAGCATAGGGCGGCCTCTCATATGCCCGATGTGTCAGTTCCGCTTCGCGTACCGCCACTACTCTCGATCCGTTCGGACATGTCCTCGATGCAAGGTGCCGCTCGGTTTTCCAACGTACTACCGAGCGATTCTGTTCATTGCTTCCGAAGGCGTGTTGTTTGGAACGATAGCCTACGGCTACATGAAACAAGGCCCCGGTTGGCTTTTGATCGGATGGCCCTTCGGTTTGGCAGCGGCTTTCATCGTTCAAGGATTTATTCTTCGGGCCTTTCCTCCGAAGCTGGAACCCCACGCGCAAGGCAACATCTGGTTGAAGTTGACGTGAGTTTGCGTGGTGATTTAGCAGATAGCTGTCGATCTGAGCGGTCTGCGGCTGGCGTTCTTCTTCGCTGGCTAGAGCTTGAGAGAGGTCACAAGCTCCTTGGTCTCCTGTTTGTAGTGGCGTTGAATCCAAAGTTGCGCGCCAAAAAGCCCCCAAGCATGAATCGCCACGACATTCGACAAGTGTGTGCGGTCAAAGGCGAACAATGTGAGGGACACGCCCATTAGAACGACAAAACCAGCCTTAAGCCATGGCATAAATCGCGTTGGCGAAATGCCACCGAGCCGCGACGTGAGATAGAGCAAACCCCAAACCAGCACGGGAGTGAACATGATCGCCAAGCGGAGCGGCAGGCTCATGGACGGATTCTACACCCGGTGTCGGAAAGGGCCGCGCATCAACTGTTGTAACATCCCCATTACACTCAAAACCCCGGTCACA
>PLIC01000155.1 GCA_003139995.1 Candidatus Acidiflorens stordalenmirensis | reverse complement strand
GCATCGTCATGGACGCTGTCAATTGGTACGTCGGCTATACCTGGGAGAAGGGCCATCAACGCATCACCGACGTTATCAACAGTTATGGCAACAAATACAGCCAGCCCGAAGGCGGCGGCGCTTTTCACGAAGACCCAGTGGCATGGATCACCGATGGAGGATGGAACTCCGTCCAAGATTACGGTCTGGGGATCTGGTGGGAAAAGCCTTATCTGGTGCTCCAGAATGCCATCGAGGCAGGCGATCCGCGTCCGATTGAAGAATCCCTGCGCAACTACCACGACCGGGTGGTCGCGGCGGGCGGCACTTTGAACATGACTCTGGTCGCCATCAAAGATAATCCAGAAAAGCAGCATCTGGCCGCAGCCATCGTTGCTACCACCGGGCAGTTCATTTCGGATTGGAGCCACAAGGACGACAAGTTGGCGTCGGACCCCGAGATTCAATGGCTGCTTAAGACGAAGACGTCACATCGCGCCCTTCACCAGATGGGGCAACGCCGCAAGCTGCCGACCAACGATGATTCCAAGTACTACGCCTTCGTAAGAACAGCGCCGGATGGTACTGAGCGAGTGCTGATAGTAGCGAATTTCTGGGCCACAGCCCAAGAAGTAAGAATCGACACCAGCGGTCTTCACGCGCGATCTCTCACCGATCTGCGTAGTGGCGAGAAAGTACTGCTCGACAACAGAGTTCAGTTCAATCTGCCCGCCTTTGGGTACCGGTTGTTTGAAGTCCAATAAAGCGCAGGCAAATTCGTGTACTTGCTGTGGCCGCGCGGCCCCGAATGCGTGGAAGACCACCGGAATTTAGCTAATTAGAGCCGGCGGCCAAACCGCAACTTACTGGAGTCCAAACGAAGTCGAGCTGATTTGATGAGCGGATGTTTGGTATCGAGGTGGAGCAGAGCATGAACAAACAGACAGGATCCTTCCTGTGCATCGTGGCCCTCCTCACATGTGCAGCGCACACGCAGAACGCTCCCCGGGCGGCATCCACGGGGCGCTCGTCGAAAATCCTTGCTCTGTCGCGCATAGAGTATCTTGATCGGGTGCAGGCGATCTGGACCGCACAGATGATCGCACAGATGACTGGAGTCCGATTCGAACACCAGCCGGCTTCGACTCTACCGGTGACTCCCCTGACCCATTTGCCTGGCTACGCGCCTGTGGATGATGACTACTACTACGAAATGGTGGCCATCCGTGCATTCGAGAAATATGGCATCGGTCTTACGGTTGAGCAACTCGGACAACAATGGCTTGAGAACAACGCTGGATCGTGGGGATCGAGCGAACAGGCACTAATGCTGTTGAAGCGAGGAGTCAAGGCTCCGGACACTGGTCACCCCAGATACAACAAGCTCTGGTGGACCATCGGGCCACAGTTCAGCAGTGACGTCTATGGTGCTCTGGCGCCAGGTATGCCGAACGTGGCAGCGACACTTGCACGGAATCTCGGTCACATCAATGGCTACGCTGAAGGGACGGATGGCGCAGTTTTCGTCTCCGGAATGATAAGCCTCGCTTTCGTGGAAAAAGATACCCACTCGATCGTTCGCAAGGCCGCTAGTCTGATCCACCCGGATTCGCCTTATCGTCAGTGTCTGGACATGGTCATCACAATGGCAGAGTCGGGTCGCACGGCTGAGCAGATTTTCCGAGCTGTCGATGAGCGCTGGGGAATCGAATATCCCGCTACCAATAACGCCGTTGTCAATGGCGGCATTGTGGCCACCAGTGTCTGGTTTGGTGACGGCGATTTCAGCAAAACTCTGCAACTCGCAGTTCACGCTGCCGACTTCGCGGATACCGACTGCAATGCCGCGAACTCAGAATCCGTCGTGGCAGCCATGCATGGCACGAAAGCGCTGCCTTCCGAACAAGTTTCTGAACTCCATGATCGGATTCAGGGCAAGGAAATGGGCCCTCTGCAACTCACGCCGCCAGTAGACGAGAGTATTTCGGAGCTGGCGCGACGCACGGTACGAATCGGCGAGGCAATCCTCGTGTCTCACGGCGCGATTGACGAAGGAAACTCTATTCGAATTCCCGTTCAGGATCCTGCCACCCAACCCGCAGAGCTGTTCCAACTGGCCGACCTCATGAAGTACTGGAACCCGGACTGGACGATGGAACGAGCCGGGTTCGGGGGCGCGGGTGGCGGCATGCCGGGAATCCGGGGTATCACCTACCTCGACGGCCATGTGCTCGCCACCTATCCTCGGGATGAAGTACGCGGAACAGTCCTGAGACGGACCGTGAACCTAGGGTCAGCTCCGTCTTTGGAGTTCAAAGCGGGTGTTGACGTGGGACGTGTGTGGCAACTGCAGGTCTATGTCAATGACAAAAAGGTGTTCGACAAGCTCATTGACGGACTGTATGAGTCGCGCCAATCCGATTCGCGCCATTGGGAAGATATCAGTATTGATCTATCTGACTACAAGAACCTGAAGGTGGTTCTGCGACTCTACCAGCGCGTTCTAGTTCCACAACACGAAGCAGGCGACGCCTACTGGCGGGATTTGACTGTGCAGTGATTTTGTGGACCAGCGTTTCCAGCTTAAAGGAAAGGGATCCTTGTGGAACAAAAGCTAGTGAAGTGGCGAAGTCCTGCTGTCTGAGGACTCAGCCTGTCAACCACGTGCTTCCTCTGACACTTACGGTCAATGGGGATGTTGTGTTGATGCGCGATCTCCGGTAAGACGAGTGGCCAGAAGGTATACCTGTGCACCAGCGACCGACTTGCCGAAACAGGGGACGAAAGGCCGCATAAAATGAAGTCGCCGCAGACACCCTTTCGAACCACCGAGCTATCGAGAGCGGCAAGAATGAACACCCCCACCCCTCCCAAGTGTCGCAGCATTGAGATAAATAATGTCACTGGTTCGATGATACGGCTTGATTAGCCTTCCTTCGGCCCGCGCGCCCGCTCGAACAGTTCCTCCGGCTGGGGCAGTGGGAATGCCTGCGTTTGGCAAGGGGTACGAGGCGTACCATTGGGCATGAGCAGGATATGTCCAGAATGGCCCGACTCAGACCCTCCTGATCGGTCGGTAGCTGCCGATGTCCTCCTTCGACAAGAGCCAGACGAGGAAGAAGACGAAGAGGAAGACGACGGCAAAGAAGAAGATGACGATGATGACGACACCACCGACGACGGCTACTCGGAGTGAGCGTGCCCTTATTTATTTCAGTGGGTGAAGGATGAAGCGTGAACATTTCGTCAAGGTAGTCGAGGAGGCGCTCGATTCGCTCCCACGTTGAAGAACCGGGAGAACTTCCCCGAGTTAAATCTATGAAGCGAATTCTTGTTTTGTTCACCTTTGCAGCGGTGGCTCTATCTTTGGCGTCCGCACAACGCTTGCCGGAAGTGGCCCGCCCGGAGAACTACAGACTCACCTTTACGCCCGACCTCGACAAGGCCACATTCGAGGGCGATGAGACGATTTCCATCCGCGTGCTCAAGCCAAGGTCAGAAATCACGCTAAACGCGGTCGATATCGATTTCCATGACGTCACCATCACTACCGGCGGCACCACGCAGAAAGCCAAGGTCTCGCCTGAGAAAGAAAAAGAGATGATCGTGCTGGTCGTCGAGAAGCCGCTAGCGGCTGGCCCGGCGACAATCCATATTACCTATACAGGCATCCTCAATGACGAAATGCGCGGTTTCTACCTAGGTAAGGACGATCAGGGGCGGAAGTACGCCGCCACGCAGTTTGCGGCCACGGACGCTCGTCGTGCTTATCCGTCCTTTGACGAACCCGACTACAAGGCCACGTTCGATATCACCGCGATCACGGACAAAGGCATCGTGGCGATTTCCAACAACAGAGTGATTTCCGATACCCCTAACGGAAACAAACACACCGTGCGATTTGCCACGACGGCGAAGATGTCGTCGTATCTAGCGGCACTGGTTGTGGGCAACTTCGAATACGTCGAGGGCTCTGCCGACGACATTCCCATTCGCGTCTATACCACTCCGGGAAAGAAAGAGATGGGCAAGTTCGCGCTGGAGTCCGCCGAGCACATCCTCAGCTATTACGACAAGTATTTCGGTATCAAGTACCCATATGGGAAGCTGGATTTGATCGCCCTGCCCGACTTCTCCGCTGGCGCAATGGAAAATACCGGGTGCATCACCTTCCGCGAGGTTTTTCTCCTGATCGACGATCAGCATGGCTCCGTTGGGCTTAAGAAAACTATCGCTTCCACGATCGCCCACGAAATGGCTCACCAGTGGTTCGGCGACCTGGTCACCATGAAGTGGTGGGACGATGTGTGGCTCAACGAGGGCTTCGCTACATGGATGTCGAGCAAGCCCATTGAAGCTTGGAAGCCGGAGTGGCATCTTGATCTCGACGACGTGAGCCAGACCGGCGGAGTTCTGGAGGTGGATTCGCTGGCGAACACGCGTCCCATTCATCAGGCCGCCGAAACGCCAGCGCAGATTCTGGAGCTATTCGACCCAATTGCTTACAGTAAGGCCGCTGCTGTGCTGCGCATGTTGGAAGCTTATCTGGGAGAAGACACCTTCCGCGCCGGTGTGAATGCATACCTGAAGCAGCATCAGTACGCCAATGCAACAGCGGCTGACTTCTGGGATGCGCAAGCGAAAACTTCCGGGAAGCCCACCGACCAAATCATGTCTACGTTCGTCACACAAGCGGGTGTGCCCATCATCAACGTCAAATCGCAGTGCTCGGGAACTTCCACCAGCGTCACGCTTGCGCAGCAGCGTTACTACTACGACCGGACGAGGCTTGAGGCCCCGAATGATGAGCTTTGGCAGATCCCCGTGTGCCTGATGGGATCGGCCAGCGGCAAGGGAGTGCAGAAGTGCGAACTCCTTTCCAAGAAGGAAGAAGCCTACACGCTTCCCGGATGCTCGTCCTGGGCACTGGGAAATGCAGGCGCGACTGGCTACTATCGCGTCGGATACCAGTCCGATGCGGTGAGGGCTTTGGCAGCCGATGCTGAAATCAAGCTCTCTCCGGCGGAGCGGATCGCATTGCAGTCCGATATCTGGGCATCGGTGCGCGTCGGGCACGAACCAATCGGCGACTTTCTCGCCTTCGCGCAGGGAGTGCAGTTCGATCGCAATCGTGCGGTATTGGAAGATGTATTGGGACGGCTGCACTACATCGGCTTGTATTTGGTCAATGACAACGACCGGGACACTTACCGTGCCTGGTTGCGCCAGTACCTGAATCGGATTGTCAAAGACGTTGGATGGGAGCCAAAACCGGGCGAAAGCGATGAACAGAAGTCGCTCCGCTCAGTGTTGCTCGACGCGCTCGGATACGATGCCCGCGATCCCGAGGCGTTGGCGCAGGCGCGCAAGATCGCAAACCAAGCTTTCGATGATCCCGCGTCGGCCGATTGGGAACTGGCCGGGGGCGCGTTCAGGCTGGCGGCGTTGAACGGCGACCAAGCGTTCTACGACCGGTTGATGAGTGCGTTGAAGAACCCGAAATCGCCGGAGGAATACTACGTGTATTTGTTCGCACTGCCACAGTTCAGCGACCAGAAATTGCTGCAACGGACGCTCGATTACGCAATCTCTCCTGACGTGCGTTCCCAGGACGGGCCGTTCTTGATCACGAACGTGATGGGCAATCCGGCGGGTGAAAAGCTGGCTTGGGACTTCATCCAGTCGCACTGGGACGCGTTGCAGAAGGTGGGCGGGCCTTTTGCAAGTACGGAGGTTATGGATGCGACTGGCAGGTTTTGCGACGCGAACATGCGTGATCAGGTAACGACTTTCTTTGCCGCTCACAAGGTCGAAGCCGCGGCACGCACTTACAAACAGTCGATCGAAAGCATCAACAACTGCGTCGATCTGAAATCGCAGCAGGCAGAGCCGTTAGCCTCGTGGCTTGGACAGCAGAGCGCGGCAGGAAGCAAATAAAGGTCTAGCTGCAGCGAGTCAAGAGAGACGAGCCCGCGAGCATCGCGAGCGTCAGGCGGGCAGAATCAGGCAAACGACAGGGAAACCTCACCGATTGCCGCAGCGTGTGGAAAAAACGAAAGTGCCTCACGCAACGCGAGGTGGAGAGATGTGCTAACGCGACGGTGTTGTACACTCCCGCCATGCATTAGCTTTTTTACGAAATCATCGACCCTTCGAAGCAACCTCGCTGCAACCGATGAAAGATGCTCCCGCCGATCGTGCCCGACTGACGTTAGTGCTTTATCGGAGGCGCGCTCACGAGAAGGTGGAAGTGAACGCAGCATCGAGGCGCGCATTCGATAAAGCCGTTAGAAGGAAGCCGCTCGCGGGTGCGGCGGACGCGATCTATGGAAATTGAATCGATTTGGGTCTGAAAAGCCTTGCCAGCCCGGGACTTTGGCCAAAAGGTAGTTATTGATGCTCATCCAAAGTAGTACTTCTCGCAACCATCTGCGTCATCCTGCCTCCGGCGCCATCCGTTCTTCAAGAGGGCAGTTCCGACGCTTGTGTCTATCCACGCGGTAGCGTCCGCCGCGCGAGCGGCTTCGTTCTGACGGGTAACCAGGAAGGAGCGAATTCTCGTTTGCCGACAGTCCATCCCGAATCGTAAAATGGCTTTTCTGGGACGCAACTGACGCACTCACCTCTGAGATCGTGCCGGTTTTGTCATCCTCTACCAGAGGCGCACCCGCTCGGGCGGCGCGAGATAAAGTTTCTCGCCTGGTTGAACATTAAAAGCTGCGTACCAGGCATCGATATTGCGTACGGTGTCGGCGCGGTACTGCGCGGGTGCATGCGGATTCGTCATCACCTGCTGACGGAGCGCAGCTTCCCGGGTCTTCGATCCCCAGTTCTGGGCAAAGGCGATGAAGAACTGCTGGTCGCCGGAAAAGCCATCCTGCGTGGGGGCAGGCTTACCCGCGAGCGAGGCTTGATAACCATCATAGGCAGCAGAAATGCCGGCCACGTCGGCGATGTTCTCCGCGAGCGTCTGCTTGCCGTTTACCGAGAGATCGGGAAAGGGCTTATAGGTGTCGTACTGCGCAGCGAGTTTTGCGGTGGCGGCCTCGAAATGCGCCAGATCGGCGGGAGTCCACCAATTGCGCACACGGCCCTTCGAGTCGAAGGCACTGCCTTCCGTATCAAAGGTGTGGCTGATTTCGTGACCGATCACCGAGCCAATGGCGCCATAGTTGGCCGCAGCCGGGGCCAGAGGATCAAAGAACGGCGGTTGCAGAATAGCGGCGGGAAAGTTGAGCGCATTTTGCAGAGGCAGATTCACCGCATTCACCGTCTGCGGCGTCATAGACCATTCCTTGCGGTCAACCGGTTTGCCGAGGCGCGCGACCTCACGGCGATATTCGGACAGGCTGCCCCGCCAAATGTTGCCAAAAATATCGTCCGCCTTTACTTCGTAGGACGAGTAATCGTGCCAGGTTTCCGGATAGCCGATACCGACATAAAGGGTAGAGAGCTTGGCTTCAGCTTCGGCCTTGGTCGCAGGATCCATCCATGAGAGAGCTTCAATGCGCTTGCGATAAGCAGCGATGAGGTTCGCAACCATAGCCTGCGCCTGTGCCTTGGCCTCGGGCGAGAAATAGCGCTGCGCGTAGATTTGGCCGACGGCATCGCCGAGCAGGCCGTTCACCATAAACACTCCGCGCTGCCAGCGGGGACGCTGTTGCGGCGTGCCGGAAAGTGTCTTGCCGAAAAATGCAAAGCGTTCATCCGCCAGCGCTTTTGGAAGCACTCCCGCATAGGCCTCGATCAGATGGAACGCCAGCCAGTCCTTCCACGTGTCGAGAGGAGTGGAGGCCACCAAAGCGGACTCGCCGGTAAAGGCCTCGGGCTGCCAGACAATGAAGCGGGCTTGCTGGCTGATCCCCGCCCCGTGAAAGTACTCGGTCCAGTCCAGTCCGGGCGCTTTGGTCGCAAAGTCAGCCTGGGTCCACGTGTTGTTGGCCTTGTGAATGTCCTGGTTGTCCGCCAGGCTGCGATGGGTTTGTGCAATGGCGTGCTCGAGTTCAACAATGCGGGTGGCACGGGCGTCTGTGTCAGAGAATCCGGCGAGTCTGAGGATGGCTGAGATATGCACCTGATACTGGGTACGAATGTTGTGCATGTGCTCGTTGTCGGCGAGGTAGTATTCGCGATCCGGCAGTTGTAGTCCACCTTGGAGCAGGTAGGCCGTATAGTGCTCCGAATCATTGAAGCCGGGAGCGACCCACAATCCAACAAGATTCGCGGTATGAAAGTTGGTGTTATTGAGGGCGTCAACGTCCGCGCGCAGGGTCTCACCCAGTGCGTGGGCCAACTCGCGCTTATCACGAATGGCAGCGATAGCGTCGAGGTGCGGGCGGAGGGGCGCGAGGTCTTTTGTCTCGATGGTGGCCTCGTCCATGTAGGAGTTGTAGAGGTCAGCGACCTTGCGCGCACCCGAGCCTGCGGGCGGGTTGGATTTGGCAATCTCTTCAATCAGCGCGGCAGTGTGCTTGTTGCTCAGGTCGGACAGCTTGGTAAAGACGCCCACCCCGGCGCGATCCGGCGGAATTTCGGTGCGCTTGATCCACTCACTGTTGGCATATTCGTAGAAATCGTCGCCCGGCTTGACCGAGCGATCCATATTGGCGACAGCGATGCCGTGCGCCTCTTGCGCGGGCGCATCCTGCGCATAGGCGGTCATCGCAACCGCCAGAACACAAGCTCCAACACACGTCACGGCGAACTTTCGAAATCCAAGGGTGAGTTTCATTCACAGCTCCAGAGGGCCGCCCGCCTGGCGGAGTTTCGCGACGCATGCAGATCATAGCCGGATCATCCAGCTTCGCATTTTCCGCGTAAGCCTGGCTACAGGGCGGGGGCCTGTTAATTTAGCAGAAATCTCCTTTTTGGCCACGAGAATGCTGCAAGTGTACATTATCCTAAGTCCACGCCCCTTAGACAGGCGATCAGGCCTGCAGTTGAATCGTCGAGAGAAATCTTCGACGGTGTGGATGTAGAACCGTGCGGTATCTTCAGAGTAATTGCGACGCTGGAGTTCCTCCAGCATCATTTTGCGTAGATGGGTTACGGGGACCTCCTGTGACCCACAACTTATCTCATCCACCGCCAACCACTCTCGCACTCAGCCACGCGGTAGCGTCCGCCGCAGAGCGGCTTCGTTCTCACGGGCCACTCGGAAGCCACTGCCTAGGCAGCGGGGAGCAACTGGGCCGGGTGACCCGTTCACGAGAAACCGACCTACTACCAAGAACCCGGAAGCTTGCTAAAACCGCACGGCAAGCGATAGGCTGGGGCGTCACCGTTGTGTGCGGGAGCGGTCTGGTTCCAGCGGAATTTGGTGCAGGCCGCAAAGGAGTATTCTTATGAAACTGAAGCTGGCAACGCGAACGAAGGATGGAATTTTCGTGGTGGATTGCAGTGGCCGGATTGTGTTTGGCGAGGAGTCTTCGCTGTTGCGGGATACCGTGAAGAAAGCTTTATCGAACAACAATCGAGTCGTGCTCAATCTGGGCGAGGTGAATTACATCGATTCCGGCGGTCTGGGCACGCTCGTGGCGTTGCGCACAAGCGCGCAAAACGCGGGCGGCACGATCAAATTGACGAGCTTGACCAAGCACGTGAGCGATTTGCTGCAGATCACCAAGTTGCTCACGGTCTTCGATGTATACAACTCAGAGGCGGAAGCCGTCGAATCCTTCCGCAAGGCGGCTTAGCCCGGCCCACGAGTCGGGGCTCATGGATGGCGGCGTATGATCCGCGGCGCATGAACGCCGAAGCCGCGCCGGCGAGCCGATCCTGACGCAAGATGTGCGCGCCGCCACCGGAACGCAAGCCTTTGTCGCCGCTGCGCCTATGAACCTCGTCTATGTCGCCGATCTCAGCAAGACGGGACAATCGGGGAGTGAGGCAGAGTTCTTCACTGCCGCCGATGTAGGTTTATACGTTAATGACTAGCACTGCAACGCGATTTCGGTCTAAACGAATGAAGCATTTGCGACCTCCCCGGCGCCACCCCTTTTTGACCACCACTGGTTTCCTTCACTCACCTGCATTCTCCAGAGTTCCGTCTGCACCAAAAGCACAATCATGGCTCGGTTGGTGCCGCCTATTCGCTGCGCAGCCCCGAAGTGATTGTGCAGGAATAGATTGGCTCAAAGCCCGAACGGTCGTGTTTCCGGAGTCTCAGTTCTCGGTTGATGATCGGCGGCGTATGCCGCAGTAAGGCTGGCACGGTACAGGGGATCACTTTCAGGCGGCCCAGGGGGGCTACAACATTCCGAGCTGCGCACGTGATATAATGTAATTGAGCTGGTTCCTACCTTACTCCTCTTTCAGGTTCTCTGAACTAAGTCAGTCCACCTGTAGTTCTCCTCTCCTTAGGCTCTTAGGAAAGTCGGGTAGCCAAATGTCTTCGACTGCAATCCTGCAAGAAGTTCAACTACTCTACGGCGTGAGTGACCGCCTTGACTCGCTGTCGGGGCAACAGCCCCTCGTCTCAGAAGCACTCATCTCCATCGCGGGAAGCGTTCGTAACACGGCCACTTTGTTGGAGGTGCTGATCGCGACGAAAATAGCGCCGCTCTCCGGATTAGGTCCAGCAGAGGCCTGATTTGCTCATCGCTGTCTTGGAGCTTTGTTTTTGGGATTGTGGCGCGGAAGCTAGTCGTGGAGAACGATATTTAGAAGTGAACTATGAACTTGCAGCCCGCTCTCGCCATAGTCAACGAAGCCCAACTTTCTGAACCTGTTCATGAAAAAACTGACCCGCGACCGGGTTGTGCCTATCATCTCGGCGAGGGTCTCCTGACTGATCTGGGGGATTACCGTCTCGGGCACGCCTTCCTTGCCGAA
>PLIC01000206.1 GCA_003139995.1 Candidatus Acidiflorens stordalenmirensis | reverse complement strand
GATCTGCCCGCCAACCTGAATCTCGCCAAGTATGAGTACGGACGCGGCAATCTGCCATCTGCCATCGAACATTATCAGATGGTGGCACGCCGCGCGGCCAACGTGGCCAACGCGACCGGCGTGGGCCTTCGCGCTACAGCCTACGACAAGATGGGATCCGCCTATCGCCAAATGGGGGAGCCGATGAAGGCGAAGCAGTATTTCGAAATGGAGCTGCAGTTGGCGCCCGATCGGACGACGGCAATGATCGGACTCGGCTTAATCGCGCAGAAAAATGGCGACCTGGCGGAGGCCGTTCGCCAGTACTCCCGCGCGATGTCGGTGCAGCCCACCGATTTTGGGTACTTGCTGCTGGCGCAGGCTTTGCGGCAGGAAGGACGTTCCGAGGAGGCGAACGCGATTTCGGAGCGCGTGGCCCGCTTGTCGCCAAATCTTCCCGAAGCGCAGAAAGCGGCGGAGATGCTGCTTTCCGGGAAGTAAGGCATTCTTTACAAATTGCGATGCAAGAACAGCACGCGTGCGAAGCGGCATTCTTGTCTTCACTTCTTCGGATGCGAGATGCTCAACGGGATCGAGGCGACGAAGAGTTTCCCTTGGTCGCTGTCGATCGGCTCAATGTCGAAAAAAGTCGGGCCCCCCACACCAAGCGCCCTGGTTCGGAAGTAATAAACCTTACCGGCCTCGGCAGTGAAGTGGGCCAGACCGACTACCCGAGACATTCTTGTGAAATGCGATTGCCAGTTAGCGCAGAGATGGCGCTCGCCCGGGTCTGCCGCGAAAGAGAAATAGGAATTGTGATGATTGGCGCCGACCCACGCGCCATCAAGAGCGATCCTGGTGGTGATGCAGCCTCCGATGCAATTTACGGACCCGATATCCTGGATCACATAAACCAGCGCCTTGCCCGCTTCGGGCTGGCCGACGGCGTGCTGGGAGTCGTCGTCTTTCACGTCGAATTTCACGTTTTTTGGACCACAGGCAGCTTGAGCGGCAGAGACGGCGGAAGGATCTTGGGCAAAGGCGGACATTGTGAAAAGAATTAAAGCGAGAGCGGTGCGCATGGCTTTCCTCCAGACTGGAACTCAAGTGAATTAGAACACGCTCTTGCAGTCCCGTGGCTCGGTTGTTCTTGCCAGTGAGGTTTACCGCTTCGTTTCGTCCTTTTCGACCACTCCGTCCTTGATGTGGACGATGCGGTGCGCGTACTCGGCGATGTCGTGTTCATGGGTGACGAGGACGATGGTGTTGCCTTCGGAGTGCAGACGGTCGAACAGGGCCATGATTTCGTTGCCGGTCTGGGAGTCGAGATTGCCGGTCGGTTCGTCGGCGAGGATGATGGCCGGCTTATTGACCAGAGCGCGGGCGATGGCTACGCGCTGCCGCTGTCCGCCGGAAAGTTCGTTGGGCTTGTGGTTCATGCGGTCTTCCATACCGACCGAAGTCAGCGCGGCTTTGGCGCGCTCGGCGCGCTCATCGGCGGGGATTCCGGCATAGATCAGGGGCAGCTCCACGTTGTGCAGCGAAGTGGCGCGGGCCAGCAGATTGAAAGTCTGGAAGACGAAGCCAATTTCTTTATTGCGGATGCGGGCCAGTTCGTCGTCGTCGAGTTCGCTGACCAGTTGTCCATTGAGCCAGTATTGGCCTTTGGAAGGCGAGTCGAGACAGCCGATCAGGTTCATCAGCGTGGACTTGCCGGAGCCGGACGGGCCCATGATGGCGACATATTCGTTGCGATGGATGCGCAGGTTGATGCCGCGAAGCGCATGCACCTGTTCCGAGCCCATATCGTAGGTTTTCCAGAGATCCTGGGTCGAGATCATGCAGGAATTGGGCGTAGCCCCATTCGCGGGCTTGTCGATTGGCAGTACGCCGGCAGTCGCCATCTTGTTTTCCTTGTCCGGATCGGGCTCGATCACGCACGCTCCTATGGCCGTTCTATCTTCGACGTTCTAACTTATCAGAGGTTAGATTCGCAGCCCCTAAAGGGCGTCCTCTTCCGACGAACTTACGGCATCGCTAAAGCGATGCCCTGATACGAAACTAACTGCTTTCGTCTTCTTTCTTCGGGGCCGAATTATCTATTTTGACAGTCGTTCCCGGCTTCAGAGTACGCAAAACCTTATAGCTGCCGGTAATCACTTCGTCACCTTCTTGCAAGCCCTTGGTGACCTCGATATCCGTGGTGCCGCTGATACCGGTGTCCACCGGAACGAATTCGGCTTTCTTGTTGCGGATTACGAACACGCCCTGCACTTCTTCCTTTTGCTTCGATGCGTCGGCGGGGGCGCTGGTGGCGGCTTGTACTGAGTTTTTCCCCGCGTCCTTGGGCGCGAGATCGGCCGGGGCGCGGACGGTGAGCGCCTGAATCGGAATGCTGAGCACGCCCTTGCGCGTTGCGGTCGTGATCTTGGCGGTCGAAGAGAGTCCTGGGCGCAAATCCGCTGGCGGATCCGTCAGCGTCACCACCACTTTGAAGTCCTTGGCTTCTTCGCTGGTCGAAGTGGACTGAGAGGTAGAGACGCCGGTCGAGCGCACGATGGCATCGTTGCCAATTTCGCTGACGGTTCCGTGGAAGACCTTGTGCGGGATCGCGTCGATGGTCACGTCAGCGGACTGGCCGAGGCGCACATTGACGATGTCGGTCTCGTCCACCTTGAC
>PLIC01000153.1 GCA_003139995.1 Candidatus Acidiflorens stordalenmirensis | reverse complement strand
GGACATCGGATGTGTTCAGCCCCCGCCACCTGCGAAATTGTCATTTCAAGCGTACCCTGCCCTGAAAACACTGTATGTTTGGTATCGAACAATTACTGAAACACCAATGGCCCTAGCCGAAACCCCAGCACTTCTGAGCCAACCGGGCAGTCCTCTTTCGCCTGAGGGAACCCTTGGATTTTTTCCGACAAGATCACGCGCGGCCCTTTGGGTGCCCTAAGAATTCCTTGGCAGAAAAGTTTTCCTGAGTTTTCCCAAGACCGCCCGTCAATTCCAAAACATCGTCTCTGAATTTTCCGGCCCGATTTTCACACGCGGCCCTTTGCGTTTCCTGAGAATTTCTTCGTGGGCCAAGAATTCCTGAGCAGACCGAGCACCGGTCAGTGTAATGGCGATACATGTTTCGCCAACAATCCTTTTGAGCCACCGCCAACCCAGCGCCTTTCATTGACGTTCCCCTTCATCCCCACCTAACATGTGTACGCAGTGTCCACGCCCTCCCAACCCGTAGGGCAGACGGTTTCCCACTACCGCATCCTCAGCAGGATCGGAGGCGGCGGAATGGGCGTGGTCTACAAGGCTGAGGACACTGAGCTTGGCCGCTTCGTTGCCCTGAAATTCCTTCCCGATGAACTGTCACAAGACCCACGGGCCCTAGAGCGTTTCCACCGAGAGGGACGCGCGGCGTCCGCTCTCAATCATCCAAACATCTGCACCATCCACGAGATCGGCAAGTACGGTGAGCAGTCCTTCATCGTCATGGAGTTTCTGGACGGCGCAACCCTGAAGCAACGCATTGCCGGTCGTCCGCTGGAAATTGAAACCCTGTTGTCGCTCGGAATCGAGATCGCGGACGCTCTTGATGCGGCTCATGCCGCTGGTATCGTCCACCGAGACATCAAGCCCGCCAACATCTTTGTCACCGAACGCGGGCACGCCAAGATTTTGGATTTCGGTTTGGCCAAGATAAGCGCCAGTTCAAAGACCGAGGCAGGTGATGCCTCCGCGCCAACGGCTTCGGCCAGCACGGACTTGACCAGTAAGGGCACGACGCTGGGAACGGTGGCGTACATGTCGCCGGAGCAGGTACGGGCTAAGGAATTAGATGCACGCACCGACCTGTTTTCGTTTGGAGCTGTTCTCTATGAGATGGCCACGGGGCAGTTGCCATTTCGTGGCGACAGTACAGCGACGATCTTCGATGCGATCCTGAACCGCGCACCTGTTCCTGCCGTGCGGCTGAATCCCGATGTGCCGCCCAAGCTGGAAGAGATCATCAACAAGGCGCTGGAGAAAGACCGCAACCTGCGCTACCAGCACGCAGCCGACATGCGAACGGATTTGCAACGGCTGAAGCGGGATTCCGAGAGCGGACTGAGTGCGGCGGCAGAAGCTCCTGCGGCTCGGCTTGCGAAGCTCTGGAAGATTGCGGTTCCGCTCCTGCTTGTCGCCTTGCTTGTAGCGGGCGGGCTTTACTATCGGTCGCATCGGCAAAGCACGCGCCTGACCGACAAAGACACCATCGTTCTTTCCGATTTCGATAACAAGACGGGCGATACAGTATTCGACGACACGCTGAAGCAAGGACTTTCGGTACAGCTTGAGCAATCGCCTTTTCTCGCTCTGCTTTCTGACCGTAGGGTAAATGAGACCCTGAAACTGATGGGACATTCGCCCGATGACCGCCTAACGGCGAACGTCACCCGCGAAGTCTGCCAGCGCACCGGCAGCAAGGCCATGCTGACCGGCTCGATTGCGGGGCTGGGCAGCCAGTACGTGATTGGTCTGAAGGCCGTGAACTGCAACACGGGCGATTTGCTGGCCGAAGCGCAGGAGCAGGCGGCGGGTAAGGAAGCGGTACTCAAGGCTCTGAGCGCTGCTGCCGTCAGCCTGCGGGGCAAGCTGGGCGAGTCACTCCGTTCGGTGCAGGAGTACGCCACTCCGGTGGAGGAAGCGACTACGCCATCGCTGGAGGCGCTGAAAGCCTACAGCCTGGGACGCAAGACGCGGTATGCGAAGGGGGCCGCCGCCGCGCTGCCTTTCTACAAGCGAGCGGTAGAAATCGACCAGAATTTTGCCATGGCCTACTGGGCCTTGTCAGTTGGTTATGGCGACCACGGCGAACTGGGCCGGGCGGAGGAGAATGCGCGAAAGGCTTACGACCTGCGGGAGAAGGTGAGCGAGCGGGAGCGGTTCTTAATCGAGGGAACATACTACTTTCACGTGACGGGAGAACTGGAGAGGGCCTCGCAGAGCTTTGAACTGTGGCAGCAGACCTACCCCAGAGACGACTTGCCTTGCAGAATGCTGGGAGTGGTTTCCCAGTCCCTGGCAAACTGGGAAAAGGTATTGGAAGAGTTCCGGAAGGCGCTGACCCTGGGGTCAAATGATGTGGACAACTATGGCAACCTCGGCTTCATCTACATGACCCTCAACCGGCTGGATGAAGCCGAGGCGGTGTACAAGCAGGCGGAGGAACGCAAGCTGGAGTTGCTCCAGAACCGCTACTGGTTGGCTTTTCTGAAGGGCGATACGGCGCAGATGGCACAGTTGGTCTCGGCAGCGGCGGGAAAACTGGGCACGGAAGACCTGTTGCTGGCATCGCAAGCGGATACTGAAGGTTGGTACGGCAAGCTAAAGAACGCGCACGAACTGGCCCGTCGGGCGATGGATTCTGCCCAGCACAATGACGCCGAGGAGACTGCCGCTTTATACCAGGCAGCGGCAGCGCTGCGCGAAGTGGAATCGGGAAACCGGGAGCATGCGCGTGCCGATGCCGATGCAGCAATAAAGCTGGCCCCGAACCGCGATGTGCGGGCGATGGCAGCGCTGGCCTTGGCGCGGGCAGGTGATACGGCAGGGTCGGAAAAACTGGCGGCCGAACTCGACAAGACATTCCCGCTGGACACGCTAGTGCAGAGGTATTGGCTGCCCACAATCCGAGCAGCTGTCGCCTTGGAGCGCAAAGACGCGAACCGAGCAATCGAATTATTGAAGGTGCCGAGCACAATCGAACTTAGCAGACCGACGAACCTTGCGATATTCCTGTGCCCAGTTTATTTGCGTGGGGAAGCCTATCTCATGCTCCACGACGGCAACCGAGCGGCAGCGGAATTTCAGAAGTTCATTGACCACCGAGGGCTGGTGGTGAACTTTCCATGGGGCGCTCTTGCTCGCCTCGGACTCGCTCGCGCTTACGCCGTGGAAGGCGACACCACGAAAGCCCGTGCCGCCTACAAAGATTTCCTCACGCTCTGGAAAGACGCCGACCCCGACATCCCCATCCTGAAGGAAGCCAAGGCGGAGTACGCCAAGCTGCAATAGTCACGGGATCAATCTAGCTACATGTGCTATTGCGGCTCGACTGACAGGGATGGTTTACGTTATCAGGCGTCTCTGACAAAGTCGGC
>PLIC01000201.1:62797-66713 GCA_003139995.1 Candidatus Acidiflorens stordalenmirensis | reverse complement strand
ACAGTGATACAAAAAATGCTTTAAAGCTAGAACGGTGAAGATCAGTCGCATAGAGTATGACTATATTCCCAAATCTTGCTTTCCTTTGGAAGGAGAATCGTTTTGTCGAGGATCGAGCCGTCCGATTCGATGGTCCGCCAACTCTAAGGCTGTGATTCCAAGGCACGTCCTTAAAGCGCAGCCCAATACGGAATCCGTCAAGTATGTGACTTACCGGCCACCGACCGGATCGTTGTCGCAAACCGGCGACTGCGCTCGCTGGCCACGGGGCACGAGGTCCCACGGAGGAAACGCCACGAAGGAAACGCCTTCGCTGATATCCTGAGTTGCGGCGTTCTTCACACTCCATGACGTCAAGCCCTCATCTTTTTTCCGCGCGGGAAATCGCGGCGCAGATCCGCCGAAAAGCGGTTTCGCCGGTGGAGGTGGCGCGCGCTCACCTCGATCGCATCGAACGCCTGAATCCCAAGCTGAACGCGTTCGTCGATTGCAAGCCGGAAGCCGTGCTGGCTCAGGCGCGTGAGGCGGAGAAAGCGATTCTGCGCGGAGGCGAACTCGGACCGCTGCATGGTGTGCCGGTTTCCACCAAGTCTGCGATTGATGTTGCCGGACATCTTTGTGAAGCAGGTACGCGTTTGCGTGCCGGACACATCGCCGCCGAGGATGCGCCGCTAGTCGCGCGCCTGCGCGCGGCGGGGGCCGTGATCCTCGGCGTGACTAACACGCCCGAACTGCTCATGGCCTGGGAAACCGATAACCTTCTTTATGGACGAACGAACAATCCCTGGGACCTGACGCGCACTGCGGGCGGATCGAGCGGCGGAGAGGCTGCCGCCATCGCCGCGGGACTTTCGGCCGGCGGCGTGGGCAGCGACGGCGGCGGTTCGATCCGCGAACCGGCGCACTTCTGCGGCATCTGCGGATTGAAGCCCACTCCCGGACGTATTCCATCGACCGGACACTATCCGAAATCTGCTGGCCCCTTTGCGTTAATCGGAGTGGTCGGGCCGATGGCACGCACGATAGAAGACGTGCGAACACTATTTGAAGTGATGACAGGGTGTGACGACGGCGATCCGTGTGCCGCGCCGGTCGAGGTGCGTGAGATTCAGGAAGCGGCGATCCGGGGCATCAACATCGGGTTCTTCGAAGAAGATGGGCGAACTCCAGTTACGAAAGAAACCAAGTCGGCGGTGAATCGGGCAGCGGCGCTCTTGTCGAGCTGCGGATTTCATGTCGAGCCATTTTGTCCCGAGGGTCTCGAAGAAGCGCGTCAACTGTGGTGGGAATTCTTCGGCAGGGCGGGAGGGATGATTCTCGGGTCCATGCTGCGGGGTCACGAATCCGAGCTGAGCCCGATTCTGCGCGAGTTTCTTGGCTGGAGGAACGCCGAGCCGACACACACGGGCGAGTCGCTGCTGGCCGCTTGGCTGGGACGGGATGCGGTGCGCGAGAAAATTCTCGTGCAGATGCGGAAATATCCCGTGCTGATTTGCCCCACTGCTGCTCTCCCCGCATTCCGTCATGGCGAGCGCGAGTGGCAGGTGGAAGGGAAGACGGTGAAGTATCTCGACGCCTGGAGCTATTGCGAGTGGTTCAACCTGTTGGGCTTTCCCGCAGTCGTGGTTCCGATGGGCTATGCGCCAGAGGGCTTGCCGATTGGCGTGCAGATCGTCGGACGGCCGTGGCAAGAAGAAGTCGTGCTCGCGGTCGCGGCGAAACTCGAAGCGGAGCGCGGTGCGTGGCAAACGCCTCCGCTGCTGGATTGATCACACCTCGTGGTTCCCAGTTCTCAGTTCCCAGTCAAAACCAGCCACACAACAGCAAAAGGAGCGCGGCTCGTCGTCGCGTCTTTTGCTTTTTCTGAGAACCGGGAACCGAGAACAGAATCAAGAGCGGCAATTCGTGTAAGATTCTTATGGCGAGTACAGTGCACCGCTTCCGCGCGTGTTGATCTTGCCGGGCCGATTCGAGACTCATTCGAGATGGGCCGGCGTTCGTCGATACTGCGCTTCTGGATACTCCCCAATTGCTAGGTAGAACCGCGGCCTTTGGGCTGGCGGCACATTCCTGTCAGGAGAGACGAATGGCGAAAACTGCAAAGACAGCCGACCGGAAGAAGGTCATGGACACTACGAAATCGACCGCATGTCCCAAGTGCGGCAAGGAGACTCGCATCGTCAAGCGCGTGAAAGATCGCGAGCGCGGCGTGCCGGGAGGAATCTATATTTCGTGCTCGGCGTGTGAATTCTTCGAGAAACTGTAAGCCCGAGTTCTCAGTTTTCAGCTCTTAGTAAAACCAGCTACACAACAGTGAAGAGGCGCGGCAATTTGTCGCGCCTTTTGCTTTTTCTGAGAACTGAGAACTGACCTACCCAATCTGTCCCAGAATCGCCCGCGCTTCGGCCGCCGGGTCGGAGGCTTCTGTGATCGGGCGCCCGACGACGATGTGCGACGCTCCGGCGGCAATCGCTTCCGCGGGAGTGACGACGCGCGCCTGATCGTCGTGTCCGCTGCCGGCTGGGCGCACTCCGGGAGTCACTATGGCGAAGTCGCGGCCAAACTCCTGGCCAAACTCCTTGCGAAGCGCGGCGGCTTCCTGCGCCGACGCGACCACGCCGTGGCATCCGTTCGACAGTGCCAGCGCGGCCAGCCGCAGGACTTGATCGAGCACTCCTCCGCGCAGGCCAATCTTGCCCAGGTCGCCGTCGTCCAGGCTGGTCAGCACTGTGACCGCCAGGACTAGCAAGTTGAGCTTGGCAGCTAGCGCGGCTTCGACGGCGGCTCGCAACATCTTGCCGCCTCCGGAGGCGTGCACGGTCAGCATGCTCACGCCTAGCTGGGCCGCCTCGCGGACGGCTGCTCCGACCGTGTTTGGAATGTCGTGATACTTGAGGTCGAGAAAGACGCGGCGTCCCGAGTCCACCAGTTCGCGGACGGCCGGCGGACCTTCGGCAGTGTAAAGCTGCATGCCAACTTTGTAGGTGAGGGCGGAGTCGCCGACGGCCGCCACGATCTTCCGGGCGGCTGCGGGCGTAGATACATCGAGGGCAACGATGAGACGCTGGCGCGGATCCATACTCTCAACTGTCGTCTATCGTTGCCGAGTGTATCGGGTTTAGTGGAAGTTGGCTACAGGTTGCAGCAGCGCCAGGTTCGTAGGCTGGTAGAGGTCCACGCGGACCTTCTGCACACCGCGCTCTTTGAAGCCCAGCGCGCACGCAGCGTTGTAGGAAACGTCGATGATCCGGCCGTCCACAACCGGACCCCGGTCATTGATGCGAACCACAACGGCCTTGCCGTTCCTCAGGTTGGTGACCTTGACGAACGTGCCCAGCGGAAGGCTGGGGTGAGCGGCCGTGAAATCGCGCATGTCGTAGGGTTCTCCGCTGGCTGTCTGTTTGCCCTGAAAAAACTCTCCATACCAGGACGCGGTCCCTACTTGATAGGCCTTGGACTTCGAACTGTTCGTCTTTCGGGTTTTGTGCCCACTGGTCTCAATGACCAGCGCATGTGTGACCTTGGCGGCTTCCAGGCTGCTTGGCCCGGATGCGGCTCCGGCCCCCAGACTGGCGATGGATAGAAGCACCGCCAGGCCTTCGGCTAAACGTCGTCGCATTCAGTTACCTCTCAATCTTGGAAAGTCGTTTTCTTGGTCGTATGCTCCTTTGGTGAGACGATTGTGAAATGCTACCGGGGGCGGGTGGGCGTGTCAATAGGCCAGCGGCGCGTAATCGGACGCTCCAAGGTTACCTGTGTATTTCTTGCCTGTTTACTCTTGAGTACCCCTACCCCCCTCCCCCCCTGCCTTGTAGAATCATGGGCTTAGGAGGAGATTTCAGCTTCGGTCTTTGATTCTAAAGGGCTTACATAGAGGGTCTTTGAGGATAAACGACTTACGAGATCCGTTCGCTTC
>PLIC01000201.1:0-62706 GCA_003139995.1 Candidatus Acidiflorens stordalenmirensis | reverse complement strand
ACGCCCGCTAAACGCCTCAACCTAGAGTGTCAAAGAGCGCTGAAAATGACTTTGGGGCGGCTTCGAAGTCCGTCTCTGGCGACGGGCACACTTGCGCCTTGTTCTTGCCCTAATCAGGGAACATTTTCGCATCGGTCGCGCTGGATGTCTATTATGGCGATCACTGTCTGTTTGTGATGAAAAAATCAGTTGCCAGTACCCAGTATGCAGTGGCTGGGAACCCGGCGGTTTTCTGCTTCCAGGGAGATCCTGAGATTTATGCGGCGGTGGAATCCCACCCTAACGTCGCAAAAGACGCGACGTTAGGGTGGGGCACCCGGCACCCGCTCTAGTCTGCATAGTTGTGGGTACTGCATGTTCCGAGTCTGGCATCACTCGGAACGGCGGTTGCAGTCGCGGCCAAATAGGTGGGTGGTGTATATACCCCACAAAAGTTCGTTATGTGATGGCGCGAAAACACGTCCATGTAGGAGACCTGGCCAAATGCGTACAGAATTCTAATGCGAGTGCGTATGGCCTCAACCGCTTCGGCATCTGGGACCCCGGATTGGGCTGGCAAGTTCATTATCTGGTTTGGGAACAAATTGAATACCCCCTGTTTCAAACCAAATGGCTCTCCCATCGGCTCATCGGGATGCTTGGAGTATTCCTCAATATCAATGGGTCCAAGGCTAGTGTGGACAACAAGAACAGATCGCACATCTCGAGCAATAGTGCGTCCAGTATTATTGAGAACCGCTACCGCGCTAATTGGTTTCCCAGCCTCTATGGTGCCAACCAGATGAAGATCTGTGACACCGACCCATGCTCTTTGTTCCAACCGAGAGCTGACGATACTGGCATCCAGAGAAGCTTTGCTTTGTTTACTGCTGGCATCAAGGGCCTTTTGGGCATTATCGGCAATCCTTCGATCTTGAGTGACCATATCCTCGGCGGCTTGCCTGATTTTGTCTGCCGCGGTGGACATGTCGGTCATCTTCTTGGCTTGCGTATCGGCGGCTTGGGCCAAAGTGTGGGTATCGGCCCCGCCTTGATGCATCTCCCACCATTGCAGGCAAACAAACAGCGCGGCGAGGGCCGACATGATTACAGCGACTTTAGCCCATCGCAAGGTAGCCCGTTCAAAGCCAGTCATTTCGCGTTCTATCTTCTGGAGTTGGTTAACGGGTTCTGCCTCTGCATTCGGTCGGTTTACTGGTTGGGGCACTTCGGGCGGAAGGGACAAATCGGTTTCCTCCTGCTTTTCAACGGCTATATTCTAGCGTGAGAAGTTCAAGCTAGGACACTACCTATCGCTGCCATTGTTGCTGCCATGGAACATCGGGCGGGCTGCCCAGAGAGCATCGGGGGAATGCCTTGCGGCGAATGAGAAGATCGTCAGGGTGCAGGGGTCCTTCGACTCCGCCAAGCCATTCGCTTCGCTCATGGCTTGGCTCCGCTCAGGATGACAAGGGTGCACGGATTTTCTTTGAGGCTTGGCCCTATTTTCACTTTGGGTTTAGAGTTGACAGCATGGCTGTGATTCCACCCGTGGTGTTGACGATCGCCGGGTTCGACCCTTGTTCGGGCGCCGGCATTACCGCCGACATCAAGACGATAGCGGCCCATGAATGTTACGGCGTCGCCTGCATCACGGCTTTGACGATCCAGTCGACGCGGGGAGTGCAGCGGGTTGTGGGTGTCGATCCGAAGATCGTTGCCGAGACGTTGCAGGAGCTAGTTTCAGACCTGGCGGTGGAAGCCGTCCACATCGGCATGCTGGGCAACGAGCGGGTGGTTGCGGTGGTCGCGGATTTTCTGGGCGGTTTTCCGGGCCAGACTTCTCCGGGAAAAGTCAGGCTGCCTCATGTGGTGCTGGATCCGATTCTGAAGTCGAGTTCCGGAGCGGATTTATTGGATGCGGCGGGGACCCGGCTATTGATTGAGAGGTTGCTCCCGCTGGCGCAGTTAGTCACGCCGAACCTTGACGAGGCCAGCGCTTTGACCGGGATTGCCGTCACGAATCTCGATCAGATGCGCGAGGCGGCCGATTGTCTGCACTCTCTGGGAGCGGCGAATGTGGTCGTCACCGGAGGCCATCTGGAGAAGGCGATCGATCTCCTGAGTTTCACGACCGCGCGAGGCATCGAAAAGGAAGTTTTCAAGGCGGACCGTCAGCACTCGAATGCGACCCACGGCACGGGATGTGCGTTCGCCACGGCGCTGGCGTGCCACCTGGCGCATGGGCGCGGACTGCCCGAGGCGGTTCTTCTCTCCAAAGCGTACGTCTCGGCGGCGATTGCGAATGCCTATCCTCTGGGCAAGGGAGCGGGCCCGTTGCATCACCTCTACCGCATGGGTCAGCAACGGCGGCCCAGCGCGATCATCTCGGAAACAGAGCACGTCCATTCGCGAAACTGAGTGGAATTTCCGGTAGAGATGCGGGAGGATGGAATTCAAAATGGAGAGAATCATGCGCTGGTATCAGTACTTGGCGTACTTCTTTGGGGGCGCCTTCCTGGCGAACGCGCTACCGCATTTCGGCAATGGGATCTCGGGCCATGCCTTCCAGAGTCCCTTCGCGAGCCCGCCCGGGGTAGGGCTGTCGTCCTCGATGGTCAATGTGCTGTGGGGATTTTTCAATCTTGCTGTCGGCTATTTGCTGGTGTGCCGTGTCGGGAACTTCGAACTGCGCAAGACCCGGCACGTCCTTGTCCTCGGGGCTGGCATCCTGATCATGTCGCTAATGCTTGCCCACGCATTCGGCCGGTTTCACGGGGGGCTGTGAGTCTTAGTCCGGGTCCGTTTTCAATGTTAAAGGCTAGATTAAGACAAAACTGAGAGCTGACAGCTCTCTATTTCTTCAGCAAGACCCCGGCGGCAAACGCGGCAATCGCCGCCAGCAGCCACTCGATGCGCCATAGCTGGATGGCCTGCCAGTCGAGTGCGGTTCGGGCGCTGAAGAACACGCTGACCGCCAGCGCTCCCACCACGCAGAGCACGCCAAGCAGAAAAGCGATGAGGGCGGGCGTAGTGATCCCGAGCCGTTCACCGAGCGAGGCGAGTTCAGCCACGCCAGGGATTTCCAGCGCGCGCGCGGAATTCAGACCGGGTCGGCTGGCGCCGCAGGCATGACAGTAGAGTGAGCTGACGATGAACTCGGTTCCGCAACGGCAGGTTGCCCTTCGTTCCGGGTTGGCGACAGCCTTGGACGCCGGTATGGGCGCTCGCCAAAATTCGTGCTGAGTCTGATCGACTGCTTCTGCCATAAGGAGCTCTTCTTCTTCCGGTTCTTTTCGGATCGCAAGCGAATCACCAAAGCAAGCCACTGCAAAGACGACACTTACGAGCGGGCCGAGGGGGAAGGCGGCCGCTCCAGAGGGCAAGAATTACGCAACCCAAGCCCTAATTACCCCATTTTGCATGACTTGGCTCGAAAGAGGACGTATCCGCTTTGGTTCCTGGCAGCTCTCAGCTCCTGGCTGGAGTTCTCAGCTCCCGGTTCTCAGTTCTCAGTGGCGAGCCGATTTGTTTTGACTGAGAACTGAGAACCGGGAACTGAGAACTGTTAAACTAAATAGGCGTGGTCTTCTTCCTCTCCCGGCATCGTCCTGCTTTGACCGCCATCATGCTGCTGGTTCTTGCCGATGTTTGTTTGGCAACGGACCCTGCGGTTTCGGTCCCCCTCCGTCCTGCAGATCCGCTGAACCAGGCGGCTTTCGAGCACTATTACAACCTCGACTACGACGCGGCGATTCAGGATTTCGAGCGGATCGTGGCGCGTCATCCGAACGATCCGTTTGCCCTGAATCACCTGCTCTCCGCGATTCAGGTGCGGGAACTGTATCGCATGGGCGCGATGAATAGCGGGGATTACTCGAACGACAATTTCATCGGAAAAGCGCACCGTCCCGCCGATCCCGCGCAGAAGGAGCGCATTAAGCAACTGGTCGCGCAAGCCGAGAAACTGGAAAACGACGAACTGGCGCGCGATCCGAACAACGTGGATATGCTCTATGCCCGCGGCGTTACCCGCGGACAGTTTGCGCTTTACACGGCGCTGATCGAGCGCGCCTGGTTTTCCGCTCTGCGCAATGCCGTGGGAGCGCGCCGCGATCACGAGCGTGTTCTCGAGTTGGCTCCGCAGTACACCGACGCCAAGCTGGTCGTGGGAGCCCACAACTACGTGATGGGGAACTTGCCGTTGGCGGTAAAGATCGCGGCCGCGCTCGTTGGATTGAGCGGAGACAAAGAAAAGGGGCTTCACTATCTGAACGATGCCTACCACGCCAATGGCGAAACCAGCGTGGACGCCGGGATTGTGCTCATGGTTTTCCTGCGCCGCGAAGGCCGCTATGGCGAGTCTTTGCAGATAGCGGGTGCGCTCGGCCCTCGCTTCCCGCGCAATTATCTTCTGCCGCTCGAAGAGGGGAATCTGCTGCGGGCGTCCGGCAAGAACGGAGAAGCCGAGGAACAGTATCGCCGGGTGTGGCAGAACGGGCGCGAGGGAAAGTACGGCAGCCTGCATTACGAAATGGCGGCCATAGGACTCGGCGACCTGCTGCGCGTTGAGAAGAAGTATCAGGCCGCAGCCACGGCTTACGAGCTGGTGAGCGAGGTCGCGGGCACCGATCCTGAATTACTGCAGAAAGCGAATCTGGGAGCCGGCGAAATGTATGACCAGCTTCAGAAGCGGGACCTGGCCGTGAAGAAATATGAGGCGGTCGTGGCTGTAAATTCGGGCAACGCCGAAGCGGACAAGGCGCGGAAGAGGATTAAGGACGCGTACCGGGAGTAGAGAGCGGCTTACGGAACATTTTCCTCGCAATCGTCGTATCCTAAAGTAAAGGGAGACACAATCATGTACTGCAACGCTTGCGGCAAGGCCATCGCTGAGGACGGGCGCTTTTGCTCCCACTGCGGCAACGTGGTGGGGATTCCGCCGATGCCGAAGAAACTGATGCGCTCACGCGCTGACAGAAAGATCGGAGGCGTTTGTGCCGGGCTGGCTCAGTATCTTGATCTCGACACTTCGCTCGTGCGCATCCTCTGGTTCTTCATTACGCTCGCGTGCGGAATCTTCCCGGGCTTCGTGGCATACGTGCTTGCCTGGATCATCATCCCGGAGGAGCCGGAACTGAAACCTGTGGTCGCGGCACAACAGCCAGTGACGAGTTAGCTGTAGAAATGGTGTTGCCCCGTCTTCAATAGCCTGAGACCTAATGTCTGAAGTATCGGCTGCAACGAGCGGCAAATCTGAGTTCCGAACCGATCCCCTGCCAAAATGAGCAATTGTGAACAGATCAGACGCCGCCGACAATGCTTTAATCGGCGCGTGGCGAATCCAAAATGGAAACCCTGGGTTTACCGTCGGCCACTCGGAAACCCAAAATAGAAATCCCGACTTAAGTCCATCCGGGAGGAATGACTGGAGCAGAAATGAAGAACATCTTGGTTTTATTGTTAGCCGCTGTGTTCGCGATGTCCGTGGTCACGCCCGCGTTCGCCTACCACCACCGGAGACACCACAGATACCACAGAGGTGGTCCTCCTATTATCGTGATACGGTGACTCCTAGCCAGGTTGCCTCCTTGTTAGGCAACCGACGAATCCAGGGATGGGTGTTGGCACAGGAAGTAGATTCTCACCCCGGAGACGCGCTCGGACCTAGGTGTACCCGTGTGACTGAGGTATTCGCAGGTTTCGATTCTTTCCTCTTCCTTAATTTCCCTTTTGGCCCCCTGGAGGTGGGCAGACATGAAGAAATGGCTTTGTTCCGTCGCTGGATTGTCCCTGGCATTGACACTGACAGGCCCCTTGGCCGCACACGCACAAACTCCGGCAGTTCCGGCACCCAACATCCTCAACATCGAAACGGTCAACATAAAACCCTACGCGGATGGACCCTACGACAAAGTTGCTTCGGAATATCCTGACGCGTCGGAGCACCTTAAGGACCCGACGCACGTCCTGGCGATGGAGGCCCTGACCGGCCCACCTCGAGCCATCTACCTCACCGGCTACGATTCTTATGAAGCCCTGCAAAAGAACGAGGAGTGGCTCCTCGGCGACGCGGCGGCCGACGCTAGGTTTGACGCGCTGGACGCGCGCGTGGCGCCTTACATATCCGAGGTCCACTACACCATCTGGCATTACCGCCCCGACCTCAGCAACAACGTTGCCGGAGCGGACATACCGCACTCCCATTACTGGGAGGTGATCGTCTTCCATATGCGCTCCGGGCACAACGAACACTTCGAGGAATTGATGAAGCTTTATCGCGACGCCAGCCTCAAGAGCGGCCAAAACGTCCCCTGGGCGACTTACCAAGGACTGATGGGTGTGACGGACTCTTATCTTGTCTTGGTGCCGATGACGTCCCTCAAGGATGTGGACACTGGCCTGGCGCATAAGAAGGATTTCGGCGCTGCGCTGGGCGACGAAGGAAGGCGCCGGATGAACAAGCTTTCCGAGGAGAGTGTGGCCAGCGTAGAGGACAACATCTGGATGGTGAATCCGGAATGGAGCTACGTTGAAAGATCCTGGATCGATGCCGATCCCCAATACTGGGCGCCTGAGCGGGCCGCAAAGCACGCGCCGAAACACGCCCCCGGAGCCGCGCCTGCGCCAGAGGCTCCGCCCGCACACTAACAAGATCGATCGGAACACGAAGGGCGTCGTCACGCGAAGACGCCCTTCGTATTTGCATGCACACCAGTGATTCGACTTAACACCTGAGACCTGAGACCTTGCCCTTCCTGCGCAGCGACGACGCCGAAATCTTCTATGAAATTCGGGGAAACGGCCCGCCGGTCGTTCTTCTCCATCCCTTTCCGAGCGACCACGAATTCTGGCATCCGGTGGCAACGGCGCTCGATGCGCGCTACCGGCTGGTGCTTCCCGACCTGCGCGGGCACGGCGATTCCGAGATTGGCGAAGGGCCCGCCCTCATGCAAAAACACGCGAGCGACGTGGCCCGCGTGCTCGACGCGGAGGGCATTCGGAAGGCCGCGTTTGTTGGATGTTCGATTGGCGGATATATTCTGTTTGAATTTTGGCGGCGGTTTCGCGGGCGGGTTGCGTCGCTTGCGCTTTGCGATACGCGGCCTCAGGCCGACAACGCAGAGGCGCGGGCAAATCGGTTGAAGGCCGCGGACGCCGTTCTGGAACAGGGAACCGAACCGTTTATCGAGAGCATGATTCCAAAGCTGATGGGGCGCACGACGGTGGCCACGCGTCCGGATCTAGTCGCCGGCGCGCGTGCTATGATGCGCAAAATGTCCGCCGAGGACATCAGCCAAGTGCAGCGCGGCATGGCGGAGCGTCCCGACGCGGTCGCGGATCTGAAGACCATCAACGTGCCCACGCTGATCGCGATCGGAGAAGAAGATGTGCTCTCGACCGTAGCCGACGGCGAACTGATGCGGCAGAACATTGCGGGCAGCCAGTTGAAGGTGATTCCGAAGGCGGGACATTACGCGCCGTGGGAACAGCCGGAGTTAGTCGGGACAGTGCTGCGGCAGTTTCTGGATACAGTGGTCGCGTAGGGACGGACGCCCTCGTCACAGCTCGCGGCATCGTCTCTCTGCTAGAATTTCTGCGTCATGATGGAAGCCTTCCTTGTTCCCGAAAAAACGACGGTTACTACCAAAGGAGACGGGCCTGCGCTCGATTTAAGCCGGGCGGAGGGCCGGATTTTTTTGCTGACGCTCGCCATCGCCAACATGATCGAACAGGAATCGCTCGATGTCGGCATCTTCGGATCGGCGGATGGCGTCGCGTGGGATCCGAAGCCGGTCGCGGCTTTTCCGCAAAAGTTCTATTGCGAGGAAGTTCCGCTGTTGCTCAATCTGACGGCGCGGCCAGAGATCAAGTTTGTCCGCGCGCATTGGGAAGTGAGTCGGTGGGGGCGCGGCTCCGAAACTCCGATGTTCGAATTCCACGTCAAGCTGCGGGACGTGCCGCAGGAAATCCTCGCGGAAGCCGCCGGGCGAGTGCGCGCGCAGTAGGCCGAGCCCGCTATGGCGAATCCAGAGTTGCTGTGGCCACAGGCGGCTGCCGAGCTGCGCTCGGCTTGGACGGGGCAAAGCCCCGTCCCCACACGCCCGTCCCCACACGAGCGGGCAACGCTGAGTCCTCTCTCGGGTCGGGAATCTCCGTTATATTAAATTCATGCCTGATGTTTCGAATGTTGTCGTCCGTCCAGCGTGCGCGGTGCGCGGAGCCGTTCGCATTCCCGGCGATAAGTCCATTTCGCACCGCTATGCCATGCTGGCGGCGATTGCCGAGGGCACAAGCCGTTTCCAGAATTTTTCGGCGGCGCGCGATTGCCAGAGCACGCTCGATTGCGTGGCCAAGCTCGGCTGCGAGTGGAAGCGATTGGAAGACGACGGAGCGATTGAAGTCCGTGGCATGGGGCCGAGGCTGACAGCTCCGGCGGAGGTGCTCGATTGCGGAAATTCTGGCTCGACCATGCGCATGTTGAGCGGAATTCTTGCCGGCCAGCCCTTTACCAGCGAGTTGTGCGGAGACGAGTCGCTTTCGCGGCGACCGATGGCGCGCATCATGACGCCGCTTTCCGAGATGGGAGCGAAGATTGAAGCTGCCGAAGGCGGACGCCCTCCGCTAAGAATTCACGGTGGTTCTCTGAAGGCAATTCGCCATCGGCCGGAGGTGGCAAGCGCGCAGGTGAAATCGTGCGTGCTGTTTGCCGGGCTCTTCGCCGCAGGCGAGACGGTAGTCGAGGAGCCGATGCGCACGCGCGATCATGGCGAAATTGCGCTGCGGGCGTTTGGGGCCGAAGTCGAGCGGATCGGGAACGCATCGCGGATCGCCGGCGGACAGCGGCTGCGCGCGATTGAAGCGCATGTGCCCGGCGATCTTTCGAGTGCCGCGTTCTTTCTTTGCGCGGCGGCGTTGTTTCCCGGATCCCAGATCGCCTTGCCCGGGATCTTGATGAATCCGACGCGGGCGCGGCTGCTCGATATCTTGGTGCAGATGGGGTTGAAGATTTCGGTCGCGCATCTGGAAGAACATCAGGGTGAATTGGTGGGCACGATTGAGGCGCGAGGAGCGGCGTGGAAGGGCACAGTAATCGCCGGCGCCGATACGGCTGCGCTGATTGACGAGATTCCGGTTCTGGCGGCGGTTGCGCCGTACTCCGAGGGTGGCCTCGAAGTTCGCGACGCCAAAGAGTTGCGAGTGAAAGAGACGGACCGCATCGCGGCCGTCGCTGCTAATCTGCGGAAAATGGGCGCCGAAGTCGAAGAGCGGCCCGATGGAATGCGGATTCTTGGCGGCCAGCATCTGCACGGCGCGGAACTGGATTCGTTCGGCGATCACCGAATTGCCATGGCGTTCGCCGTGGCTGCGTTGCGAGCGGAAGGCGAGACGACGATTGTTGGCGCGGATGCGGCGGGAGTGTCGTATCCAACGTTCTTCGAAGAGTTGCGCAAAATCACGGAGTGAGCTGTGGGCTTCGAGCCTGGAGTGAACAGCGAAAAGCGAACGACGAACAGCGAGGAGTGCACGCGTGACACGCGACAGACCCCAATCCCCCGACGAGCGCCTGCAGCAGGAATTCAACCGCTGGGCCGATAACGGTGAAGGCGTGAAGATGGAGCGCCATCACCTCGACATCACCGAGAAAACCATGCGCCGCATGGACCTGCGTCCGGGTGAGCGCATTCTCGATCTTGGCTGCGGATCAGGGTGGGCGACTCGACTGCTGGCCCGCATGGTGGGCGAAGGGCCACAAGGATTTGGGCAGGTGGTCGGAGTCGACATTTCCGACGAGATGCTGCGGCAGGCGCGAGCCGCTTCGAAGGAATTCGACAACGTGATGTTCGTCGTCGGATCGGCGGCGCGGATCCCGTGGGAAGAAAACTTTTTCGACAAAGTGCTTTCGGTGGAATCGTTTTATTACTATCCCGATCAGGAACGCGCGCTGGCCGAGCTTTTTCGCGTTATGGCGCCGCACGGGCGGCTGTTCATTTTGATCAATCTCTACAAAGACAATCCTTATTCGCTGCAATGGGTGCCGAAATTAAAGGTGCCGGTGCATGTTCGTTCGGCGGCGGAGTACGTCGAACTGCTGAAGAAACACGCGTTCGAAAACGTGGGGTATGCGCAGATCCCCGACGACACGCCCACGCCCGACAACTACCAGACGGCTTTCTTCCACAGTCTCGACGATATGAAAGCATTCAAGCGCATTGGCGCGCTGCTGCTGATGGCGTCGAAGCCCGATGTGCGGAATCCGGCGCCAGGGTACACGATTTACTAGCACCGGCGAGCTTAGCTCGCCGCCGGTGTGTGACACCCATCACGCCGGGGCGTGCGAACATGGTTTATCCTGTAAGGCAAGAGGCCCCATGAGCTGGCTGCAGAACAGATTCGAAAAGAATTTCATGATCTCGACGGTGGACTACGTCTTCAACTGGGCGCGCAAGTCGGCGCTCTGGCCGATGACGTTCGGGCTGGCGTGCTGTGCCATCGAGATGATTGCGTCTTCGACCGCGCGCTTCGATATCGCGCGTTTCGGGTCGGAGGTGTTTCGCCCTAGCCCGCGGCAGTCGGACCTGATGATCGTTTCCGGCACGGTCACGCTGAAGATGGCGCCGGTGCTGAAGCGAATTTACGACCAGATGCCCGAGCCGAAGTGGGTGATCTCGATGGGCGCGTGCTCGTCGGTCGGCGGCCCGTTCAACACNNAATTTGTTTTACGCGCTGCTCAAGCTGCAGGACAAGATCGACACCATGACGCTCGCCAAGCGGCCAACCGAAGTGCGGCTGGAAGAAAACATGATGGAGAATTTCAAGCGCCAGGTGATGGTCGCGCAGACGATGCAGCCGAAATAGCAGTTAGCATTTAGCACTTAGCATTTGGCCAAACCTAGGCCACCGCAAAAACTCGAAGCGTCTGGATGAGCCTTGTAGTGGCTAAGTGCTAACTGCTGAATGCCAACTGTTATGTTCACCAAACTCACATCTCACTCCGACCTTCCCGCCCTCAACGAAGCCAAAGAATTCCCCTGCGGCGGCAAGACGGTCTGCGTCGCCAACGTGAACGGCGAAATCAGCGCCATGGACAATATCTGTCTGCATCGCGGAGGCCCGCTCGGCCAAGGCGTGATCGAAGGCGGCAAGGTAATCTGTCCGTGGCACGGTTGGGCATGGGACCCAAAGACCGGCAAGGCCGGTCCGCCGGGCGCGAAGGTGGCCGTGTATCCGGTGAAGATTGAGGGCGGAGATATGCTGATCGAGTCGTGAGTGGTTGGAAGCGTCGTGACGTCATACATAACCGATACTGGGCTGAAGAGGTGTAAAATTAGAAATAGCGTCGGGGAGGTGTAGCTTGGCAGATGATCGTAGTTTAGACAAAGGTAATTTCAACGAGGATTTTCAGAGGTCATTTACTCATACCCGCCCGAAACCCACATCGCCTCCCCCATCCAGCAGACCGAGCCAAGCGAATCAGCAGAGTGAGAACTCAAGTTCAAGCAAGCCGGACTCATCAAATAAAGGTTAGTTCATGTCGAGTATTGCGGAGCCAGCAGAGCACATAGTGGAGTTCTTCCTCTATGTGATGCCGGGGTTTGTGGCTCTGCAGTTCTACCGTGCTAAGTATCCAGCAAGGCAGTTAAGCGACTCTCTTCAGATAGCGTGGAGTCTGATTTACGGCGTGATCCTCGCCGCTTTTGTCCGTTGGGTCGATGACTGCTGTTTTCACGGATGGTTACAGACAAAGGCCACAGGTTTTCCGGCGTTTCGCCTAGTAATTGCGTTGATGGTTTCCGGGCTGCTTGGCGGGGCAATCCTGATTGCTGCCGCTTGGTGTCGATTTGAAGTTGCCCGCCGCTTTCCTCGATGGGCAGGCATCGAACCGGATCCCCAATCGATTTGGGCGAAGATAAACCGCCCCTCGAATGATTACGCTGTGGTCTACCTGGACGACGGTTCGATCTATCTCGGTTGGATCAAGGATTTCACGTTCGACCCCGATGCCGATGACAATGATTTCCTGCTGGCGGATGCGAAGCGAGTGGACGATCAGCTAGCGGAAAAATATGCAGTGACCGGACGAGGGGTGTACCTCAATACGAGAAATGTGAAGCGCATTGAATTCGTGAAGACGGATTGAATTTTTCTCCTATTTCAGCCCAGATCTAGAGAAACGCGCCGGGTGCGCCCTTCGAATCCAGGTAACAGCGTCTTCAAGTCCTTGTTCCCCAGATACTGCGACACGTCTTCGCTGAGGGCCGGCCTGAGGTCGGTCGCCACCGCCAAATCACGGCCTTCTGCAACTGTGATTGATCGAGCCATGGCCAGTTGAGACGGGAAGCGCCCTAGCCCCTTAATTGCGCCACATAGGCTTTTCCGCTTTGCAACTTGCGGACGGTACTCTCGACGAATTTGAGAAATTCCCGCAGGTGTTCCTTCCCCGACAGTTCCGCTTCGGAGAATTTCACCCGAACGCCAAACGACGAGGCGCTGCGCATCGCGACTCCGCTGAGGATGACGCCTTTCACCCAGATCTTGCCGTTCGCCACCCACAACCCGATCTCCAGGACCTTGCCCGCGGGCACGGCGCTGGCAGTCTCGACCAGGCAGCCGCCGCGGCCCACATTCGCCAGATTGCCCCAGACCGGCTCTTCTACGCCCTCAATGTGAATTTCCACCGCCACGTAGCATTTGATCCGGCGATAACGGCGGCGATCCGGTCCCATTTGCGGCGTGAACAAATCTGGTTCAAACGGGGGCGTTTCATCCACTGGTTCGGGATGGTAAAGCACGACGGGTGGCGCCGCCGAAGCAACAGGTACATTTGCCCGTGCTTCGCGGGCTTTGACGGCGGCGTCTTTGATCTCGCGCATCGCCCGCAGCAGCGCCGCTTCGCGCTGTTCCGGAGGCACCTCACGATAGGTTTGGAGCAGTTTTCCGAGGTGGCTGACCAGGTCTGGGTCTGTGAGGAGGCGCGTCCAGTCCGATCCTTTGGGCGACAGTTTCGTGGCTTCGCTCATACGCACGGCTTCCCTCGCGCAGTTTTTTGTTCGCGGGGAAGTGCTTGACTTTCATAGACTGAACTTTGGGTCGAGGTTACACAAGATGACCAAGGTCACTGTCACCAGTGGGGGGGGCACCTGCAAAACCGGGTGGGTCCGCGCTTCATCGCGAAGGCGGTTCAATAACTTGCATCGGACATTTGCCAAAAAGAGTCCAAAAGACTTACCGTCTTTGTTTCGTAAGGATGAGGGCCCAGGTTCGGTGGCTTCTCCGGATCGTCCCACTTGCCAATTGCCGCGCTTGCGCACATTACACGGGCCGTGTCTTGCTTCGCGGAATGGGATTGGGTAGAATCTAACTAACTGGTTAATTATAATGAAAAGATCCGCTGTTTTCCGGATGGTTTTACCGGTCGTGCCCATTGTCATCTTCGCCGCGGCGCTTTGCGCCCAAAGCTCGACCTCGGCTTCCGCCGCGACCGCGAGTTCGGCGTACGGAGCCATGCAGGTTCAAACCTCACAAGTTCAAACCTCGGCACAGAATCCAGTGTTTGGCAGTGTGCCGGATGCGAAGCCCACCCCCGGAGTCCTGCCGCTGACCTTCAGCGACGCGATCAAGCGGGCTTTGCGCCAGAACCTGGCTGGTCTTTTATCGGAGTACAACACCATCGAGGCCCGGGGACAGAAATGGCAGCAGCTCAGCGACCTGCTTCCGAACGTCAGCGGGGATGTGCAGGAAGCCAGAGAGAAAGTGAGCGTGGAAGCGGAAGGATTTACCGCCAAGCTGCTTCCTGGTATTCCTCGCGTCATCGGGCCTTTCTCCTACTTTGATGTACGCGCCTCGGCGACGCAGCGAGTGTTCGACTGGAAGGCAATCCAGGAATACCGTTCTGCCGTGGTTGGCGAAGGCGCGGCCCGGTTCAATCTGAAGGACGCGCGCGATCTGGTCGCGCTCGCGACCGGCAACGCCTATCTGCAGGCGACGGCCGGGGCAGCCCGCGTGGAAACCGCGCAAGCGCAGGTCGAAACGGCGCGCGCGCTCTACCAGAAGGCGGTTGCGCAACAGCAAGCCGGCGTCGCTCCGGCGATCGACACGCTCCGCGCCCAGGTCGAATACCAGGCGCGCCAACAGCAACTGATCGCGGCTACGAATGACTTCGCCAAGCAGAAAATTTCGCTGGCACGCGTGATTGGACTCGCGCCCGGCCAGGAATTCGAACTGGCCGACAAAGCTCCTTACCAGGCTTTTCCCATCCCCGATCTTGAAACCACGTTGCAGCGCGCGTATTCTCTGCGCTCCGATTACAAAGCGGCGCGCGATCGTCTGGTCGCCGCGCAACTGGAGCGCAGCGCGGCCACCGCCGGGTATTTTCCGACCATCGATTTGGCCGCGAATTACGGCGAAATCGGCGCGGTTCCCGGCGATGTGCTGCCCACGTACGCGGTCGTCGGTACGTTGAACATTCCGATCTTCCAGGGTGGAAAGGTTCATGGAGACGTTCTGAAGGCCGAAGCCAGCCTGCGGCAGGCGCAGGCGCAGATGGCGGACGTGCGCGGTCAGATCGATCAGGATATCCGCAACGCGCTGCTCGACCTCAAGTCGTCGAGCGATCGGGTGGAAGTGGCCCAGAGTTCGGTGAATCTTGCCGAGCAGGCGCTGACGCAATCGCAGGATCGTTTCTCCGCCGGGGTCACCGACAACCTCGAAGTGGTTCAGGCGCAGGAAGCGGTGGCGGCCGCGCACGAGAGTTTGATCTCGAGCCTCTATCTTCACAACCTGGCCAAAGTTGCTTTTGCCCGCGCCCTGGGCCGCGCCGAAGAGGGCGTTCTCGAATACTTGAAAGGGAAGTAACCAAATGGAAGAAAGCAGCAACGTTGTAGCTGAGCCCAAACCGCAATCGGAAGCGGGTGCGCCGGAGTCTCAGTCGCCGCCTGACAGCGAATCCCTCTATCAGCGGCGAGCCGCGTTCTTGAGCAATCCGCGCGCGCGATTGGGATTCATTCTCGCTGGCCTCGTGATTCTGATCGCCATTTTCTTTCTGTGGCGTTACCTCGCAAGCTACGAATCCACCGACGACGCGGAGGTTGACGGGCACGTGAACTCGGTGAGCGCGCGCGTCAGCGGCCATGTGCTGAAACTCAACGTCGAAGACAACCAGTACGTGGAGAAGGGAACGGTGCTGGTCGAAATCGACCCTGCCGACTACGAAGTTGCAGTCGCGCAGGCGCGCGCCGTGTACGCCGACGCCCAGGCGCAGGCCGCTGCCGCCGGCATTAACGTCCCAATAACCAGCGTGAGCACTTCGAGCCAGGTGAGCGGCGCGGAGGCCGGCGTCTCCAGTGCGCAGGCTGGAATCGCGGCTGCCCGCCAGCAGCTTGAAGCAGCCAAATCTCAGATCGTTGAAGCGGAAGCCAACAATACCAAAGCGCAGAGCGATCTTGTGCGCTACAAACAACTGATCGACAAGCAGGAGATCTCCGAGCAGCAGTACGATCAAGCGGTCGCCAGCGCCCAGGCCGCAGCCGCAACTCTGCAGATGACCCGCGCCCGCGCCGACGCTCTCGCGGCGCAGATCGAACAGGCGCAGGACAAACTGCGGCAGGCCAGCGCCGAGCTTCGAACCGCCGACACGGCGCCGCAAACAATGCGAGCCACGCGCGCCCGCGCCCTTTCCGCGCAAGCCAATGCCGATCGCAGGAAAGCTGAATTGGATCAGGCGGAACTGAACCTCCAGTACACGAAAGTGATTGCGCCGGTCAGCGGAGCGGTCAGCAATCGCACCGTCGAGGTCGGTCAAAACGTGCAGCCCGGCCAGGAAATGATGAAAATCATCCCGCTCGATGAGGGGGACCTCTGGGTCACGGCTAACTTCAAGGAGACGCAGCTCAAAAAGATGAAGCCCGGTTTGCCGGCGGAGATCGCGGTGGATGCGAATGGCAAGACCTACAAGGGGCATGTCGATTCCACCGCGGGAGCGAGCGGCGCGCGCTTCAGCCTGCTGCCACCCGAAAACGCCACCGGCAACTATGTCAAAGTTGTGCAGCGCATTCCGGTAAAGATCGTGTTCGATCCGGGCGAGATCAAGGGACATGAACTCCGCCCCGGAATGTCGGTTGTGCCGAAGGTCTGGATTAAATAATGGGCGCCGCTTCGATCACCATGAACGAGGCCGCCGAATGGCATTCGCCGGTCAACCCGTGGATCATCGCTCTCGTGGTGACGCTGGCCACGTTCATGGAGGTGCTCGACACCAGCATCGCCAATGTGGCGCTGCCCCATATCGCCGGCAGTCTTTCCGCGGGCCAGGACGAAAGTACGTGGATATTGACGTCGTATCTCGTCTCGAATGCCATCGTGCTGCCGCTGAGCGGCTGGCTGTCTTCGATCATGGGTCGCAAGCGTTTTTACATGAGCTGCGTCGCGGTGTTCGCGATCAGTTCGTTTCTGTGCGGATTCGCGCCCAATCTCACCATGCTGATCGTCTTCCGCATTCTTCAGGGTGCGGGCGGCGGAGGCTTGCAACCGAGCTCGCAGGCCATTCTCGTCGATACCTTTCCTCACGCCAAGCGCGGCATGGCATTCGCCGTCTACGGCATCGCGGTGGTGACGGCTCCGGCAATCGGTCCTACGCTCGGCGGTTGGATCACCGACAACTTTACCTGGCGCTGGATTTTCTTCATCAATATCCCAGTTGGCATTCTTTCGCTTTTGTTGACGCAGCGGCTGATCCAGGACCCTCCCTACTTCAGGCGCCGCAAACTGAGCGAAACCCGGATTGACTACATCGGACTGGGTTTTGTCGCGCTCGGCCTCGGAACGCTGCAGGTGATGCTCGACAAAGGACAGCGCGAAGATTGGTTCGAGTCGCACTTCATCGTAGGGTTGAGCGTGATCTCGGCCGCCTCGCTGATCTTTGTCGCCTTCTGGGAGTGGAACCACAAAGACCCCATCGTCGACCTGCACTTATTTCGCGAGCGCACCTTTGCCGCCGCGAACTTCCTGATGTTCATGCTCGGATTTGTCCTGCTCGGCAGCACGCTGATGTTGCCGCTGTTCATGCAGACGCTGCTCGGTTACACCGCCGAACGCTCCGGGATGGCGCTCTCCCCGGGCGGTTTCGCGACCATGGTGATGATGCCGATTGTTGGATTTCTGCTTTCGCGCTACAGCCCGCGCTGGCTGATGGTCTTCGGTTTGTCGATGCTCTCGTTTTCGCTGTTCCATCTGACGACCTTCGACTTGAGCGTGGATTTCCACACCATGGTCATGGCGCGCATCTACCAGGCGGTCGGACTCGCTTTTCTGTTCATGCCCATTAACATCGCCGCGTATGCGTCTCTGCCGCGCGAGAAGAACAATGCCGCGGCCGGCTTGATGAACCTCGCCCGGAATATTGGAGGCAGCTTCGGGATTTCTTTTGTCACCACCGGCTTGGCTCGCCGCGCCCAGTTTCACCAGGTGCGGCTGGTGGAGAAGCTGAACGCCGCCAATCCGCAGTTTCAGTCGGTGCTGCGCGGGATGGCGCGCACCTTTTCGGGCGGCGGCGCCGGGCCTGGCTCCGGGCCTGGAACCGCGCAGCATCATGCCTTCGCGATCATGCAGGCAAACGTGATCCGGCAGGCGACCATGCTGGCCTACATTGATAATTTCTGGCTGCTCGGGGTCGTGATCCTTTGTCTACTCCCGTGTGTGTTCCTGATCAAGAAGTCGAAGCCGGGAGGCGAGATCGTGGTCCACTGAAAAGGAGGTTCGCAATGTTTCGCATCGTTACTCTGGAACGCGAATTTGGCAGCGGCTGCGGAGCCATTGCCGCCGAACTGGCCCGCCGCTTGGGATGGAAGCTGTGGGACCAGCAACTGACAAGCGAGATTGCCCGGCGCGCGCAGGTGACGGAATCGGCGGTGGCCTGGTGCGATGAGCGCCTCGACAGCCGCCTCTATCGTTTCGCAAAAGCCTTCTGGCGGGGCAGTTACGAACGCAGCATTCCGCTAGACGACTCTCGCGCGTTCGATACGGATCGCATGATGGTCATGGTGGGAGAGATCATGCGCACGATTGCGGCTGAAGGCAATGCGGTGATTGTCGGCCGTGGCGCCCCGTTTTTCCTGCGCGAGCGCGAGGATACTTTCCGCGTCTTCACCTACGCTCCGCGCGATGAGAAGATTCGCCGCCTGCTGGCAATGGGCAAGAGCCGCGAAGAAGCCGAAGACCTGGTGGAGAACGTGGACAAGGAGCGGAGCGCCTACATCAAACACTACTTCCATGCCGAATGGCCGACGCGCGCTCTCTATCACCTGATGATCAACACGGTAGTCGGAGACGAGAACGCAATCGCCACGATTCGGAACGGCATGCGGACGCTCGAAGCTCATCCCGCCGAGACGGCCCTCCGCGGCGTTCGCTGACCGTCCCCACGCCCCAACGTTATAAGATAGGCGCAAAGGATGGAGTTCATTCCACAAGTGGCAGCTTCCGATTTGTATCCTCCGGCACAGGCGGAAGTGGCGCGGCTCGCCGGCTTGCCGGAAGTGCGCGCTGCATTCGACCGGTTCCGCTCGCAGGAATCGCAGTTTGCGCAGTGGCAGATGGAAGCGACGCGGGTTGCCGCGCCTCCGTTCGGAGAGTCAGCACGCGGCGCTTGGCTGGCGGACCGTTTTCGCGAGCTCGGGCTCAACGACGTGCAGGTGGATGAGGTCGGCAACGTGTTCGGCGTTCATCCCGGCTACGGAAGCCGTTTCGTCTCGCTCAGCGCGCATATTGATACGGTGTTTCCGGCGGCGACGCCGTTGAACATCCGGCAGCAGGGGAGCCGGTTGTATGGCCCGGGAGTCTCCGACAACGGCGCGGGCATTGCGGCGATGCTGGCCGTGGCCAGTGTGCTCGGCAGCGCGCGAATTTCCCATGCGCTGCCATTTGTTTTTATCGGGAACGTCGGGGAAGAAGGCGAAGGCGATCTGCGCGGCATGCGGACCGTTTTCGCGACGCCGCGTTGGCGGGATGCGATTGCCTACAGCGTGATTGTCGATGGCGCCGGAGCGGACACCATAGTGGCCGAGGCCCTGGGCAGCCGCCGCTTCGAAGTGATCGTGCGCGGTCCGGGCGGGCACTCGTGGAGCGACTTCGGCGCGCCTAGTCCGATTATTGCGCTCTCCCGTGCAATCGATGTCTTCAGCCAAACGCCGGTTCCGGCCTCGCCGAAAACCACGTTTAATGTCGGCGTGATTCGCGGCGGGACTTCCGTGAATTCGATTCCGGAATCCGCCAGCATGAGGGTCGATCTGCGCTCCACGTCGACGGCGGAAATCGACCGGCTGGAGCGAGGCCTGCGCATCGCGCTGGAGCAGGCGGTCGCATTGGAAAATCGGGCCGCTGCTCAGCAGAAAGCGGGGAAGCCGCAGGTGGTGCAGAGCGAAGTGGTGGAGATCGGGAATCGTCCGGCGGGCGAACTCGAGCCGGATGCGCGACTGCTGAGCGTGATTCGCGCCGTGGATGTACAGCTCGGCAATACGGCTCAGGTGCAGCGGGCGTCGACCGACGCCAACATTCCGCTTTCGCTGGGCCGCGAGGCCATCGCCATCGGTGGTGGCGGCTCCGGGAGTGGTGCGCACACATTGCAAGAATGGTTCGACTGCAATGGACGAGACCTCGGTCTAAGGCGCATTCTGCTTACAATGCTCACACTGTCGGGAGTAGGAGAATGATGACGCGAATCGCTCCGATTCTGTTGTTGGCCGTAGCTTCTGGCGTATCGGCGCAGAACGCGGCCCAGAAGCCGAAAGCGGACCTGATCTTTACCCACGGCAACATCTATACCGGGGTGACCGGTGCGGCGTCTTCGTTCGGCGCTGGCAAGCGCTCGGAGGCGCTGGCGGTCCTTAACGACCGGATCCTCGCCGTGGGAACGCGCGACGAGATCATGAAGTTGAAAGGGCCAGAGACGAAGATCGTGGATCTCGATGGTCACTTCGTCATGCCCGGATTCAATGACGCCCACATGCACCTGGCCAGCGCCGGTCTTGAAAAGATGAACGTCAACATGGTCGGCGTCAAGACGCTCGATGAATTCCGCGAGCGCTTGCGGGCCAAGGTCGAAGCCGCCGAGCTTGGAGAGTGGGTAGTGGGCGAAGGCTGGGATGAGACTCTGTGGCCGGTCAAAGTTCCGCCCACGCGCTGGGATCTGGATGAAGTAAGCGGCAAACACCCGATCTACCTCGAACGCGTAGACGGACACATTGGCGTGGCCAACACGCGCGCCTTGCAACTGGCGAGCGTCACTGTCGCCAGCCGCAATCCCGATGGTGGGAAGATCGATCGTGATGACGCGGGCACGCCCAACGGCGTTCTGCGCGAGAAAGCGCAAGAGTTGGTGCAGTCGGTGATTCCGAAACCGACGCACGAGAAGCGGCGGCGAGCCATCGAACTCGCTCTTGCGGATCTGGCGAGCCACGGCATCACCTCCGCGCAGGATTACTCGCAGTGGGAAGACTTTCAGATTTACGAGGAACTCGAGCGCGAGGGAAAGCTGACGGCGAGGATTTCAGAGTGGCTGACTTTCGACGACTCGATTGAAGAACTGAACAACAAGCGCAACTCGCATCCCGCGTCCGACAACATGCTCCACACCGGAATGCTGAAGGGCTTCATGGATGGTTCGCTCGGCTCGAAGACCGCCGCGTTGCTTGAACCCTACAGCGACGATCCGAAGAACAGCGGCCTGCCGCAATACGAAGCGGCGAAGCTGAATGCGATGACCAAAGAGCGGGTGCTGGCGGGATATCAGATCGGCTTCCACGCCATTGGCGACAAAGGGGTGCAGATGGCGCTCGATGCGTTTGCCGAGGCGGAGAAGGCGGCAAAAGAAAGCAAGGTGAAGGCGGCGGACGGTGGCTCCGATTACCGGCTTCGCGTTGAGCACGCGCAGGTCACCACGCCGCAGCAGATCCAGCGCTTCAAGGATCTGAAGGTGATCGCGTCCATGCAGCCGAACCACCTGCTCACGGACATGAACTGGGCAGAGTCGCGCCTGGGACCGAAGCGCGCGGAGCATTCCTACGCGTGGGCTGAGTTCCTTCGCTACGGGGTGGTGCTGGCCTTTGGCACGGATTATCCAGTCGAACCGGTGACGCCGTTTCGCGGGATCTACTCGGCCCTTACCCGGGCGAGCGAAGACGGAACGAAAAGCTACTATCTCGCGCAGAAACTGAACATCGAGCAGGCGATCGCCGCCTACACGACGGGCGCGGCTTTTGCCGAGTTCGCCGAAAAGCAAAAAGGCAAGCTGGAGCCGGGCATGCTGGCCGATTTTGTGGTTCTCGATCAGGACATTACGGCAGCCCCGCCGCCGAAAATCCTGCAGACGAAAGTTCTGCGCACGGTAGTCGGCGGCAAGACCGTGTATGAGGCGAAGTAGAATCGGGTCACCGGATCATCTGGTGATCGGGCCATCTAAAACCCGACTCCCCACTTGTTTCGACGGCTGTTTGATGGCCAGATGGCCCGATGGTGAGATGACCCGATCCCCATGACTGCCAAAGAGCGGGAACGCGCATTCCTGTTCGGCGCTCCGCTGGCTATTGTCCCGGCTTTGGTCTTCCTGCCTGCTGTGATGTTCCTGATCGTCTTTCCCCAGGTGGCGCACGGGAGGGCGATTGGGCTGTTCGTGTTGCCGGCCTGCGCCCTGGCGGGCAGTTTCGGGCTGTGGAGGCTGGCGATGGGAGCGGTGCAGAAGCCGTGGGGAATATTCAACGTCCTGAGTTTTGGAGCGCTGCTGGTTTTACTGGTCATCGCCAGCTATACCGGACTGTTCCTGGCGCTGATGACGCTGAAACTCTAGCGCCCAGGGTGAACGCGAACCGAGTTTTCCGCGTCTAATGATTTAGCGCCCTTCGAACCGTTCCCTGCCTGGGGCGAAGGTATAATAAAAAATTAGGCAGTTTTAGGAGGAACGAAATGGATTCGCGCGAAAGCGCCTTTTGGGTGCGCCTCAAAGCCAACCGCTGGGCGTACACTTTTACGATTCTGGCGACGCTGACGGTTGGAATTCTGATTGGCACGGTTGTTTCCTATGGAGTGAAAGGCAAGGAAGGACAGAAGTCGTCCGACGCGACCCCGCTGACCATTCCTGCTCCGCAACAGCTCTCGACCGCCTTCTCCCAGATTTCCAAACAGCTTGAGCCGAGCGTGGTGAACATCAATACCGAGTCGATCATCAAGACCCCGCACCGTCGGCGCTCCGTGCGTCCCGATCAGGATGAAGATCAGGGCGGCGACGAAGACAGCCCCTTCCAGGATTTTTTTGACAAAATCTTTCCTGGCCAGGGCGGTCAGGGCGGAGAAGCGGGCACCATCCGCCAACGCTCGCTCGGTTCCGGCGTGATTGTGGATTCCAAGGGCTACATCGTCACCAACCGGCATGTGGTCGAGAAGGCGGATCGCATTCGCGTGAAGTTGCAGGATGAAAACCCGGCTTCTCCGGGCCATGACGCCAAGCTGATCGGCACGGATCAGGAAACCGACCTGGCCGTGATCAAGATCGATTTGGATCGTCCGCTGCCGGTCGCGAAACTCGGCAACTCCGACGGCATGGAAGTTGGCGACTGGGTGCTGGCCATCGGCAGTCCCTTCGGATTGCAGGAAACCGTGACCGCGGGCATCGTGTCGGCCAAGGGGCGCAACATCGTTCAAAACCGGCAGTTCCAATCCTTCATTCAAACCGATGCCGCGATTAACCCGGGCAATTCCGGTGGGCCGCTGGTGAATATGGCGGGTGAAGTCATTGGCATCAACACCGCCATCCTCACCGAGACCAGTTCGTACGCGGGCGTGGGATTTGCGATGCCTTCGAATACGGTGGTGCAGGTCTACAACCAGTTGATCGGGCCGGAACACCGGGTTGCGCGCGGATCCATCGGCATTGAGTTCTCAGGCCAACCGGATCCGGCCATCGCGCGCGTTTACGGATCGGGTGTGACGGTGTCGAACGTGATATCGGGCAGTCCGGCCGACGAGGCAGGCCTGAAGATCGGCGATACGATCACCTCCGTGGATGGCAAGGAAGTGAAGAGCGGCGACGATCTGGTGGCGGACATCGCATCCCGCAAGCCGGGCTCGAAGGCCAAGCTCGCCTTTGAGCGCAACGGCAAGAAGGAAGAAGCGACGGTGACCATCGCCGATCGCTCGAAACTGTTCGCTGCCCGTCTGGGCGAAGAAGACGAAAGCCAGGGCGAGGAAGCGCCCAAGGCCAGCAAGTTCGGAGTTACGGTTCGCAGCATCACTCCCGATCTGGCCGATCGCCTGAACATTGCCGCGGGCAAGGGCGTGGCGGTGCAGGACGTGAAGCAAGGATCGTTCGCCGAGGATGTCGGACTGAATCGCGGCGACGTGATCCTGGAAGTGAACAAGCAGGCGGTGAACTCTCCCGACGACTTTAAGAAGATCGAGTCGTCGCTGAAGAGCGGGAAGGATGTCGTATTCCTGGTGCGTCCGCGAGGCGCAAGAGCCCAGGATGGAACGATTTTCCTGGCAGGTACACTTCCGTAACCGATTAGGAACTCCGGCGAGACTGGCACTCCATCCCCGGTTAGGGGACGATAAGGGTGGGCCGGTCTCGCCGGTTTTTTGCTGGAACGGTCGTTAGTCGTTGGTCATCGGTCGTTTCCGGGTTTCAAACGAACGACGCGTTCCGAACGACCAATGACTGACGACTAACGACTGATTTTTGATGGTTGAGCTGCGAATAGTCGAAGCCTTTAGACATGCTACGGTCTGATCAAATTCGGCGTTGGCGACGGATCGGGATTTCGAGCCTGCTCTGCCTGGCAGTGCATGGGCTCGCCATCGCGCAGACTCAGACACAGACGACGACTCCGCCAACGAAGCCGGCGCAAGCTTCCGCGGCGCCAGTCAAGAAGGATTACAGCAGCGGGCACGCGACCAGCAAGCGCACTTCAGTTCGCACCCCTGCCCACACATCGGCTCGCGCCTCAGCCCGTACATCGGCGCAGAAGAGCAAGAGCTCCCACGGCAAGAAGGGATCCAGGCAGGGCACGAAGAAGCGCAGCCAGCAGGCGATTGACTCGGCCCGCGCCCGCGAAATTCAGACGGCGCTCATCCGCGAGCACTATATGCAAGGCGAGCCAACGGGCGCATGGGACAGTGCCACGCAGGCTGCGATGCAGCGCTATCAGGCGGATCACGGATGGCAGTCGAAGACAACTCCAGATTCGCGGGCGCTGATCAAACTCGGATTAGGCCCAAGCCACGATCACCTGCTCAATCCCGAAAGCGCGATGACCGGCGCGCCAGCAGCGGGCGACCCGAAGGCCGGGTCGAAACAGACTCCCGCAGAAAACAACCTTCCCCAGCAGTAGGCGGCTCCGCGCGAATCCGATTCTCTCTAATCCAGCACCGGCCGCGGGCAGTAAGGAATCGGCATGCCTTTGACGATAGCGCCCGGGTTACCCTCGACCAGCGCTTCGGCATACTCCGTTCCCACGATTTTTTCCGCCACTACGCGAGCCGCAGAAAGATTCGGGATACGGCGCTTTGTGTCGTGAGCATCGGAGGCGAGAATGTGGACGGCAGAGCGGTCGAGCAGCCAGCGCGCGACGATTTCGGGCCGCTCTCCCCAGGAGCCCGTCAGCGCCGAGGCCGTCACCTGCATCAGACAGCCCTGCTCCGCCCACTCGAGAATACGCTGCGGCGTTCGCTGCAGGATCGGGTTCCGTTCGGGATGGGTCAGGATCGGAGTAAGCCCGCGATCTCCCAGGCGAGTGAAACATTCGGCCAGCCGGGTTGGCACGCTGTAGTCGCTGAGTTCAATCAGCAGATAATTCGTTTCGCCAATCGTATAGGTGTGCGGCTGTTCGAGCACGCGCTCCAGATTTTCGAAGGAAAGATGAAAATCGCAGCCCAGACTTAATTGCAATTGCAGCGCGGGACCTATCTTCTCCTGTAGCTGACCGAGAAGCCCCGAGAGGTACGCGCGATCGTAGGCGTAATGATCGTTGGCGTGCGGGGTAGCGACAGCGTGGGTAATGCCGTCCGCTGCCGCCATGCGGCACATTTCGACGGCTGCCTCCCACGACTTGGGGCCGTCGTCGACCTCGGGCAGAATGTGGCAGTGGATGTCGATCACGACGCAATTTCCACTTGGAACACGCTGATTCGGACTACACTGATTTGCGATACACCGATTTGCAACACTTAAAGATTAGAACACATCCCGCCGCGAAGCAGAGCGGGCCTTCATACGCGCGCAGTTTGGCGACCCTGCGCGGCCTCGTCGGCGCATCCAATCCAACGGGTTCCAGTTTCGAAGGTCGCGTCGCGTAGGGCGAGGTGTGCAGTTGCGTTATTCCCGCCTTCTCGTGCACGATAGTGAACACGACCTTATTTGTTTTCACCTTGGATATTGAGGAGCAGGTTCGCCAATGAGCTTTCTAAGGGCGGCGCGTGCCGCACTGGTAGGTCAAAGTGGTTCCCCCCGGATTCTCGTGGCCGTGGTCGTCGTAGTGCTGGCTGGACTTTCCCTTTCCTGCGGCAAGAGCGATCTCATCCCGACGGCGCCCAACCATAGTGCCTACGTAACCCTGCCGAAGTATGGTTCCGTGCTTCTGTTGCAGATCGACGGCGCAACCGGCGCCATCACCACGGGGACGGAAACGCCGCAACAGCAGGACTTTACGCCCACCGGCCTGGCGCTGGGCCCGTCGAAAAAATTCTTGTACGCGATCAATTCCTTCGACGACACGATCTCCATTTTCAACGTCGCCGGCAACGGAACTTTGGCGCTCGGTGGCAGTCCGACTCCGGCCGGTTCCAGTCCGAATGCGGCGGTCATCGACCCTTCGGGCAAGTACTTGTTGGTGACAAATACTATATTCGATGGCACCGTTTCCGTTTTCTCCATCGATTCCAGCAGCGGCGCTTTATCGGAGGTGGGATTGCCCGTCCCCGCGAATGCGTATCCAACTGAGATTCTTTTCACGCATTCCGGCCAGTTCGTCTACGTGACCAATCCGGGCATCGGGATGGTAACCGGCTTTTCGTTCGCGAACGGCGTGCTCAGTCCGGCGCCTGGGTCTCCGGTCTCTTCGGGAACGGGAGCCGCCGCCCTGGCAGTGGATGGGAGCGATCGGTTCCTCTACGTTGCGAACCCTTCGGCAATCAACGCTCCCCCGTATGAGTCCACCACCGGCAACATTTCCGGCTTCAACATCGACCCTAACACTGGCGCACTGACCCCCCTACTCGGTTCGCCCTTTACCTCCACGGCGGGCAGCGGCCCCATCGCGATCGCCGTCGATCCCACCGGCAGTTTTGTTTACGCGATGACCCCAGGGTCGAGCTCCTCCATCTGGTGTTTCATGATCGCTTCCACGAGCGGACAAGACGGAGAACTGGTCGCAGCTACGGACTCGCCGTTCAGCGGGGCTGCGGGCGGACTGTTCGCCCTCTTCGACCCCAGCGGCAACTTTTTATATATCGGAAATCAGTCCGCAAGCGGTATTGAGGGTTATACCTACAATCCATCGACCGGCGCTCCCAAAGCGATCTCGGGCTCGCCTTTTTCCACAGGAGGGACAGCTCCCGGGAAGATGGTGCTCTCAGAATAGAAGCCCTCGCTCGAGTGTGGATTCAGGTTTTGTAATGTGCGGTTCACGCGGGGGTGGCACTTTGGTGGAGTCAGTTTGGCACCCGCGTGCCATTTTCAAATTCGCCGCTTAGTCTTACATTCCCGATTGAGCAGTTCTGGGGGAGGGCTGCCCGGGCGTCCTGGGTTCGCAAGAATCCGGACGCCCGTTTAATTTTCCGCAGAACCCTACACCGCCGGTACTGCCGATTCACTTCGTCGAGAAGCTGCGTGCAGTGCTGCGCGAACAAACGGCGATCCAACCCCGCTCAATTTGTGGAAATGGTGAAATTCACCGTGATGTGGGCCTGAGTTTCCACGGGCTGCCCGTTTTGGAGGTACGGCTTGAAGTGCCACTGCTTCACCGCCTCGCGAGCCGCAGTCGCCAAGATGCTAGGGCCACTGAGAATCTGCAACTGCTGGATCGTGCCGTCCCGCGAGATGAGCGCCCGCAAACTGACTGCGCCCTGCACCTTCATCTGCCGCGCCAGCAAGGGATAATCCGGTGGCACCGAAATGCTCACACTCTGCGTCGTTTGCGGCGAGAGTTGCACCCGATCGCCGGCATTGACCGGAGCACTCGGCGCCGATGCGGAAGCGCTGGATGCGGAAGACGTCGCGCCCGAGTTCACATCCAGATGGATGGCATTGCTTTTCGCGGGCACGTTGATGTGGCGGTTTCCGGCCACGACTTCCACCTCGAGAGGAGGCAGCGCCGCGCGCTCGGTGGTTGCCGAGAAGGGAGCTTCGGCCGCAGTGGGCTCCGGGGGCTTGGCGGGCTTCTGTTCGCGAGCGGGAGTCGCCGGTGTGCTTGCAGTTGGCGCAGCCACAGTCGTTCTCTTACTCTTGCTGCGAACCGTGGCTTCCTGCATTTCGCCGCTCGGCGGAAACCAGAAATCCCAATCCTTTAGAACCACTGCCGCCAGCGCCAACAGCAGTATCCCCAGCGCGATAAGCATCCGCTTCCGCTGTACCTCCGCATCCTGCGATGTGGGTTGCAACGAGAGCGGTATCGACCGCTCCAGATGGTTTTCGGGCTGGGTTTCGTCACGAAATATGGGCACGGGAGCGTCCTCCTAATCGGTCTCGGGGAGGGCACTATTAGTATGCCCCTAAACCCGCGCCCATGCCAAGCAAATCCCGCGCTGGCCGTACTCTTTGCCAGGGCTGAACCGTCGTGTGCGCACGTTACGTCCAGATCGCCAAGATCCAGATTGCGAAGGGCCAAATGGTTAAGGGAACAACGCCAAAGCGCTCTTCCCCTTTCTCATTTCCGCGCCAGCTCAGGAAACTTTCGTAACCTTATAGTCGAGCTTGTCAAGAATCCCAATCGCGGCTTCAAGAATTTCCTTATCCACCTTACGATTCGAAGCGATGGCTTCCGCCAGTGGGATGGAAATAATCTTGTTTCCCCGCAGCGCCGCCATCTGCCCGAATTCGCCGCGGTGCACCATGTCAATGGCGCCCAGTCCGTAGCGCGTTGCTAGTACGCGGTCGTAAGCGCTGGGCGATCCGCCCCGCTGGATGTGGCCGAGTACCACCGACCGCGACTCAAAGCCAGTCCGCTTTTCGATCTCGCTCGCCAGCGTCGATCCGATTCCGCCCAGCCGAAGATGCCCAAAGTCATCGCGCCCTGCTTGCAGAACGGACACTCCACCGTGTTTCTCGATGCCGTCGGCAAACTTCGCGCCCTCGGCTGCCACTATGATGCTGAAATATCTTCCGCGGGCATGGCGCTGGCGAATCAGTTCGGCCACCTGCTCAATATCGAAAGGAACTTCCGGGATCAGTATGACGTCCGCGCCGCCGGCAATGCCGCTATAGGTCGCGATCCAGCCCGAATCGCGTCCCATCACTTCCACCACGATCACGCGATTGTGCGCCTCGGCCGTCGTATGCACGCGGTCGATGGCTTCGGTGGCTATATTCACCGCCGTGTCGAAGCCGAAGGTGAAGTCGGTGCCCGCCAGATCGTTGTCGATTGTCTTCGGAACGCCAACCACCTTTACGTCGTTGGCGAAAAGTTTCTGCGCCACGGAGAGCGTGTCATCGCCGCCAATGGCGATCAATGCGTCACAACCATGTTTCTTGAGGTTCTCGGCGCAGCGCTTCAGGCCACCCTCATGCTTGCCTGGATTGGTGCGCGAAGTGCGCAGGATGGTGCCGCCACGCGGCAGGATGCCACCCACCGCCGAGAGGCCGAGGTCCATGGTCTTGTCTTCCAGTAATCCACGCCAGCCCTCCACGAATCCTACGAACTCGTCTTCATAGTGAAAGGTGCCCTTGCGCACTATCGCTCGAATGACCGCATTCAGCCCGGGACAGTCGCCCCCGCCCGTCAGCACTCCAATTTTCATCGCTTGCTCCCTTTATCATTTTCTAGTACGAGTATGAGTCCGCCCCAGAGCGGATGGAATCCGCCCGCACCGCATATTTCAGTGGGCCGGAATGTATTAGGTTATCACGCTGCTTTGGCTCGTGTGCGTAGGGACAGCCGCTCCTCGGCCGTTCAGCCGGATCAAGCCCGGCAGCCTGCTAAAAGCTAAGAGCTAAGAGCCAAAAGGCAGCTGCTCTCCTGCTACACTTCCCCCATGCGCGTCCTCGGCATCGACTGCGGCACGGAATACACCGGATACGGCGTGGTTGATCTGCTCGCCGACGATCGCCTGGTGTGTATCGTCTGCGGCGCCATCAAAGTTTCCCCGCGCGACCCCATGCCCACGCGCCTGTCGCGCATCTCGAGCCGCCTGCAGAAACTCATCTCCCAGCACCGCCCCGACCGCGTCGCGATCGAAGACGTTTTCTACGCCGCCAACGTTAAGTCCGCTTTGAAGCTCGGCCAGGTGCGCGGCGTCGCCATGCTGGCCGCCGCCTCCGCCGGAATCGAGGTCTCCGAATACTCGCCGCTCTCCATCAAGTCCGCGGTGGTGGGATACGGCCGCGCCGAAAAACATCAGGTCCAGCAAATGGTGACGCGTCTTCTGAATCTCGATCGGATTCCCGAGCCCGCCGACGCCGCCGATGCCCTCGCCATCGCCATCTGCCATCTGCACACCGCAGCCACCCAGGACCGCCAAAGACCCGTCTGCAAGTAGACAGGACTTAGCCAAATAGGGTAACAAGCCCGGAGCATGGCAATTCAAGCTGAAAGCTGAGAGCTTGCTCTTGACACTCCTCGCCGTCATCCCCAATCATTACAGCGGCCCCATGCCCCGTCCATTTCAGATTGTCTGCCTGCTCAGCTTTTTTTCGTGGATTGTTTTTTCTTCGATCTTGGCCTGTTCGCAAACAAAAACTCAAATCCAAAATGAAGATCCGGCCGTGGTCACCTTCACCCTCGATTTCCCCACCGCCCAGCCGGAGCACTACTCGATTCGCGTTCCATCCGATGGCTCGGCCCACTACCAGTCGAACGGGCGCCTGTCGCCCGATTCCGACGAGACCGACAGCTTCGATCTTGACTTCAACGTAGCTGCGGAAACGCGGAAGAGAATTTTCGAACTGGCGGCGAAAGCCGGCTATTTTCAGAGGGACCTCGACTCTCATCACAAGAACCTCGCCTCAACCGGAAAAAAGACGCTCGGCTACAAAGACGCGCGGCGCAGCGGAGAGTCCACCTACAACTACTCCCCCGTCCCCGCCGTCGAGGAACTGACCAGCCTGATGCAGGGTCTTGCGGCCACGCTCGAATTCGGACATCGCCTCCAGTACGATCGCCACTACCAGAAGCTCGCGCTCGACGAAGAACTCAAGCGTATGGAGGAAATGGCCCGCGCCAATCAACTGGTCGAGGTCACGGCCATTCAGCCCATCCTCGATCAGATCGTCGCCGATCCCTCCGTGATCAACGTAACCCGCGCTCGCGCCCAACGATTGCTGGAACGCGCAGGGGTTCACTGATCTTTTTCCGTTGCGCAGCCATCACCAGTATCCCCCTTGACTTAAGCGCCGCACGCTCGCAAACTTGAGGCAGCCTCGGACAAGCGGAGAAAGATCAGTTAAGCGTTAATCTATTGAATTTTGCGCGTAAGTGCAGCGCAGGATTTTCGCTGGCAACTCACGAACTTAGCAAGGGCTCTAACGTCTAGGGAGCGGTCCCGGGAGAAGCATATGTCGATAACAAAACTCGGAAAGATGCTGGCAATGTGGGCCGTGCTCGCAGCGGCGTTTCTGGTGGTCTCGGCGTCGGCCGAATCGAAGGCGCGCATCGTCCGTTTGAGCGAAGTGCAGGGTACGGTGCAGATCGACCGCACCACCGGCGACGGTTTTGATAAAGCGTTTCTCAACCTGCCCGTGATCGAGGGCTCGCGCGTGAAGACGGGCAAAGATGGCCGCGCGGAGGTGGAATTCGAAGATGGCAGCGCGCTGCGCCTCGCGCCCGACAGCGAAGTGGACTTCACTCGTCTCGCGCTCGGCGACGATGGACAGAAGCTCAGCACCGTGCAGCTTGTCTCCGGCACCGTCTACGCGAATCTTCACCCGAAAAGCGCTCGCGAGAAAAGTGACCAGTTCCTGCTGAATTTTTCGCGCGAATCCGTCACCGTGGCCGGGGCGGCGCATTTTCGCGTGGAACTTGAAGGCGCCAGCAAGGCAAATCTGGCCGTATTCAAAGGAAAATTGAGCGCCACCGGCCCGTCCGGACAATTTGACGTTGCCGAGAAGCACAGCGCAACTGTCAACCTTACGAACGACGATCCCGCCAAGAAAGACACTTTCGCGATCGCTAAGAATTACGAAAACGACCCCTCCGACGCCTGGGACCGCCAGCAGACCGACTATCACGATCGCTACGCGTCCGCCGGCGGCTCCAGCATTTCTTCGCCGTATGGTTACGGCATGAGCGACCTGAATTATTATGGCAGCTTCATGAACTGCCCTGGCTACGGACTTGGCTGGCAGCCCTACTTCATCGGCGCCAACTGGAGCCCGTTCCAGGATGGCGGTTGGGCCTTCTACCCCGGCGCCGGCTACATGTGGGTGTCGGGCTATCCGTGGGGCTGGATGCCGTATCGGTACGGCAACTGGGCTTTCGCGCAGGGCTGCGGCTGGATGTGGCAGCCGGGCTATTGGAACAACTGGTATGCGATTCCTCCGGTTGTGAATCCGCCGAAGCGCTTTCCAGTGCCGAGACCCCCGTTGCGCGGCCCGTTGACGGTGATGGTGGGACGCGGCCTCACGGCAAATCCGGCCATGGGAGCGCAGCGCCGCCTGACCATCAATCCCGGCTCCGCCAGCTTCGGAGTGCCGCGCGGATCGGTGCGCCACCTCGATCGCCTTTCGAAAACGATGACGCAGACTTCTCGTCCCGTCGCGGTCTGGACGGCTCGGCCAGTTTCGGCAACGCCACCGGCGACCGGCTTCGGTACGAGTTCAATAAGAGGCGGGACTTCTACCGGGACAGCTTCGACGGCATCGCCGCACGGATCGGCCGCGCCGTCGTCGTCGCGTCCTCACTGAAACAGAAATTGTGTCTGAAGAAGGCGGTCAAAAAAAATGGCCGCCCTTTTTTCTTCATCGCACTCTCAATTTTTACTCAACGATAATTCCCGCGTAACCAACCACTGACTCGTAATCGCCGGAGACCTCACCCGAAGTTGCGTACTTGACCAGCGTGGCCGAAGTCGCCCCCAGAAGCTTGGCTGCCGTGAGCATGACAATCGTCGGGCCGAACCCGCACATGGTGATGTCCTCATTCATCACCACTTCCCAGAGTCCGCGCGCATCCAGGGCCAGCACGCGTTCGATTGCTTTGCGGTCTTTGGCGCGAGTGACCGCATCGGACTCGTAGTGGTTCATGTCGCTAGAGGCGACGATCAGGACTTTTTCTTCTCGATCTTCTTCTTGATCCTCTTCTTGACGATCGGCAATCGCATCCGCCAGCGCTTCGCCCAATCCCCGGAGCACATCAAAGTTGCTGGTGCCGATGACGATCGGGACTATGCTCAATTCGGGCTGTTGCGTCTGCAGAAAAGGAAGCTGGACTTCGATGGCGTGTTCGGCGCGGTGCGCGGCGCTGTCCTCTTCGAGCGCAGGGAAGCGACGCAGCAACCGAGCAGCCAAGTCCGCGTCCGCCGCTACCTCACCCAGCGGAGTCTGCCACGTGGTGTCGGCTATGACCGCAAGCGGACGTCCCTTGCCCGTGTGATTGGGGCAGAGAATCACGCAGCGCTCGGGGATTTCCAGGCGCGAATACACAGCGCCAGCGACGCCGCCGGAGTAGATGTATCCCGCATGTGGAGCGACGCATCCGATGGCGGCGACGCGTTCGGCCTCGCGCGGAGTCTTGCCCGGAGAAGTGTATTGTCGAATTTCGCGCAGCAATTCTTCCGCGCGGCCCGGATAGAACCTGCCGGCGACGGCGGGAGTTCGTAGAGCGGAAGTCATCAGGGGCCTCCTAGAGGAGACAGTGTTCGTGTGGCGCGGGCGCCCTCGCCCGCGAAAACTATGAACTGCCGTCGCCGAGCGCGCGGAACAAAGCGGCGGTTCTTTCGAGCGGCAGCGCTTCCGCCCGGATCGCAGGTTTCACGCCGCTTTTCGCCAAAGCCGCGCGCAGCGCACCTTCATCGTACCGCGTCTTCAGATTATTCCAGAGAGTTTTGCGTTTTTGCCCAAAGCAAAGTTTCAGGAACGCGATGAACTCGGCCTCCGGAACTCGAAGCGACTCCAGCCGAGGCTTGATGGTAATGCGGACCACGGTCGAATGGACCTTCGGAGGCGGCGAAAACGCTCCCGGCGGAAGCGTGAAGAGCTGCTCGACCCGCCCGTAAAGCTGCGCCGTCGCCGAAAGCAGGCCATAGTCGCGGCTTCCCGCAGAAGCCGCCAGGCGGTCGGCAACTTCTTTCTGCACCATGATGACAATGGTGGAAAAGTAACGGTGATATTCGAACAGCCGCAGCAGAATATCGGAGGTAATGTAGTACGGCAGGTTGCCGACGACGCGGGCCGGTTCGGGCGCGAAGTTCAGGCCGGTACGCAGGCTGCCTGGCTTTGCACCGAAGACAGTGTCCAGTTCGATCTTCAGGATATCGCCTTCGATGATTTCGACATTGGGTTGCATGTTGAATTTCATCCGGAGCTGGGCCGAAAGCACACGATCCAATTCCACCGCGATCAGCCGCCGCGCTTTCCGTGCCAGCAAATCCGTGATGGCGCCGCGCCCGGGACCGATCTCAAGCACCGTGGCCTCGGAAACATCGCCCAGGGCCTCTACAATGCGCAGGGCCGCCGGTTCGCTCGTCAGGAAATGCTGTCCCAATCTTGGTTTACGCAGACTCTTTTCAATGGTCGCGCCCTTTGGCACGTTGACCCTCTTTCTTTCCGGCATTTAGACTGACTAAGTTCTCTTGCTGTGCGTTTTGCTCATGACCGCGCGGCGGAGAGACGTGGCTAAACGCGTCTCTAGAGAAAACTGTAGAAGCAATCATAATCATAACGTGAGCGAGGCATATCGAGTTCTGGTCGAGGAGGCTTCTTCGCAATGCATATCGCTTTCGCAGCGTCCGAGTGCGTTCCCTTTTCCAAAACTGGCGGGCTGGCCGACGTGGTCGGCGCCTTGCCGCGCGCACTGGCGGCTCTGGGACATCAGGTGAGCGTGTATGTTCCGCGCTATCGCCAAACCAAACTGACCGATCCGCAAACGGTGGTGCGCAGCATCACCATCCCTTTCGACGACAAGTATCGCTTTTGCTCGGTGGTGACGGCGGGGGCGAGCGCCGGGGTTCGATTTTATTTTGTGGATTATCCGCAATACTTCGACCGGGCGGCGCTTTACGGCGGCCCGGCCGGCGACTATCCGGACAACGCCGAGCGCTTCGCTCTGTTTTCGCGAGCGGTGCTCGAGGCCTCCAAGGTGCTGGGCGTGCCGCATGTCTTTCACTGCCACGACTGGCAGTCCGCGCTCTTGCCGGTGATGCTGCGCACGCTCTACGCCGAGGATTCCGCGTTTCGCGAGGTCGCCACCGTTTTCACCATCCACAACATGGGATACCAGGGTTTGTTCCCGCCCGATATTTTGCCGCTGCTGATGCTGCCCTGGGATCTGCTCACGATCTCGAGGATGGAATTTTTCGGGCAGGTGAATTTTCTGAAGGGTGCCCTCGTGTTCTCCGACTTCGTCACCACGGTCAGCAAGAAATACAGTCAGGAGATTCAGACCACCGAATATGGATTTGGCTTGGACGGTGTGCTGCGCAATCGCGCGGCCACCGTGACCGGAATCCTGAACGGCGTGGACTATGACGAGTGGAGCCCGCAGACCGACAAGTTCACCGCCGCGAAATATTCGCCGCAGGATCTGAGCGGGAAACTGAAATGCAAGCAAGACTTGCTGAACGCCTTCGGAGTCGCGAACGGCGGCGCTAAAGTTCCGGTGATCGGCATCGTTTCGCGATTCGCTGCGCAGAAGGGCTTCGATCTGATTTCGCAGATCATGGACCGGCTGGCGCTCGAAGAGATGATCGTGGTCGCGCTGGGAGCGGGCGACAAACCGTACGAAGAAATGTTCCAACGGCTCAACAAGCAGTTCCCGAAGAAGATTGCGGTCAAGATCGCGTACGACAACGCCATCGCGCACAAAATTGAAGCAGGCGCGGACATGTTCCTGATACCTTCCAGGTACGAGCCGTGCGGGTTGAACCAGATTTACAGCCTGAAGTACGGGACCGTTCCTATCGTACGGGCGACTGGCGGTCTTGACGACACCATCGAACCCTGGGACGCGCGCACCGGCAGGGGCACGGGCTTCAAGTTCTCCGACTACACCGGCGAGGCGCTGCTCGCGACCATCAAACAAGCATTGCTCGCCTACCAGGACCCGTCGTCGTGGCAGATGCTGATGCGAAACGGAATGAGCCGCGATTTTTCCTGGGGCGCGTCGGCGAGAGAGTACGGCAAGATCTACGAACGCGCGCGACAGGTGCGGGCCAGCGCGAATGCGGCCGCAGCCGCCGCGGATTTGAAAGAGGAGCCCGTGCTGGGCTAGCGAGGCGCACATCGCGAAGCAAGATCGCTGCCATGGACCGGCGCGCGTGGCCTTCCAGATTTCATATTCAGGAGCCTTGTTTCTCCCGTTCATGGAAGCTTGAAAGGGGCAAAAGGCCACTTTTGATGGGGTTAACCGTTTGGCTTGCGAATTGCTCTAAAGATCCCAGAGCAGAGAGTCTAAGCCGCCCCATGCCGCAGGAAATCTCAGTTTCGTACCTGGCGATCAAGAGCAAGGTCTATCGGTTGATCGACGCCCTGGTAGACGGGGAGAAGACAGAAGCGGACGTACAGGAGTCGGTCCGCCGCTGGTGGGATCTCATCCATCCTGCGGACCGGCCCGTCGCCAAGAAGTATCTTCTGATCGTGCTGGGACGCTCTGTGTCTGCCTTGGACGCCATCGGAGACGGGCTCACTTCTTCCAGGGCTTGCGAAGTCACATACGGTCCATTGCCTTCCGATCGGGTGAGGATGATAGAACGAATCGTCAAGGACGCTGGGGTTGGCTCGGCGGTCTGAGTCCTGCGGCCACTGGTAGCGTTTGGATTTTACAATTCCTCAAACAAGCATTGCTCGCCTAGCGTAGCTCGCGATTTCCGATTGAGTACTCCCGCATTATTTCAGCCCGAAGGGCTACACAATATGAGCAAGACGACTACTTCCAGCAAAACGCTTAGGCCCATGACGCCCGAGGCCGTCGAGGCGGCGGCTCGCGCCGACCACGATGCCCAACCGCTGACCCCTGGCGATCTCAAACGGATGAAGCGGACGCCGCAGGCGAAAGTCATTCGCCGCGCCTTGGCCTTGACGCAAGAGGAATTCGCTGTCCGCTACCACATCCCGCTGGGCACTCTCCGGGACTGGGAGCAAGGCCGCGCGGTACCGGACCAACCAACGCAAGCCTATCTAAAGGTCATTACGCGCGCACCCGAGCGCGTCGAGCGCCTGTTGAATCCGAGGGCGCACTAACCCACAATGTCGCAGCAGCACGGCACCCCAATCACCCCATAAGACTCTTTCGGGATATACCTCTCTGCGAAAGGCCGAGGCATCCTGTGCGCGCCGCATGAGTGAACTATGGGGTGTTACCCTCAGAGGTGTGGCGAGACCAAAACAGCAGCACTATGTAACTAAGGCATATCTAGAGGGTTTTCTTAGCCCCTCGGAACAGCTCCTTGTGTGCTACGGCAGAGGCAAAGGGCCATTTAGAAGTTCTCCCGCAGAATTGGCGTGTCAGCGGAATTATTACGCACTGAAAAAGGATGACGGGACCTGGGACGATTCCATCGAAACGCTAATCGGGCAGACGGTGGAGAGCCCCGGGTTGCCGGTGATTCAAAAACTTGCATCGGGAAACACTAGACTCAGTTGGCAAGACCGGAATCGTATTTCATTGCTTATTGCCTTTCAAGAGATGCGTACGCCATCTGCACGGGAGCGCACGAGGGCGTTTTCGAAGGTCTTGCATGATCGGGTGGCTCACGATATCAAGGCCGCCAATCCGCTCCAGGACTCGATTCAGATTGTTGGCGAGTCTGGAAAAGCTAGCACCGCCTCTCTCGATGAGATGACGGAAGTCCTCGACGAGATTTGTGATGACCATTCCATGGAAATACATCGCATGCTCATGGGAACAGCGCTCAAGCTGTCTGATCTACTCAGATACATGAAGTTTACGGTTCACTATCCGACTGGCAACGAGGAATTTGTTACTACTGACACTCCAGTTATTCGTGTATTTCATAACCCCGCGCCGCTTGGAACGGGGGTGAACAGATCAGATGTTGAAATCAGGTTTCCGCTATCTCGCAAGGCATTTCTCACCTTGACGCATGATGCGAGGTTGATGGAACTACTAGGGCGAACAAGCGGCGCCAAGCGATCTCGGCTTCTGAGGGCTCTCCCAGAGATTCGCATAAGGCCCCACCGTCGATTCTGAGGTAACTGCGTTCAATCGAGCGCATGCCCGACACTCCCATCGCTGGTTGTTCGCGTCCAAGGAAGTCGACTGGGCAACGGGCGTACTTTCTGAGGCCTCCGCTGCCCCCGGCATACTGGACCTCAGTAGCCATGACCTCATACACTTTCAGTCGAGTGTTAACTACGATCCAAGAATCGATTCAGGGGGCAAGTAGAGCCGCTCTAGGCGAGCAGTTGCGGATCGAAAACCAGGGTCTATATTCTCGCGGTACACTTCTGCAAGGCATTCCTGAAACCCATGACCACCTCCTCGCCGCGCACCATCTTTCACGTCGATATGGACGCCTTCTTCGTGTCCGTCGAGGAATTATTTGACCCTTCGCTAAAAGGCAAGCTGGTGGTTGTTGGCGGACAGCGCCGGATGCTCCGTTCATCGCGTAGTTTCTTGACTGTTCAATGGCCGAACAAAGCTGCAATGTTCCGGCTGCCGCGCAGCACTCGAAGTATCACTACGTCCTCGCCTTCGAGGCGATAGAAGATGACATACTCGCCGACGGGAAAGGTCCGCAGGCCGGGGCGCAAATCTTCGTCGCGGGCACGCCCTAAATTGGGATAGCTGGTGAGAAGAAAGAACCGGTCCGTGATCGAGCCAATGAGACGGTCGGCAATGTCCGTATTGCCGCTTTGGGAAGCAACGTAATACCAAATGTCGTCAAGGTCGGAATCGGATAGCAGCGAAAGGCGGTGTTTCATCGGCGAGGCGTTTGTTGTTCGGCGGCAAGGCGGGCGCGTCCACGCTGCATTACCTGCTGGGCAAGCTCGCGCATGGACTCTTGCGTGATCGCGCTCCCTTCGCCACGGGACAGCGAGGCTTCCGCCTCATCGACGGCGGCCAGGATTTCCGCGCGCGTACGTTCACGTTCCTCCCACAAAGATAGAGCTTCCATCACCGCGTCTTCCTCGCGTCGGAGCCGCCCGCTGGCAATCGCTTGCCGGACAAAAGCCCGTTGGTCAGGGGTTAGTTGCACTTCCATATGCCGTTAGCGTAGGAGCAGGAAAGGCAAGTGTCAAGCGCGGTTTCATAGGAATCGCGCTTAGCTCGCGGTACACTTCTGCAAGGCATTCTTCACTTCGATGAGCATTTCCTCGCCGCGCACTATCTTCCACGTCGATATGGACGCCTTCTTCGTGTCGGTCGAGGAATTGTTTGACCCGTCGCTGAAGGGCAAGCCGGTCGTTGTCGGCGGGCAGCGCGACGAGCGCGGCGTGGTCTCGGCCGCATCGTATGCGGCGCGGAAGTTTGGCGTGCATTCGGCGATGCCGCTGCGGACGGCGGCAAAACTTTGTCCGCAGGCGATCTTTGTCAACGGGCATCCGGAGCGCTATCGCGAATATTCCGGCAAAGTGCACGAAGTGCTCGGCCACTTTTCTCCGCTGGTCGAGATGGCTTCGGTGGACGAGGCTTATCTCGACATGACCGGAACCGAGCGCCTGCACGGTCCTCCGCTCGGCAGCGCGCACCGGCTGCATGACGCGATGAAGTCGGCAACCGAATTGAACTGCTCGATCGGGATCGGCACATCACGGCTGATCGCCAAGGTTTGTTCCGGCAAAGCCAAGCCGAACGGAGTGCTCTGGGTGCTGCCCGGAGAGGAGGCGAAGTTTCTGGCGCCGCTCGCAGTCGTCGACATTCCCGGCGTGGGCAAGGTAATGGAGCAGAAGCTGCATGCGATTGGCATTCAGAAAGTGGGTGATCTGGCGCGCCTCGACGACCGCGATCTCGAACACCGCTTCGGAAAATGGGGGCTCGCGCTGGCCGGGAAGTCGCGGGGCGAAGATGCGGGTGGATGGTTCGACACCGCGGTTGGAGAAAATGTCGATCCGAAATCGATCAGCCACGAACACACGTTCGACGAAGACACGGGCGACGCCGAGCGCTTGCAGTCCACGCTGATGCGGCTCAGCGAGATGGTGGGACGGCGATTGCGCGAGGGCGGATATTTTGCGCGCACGCTCCAGCTAAAATTGCGCTACAAAGATTTCACCACCATCACGCGAGCGCAATCGCTCGAGCAACCGACGCAGATGGATAACAAGATTTTCGAGCAGGCGCGGCGTCTGTTTTTCGCCAACTGGAAGGCGGGTGCGCCGGTGCGATTGCTGGGAGTGCAAGCGTCGAATTTCGAATCGGGTCCGACCCAGCTCGATCTGCTGGAGCCTTTGCGGGACGCGCGTTGGCAGAAGGCGCTGGCGGCGGCGGACCATGTGCGCGACAAATTTGGAGAAGCGGCCATCGGCCTCGCCAGAGGGATGAAAGGCGGATTCCGCGAGCGCACCCACGAGAATCCGGCAGCGTTGCCGGGCAAGGGCGGCCGAAAGGCGAGCGACTCGAAGAAGGCGTGAAACTTCCAGTCGTGTGACGCGTTCTATAGCGAGTTCAGAGTTGTTGTGATCACAGGCAGTCTGCCGAGCTATGCTCGGCTTGGACGGGCGAGGGCGCCCGTCCCCACACGAGCTGCTACGAAATATATTCGCGAATATAGTCATCGCGTGAGGTGGCGAGTTGGTGAGCGTCGCCATCGAAGATGACCTTGCCGTCGCGCAGGATCAGAAAGCTCATCGGCACTTCGCCACGCTGGCCTTTGGGTAGGACGACCAACTGGTTGGTGGCCTTATCGAACTGGTGGGTCGCCATGGTGAAGGCGTCCTGCAGGCGGGGGGTCGCCATAAGGGCGCTGGTTTTGTAGACGTCGCGTTGTTTCACGATGAGTTCGACGATCGTGTCCGAGGTTACCGGATCGAGTCCGCCGGTCGGCGAGTCGTAGAGCAGCACTTCGGGCCCGGTGATGATGGCGCGAGCGATGGCCACGCGCCTTCTCATGCCACCCGAGAGTTCGGAGGGACGCATGTCATAGGTTTGTTCCAGCTCCACAAAGCGCAGCGCCTCGCGGACTCGCCGCTCGATCTCCGCGGCGGAGATATGCTCTTCCATCAGGCGGAAAGCGACGTTTTCGTATACTTTGAGCGAATCGAAGAGCGCGCTCTCCTGGAACACGATGCCCACGCGNNACGCGCCGGCGCAGCTCGAACAGCTCTTGTTCCGACATGCGCGTAATTTCCTCTCCCAGCACGAAGATGCGGCCGCTATCGGGCCGCATGAGTCCTATGGCGAGCTTGAGAATCGTGCTCTTGCCCGACCCGGCGACGCCAAACAGCGCCTTGGTTTCGCCGTGTGGAAGTTGGAAGGAAATGCCGTCGAGCACGACGTTTTCATCGAACGCGATCGCAACGTTGTCGAACTCGATGGCGTAGCCGGAGGGACTCGCCACAGAAGCAGCCGGATTTTCGCTGGGCAGAGTGGGAGCCGGCATGGCTTACCTGTAACCAAAAATTGCGAAGATCAACTTGGTAACGAAAAAATCCACCACCAGAATCAACACCGAAGCAGCGACCACGGCCTGGGTGGTCGAACGGCCCACCCCCTGCGTGCCGCCCCGCGTGGACATTCCGTAATAGCAGCCTATGGTGGCGATGATGAACCCAAACAGCACGGGCTTGATGAGGCCGGTGAGGACGTCGCGGAAGACAAGGATCTGCCATACGGAAGTCCAATACTGCTGCGTGTCGACCCCGAACAGCAGGTGCGCGACCCCATAGCCGCCGATCAGCCCGAGCAAGTCGGCGATGATGGTCAGGAAAAACAGCATGAAGGCGGTGGCCCCAACTCGTGGCGTAACCAGCTTCTTGGTGGGGTCGGTGCCCAGGGCGCGCATGGCATCAATCTGTTCGGTCACGATCATCGAGCCGAGTTCGCTGGCCATGCCGGAAGCGTTCCGCCCGGCCACCATCAGCCCCGTGATGAGCGGTCCCAGTTCGGTGACCATGCCGATCGACACGAGCCGGCCGATAAGCGTGACCGAGCCGAATCGTTGCAACGTGCTGGCTGAGTTCAGCGCCAGCAGCGCACCGACGGACAGCCCCGTCAGAATCACAATCGGCAGGGAGCCGACGCCGATCAAGTCCGCCTGCTGCAGCATGTCGCCCATGTACAGGGGACGGCGGAAGAGGTTCGCCAGAGATTGCGCCGACAGCAGGGTGTATTCCTGAACCGCCAGGGCAAAGTCTTTGGCGACTTCGATAGGCGAAATCAATTCGAGTTCGAACGCCATGTCTGCTCAGGGAACTATAGCAGAGTGGAAAAGAGGTTGGACTCTACTCCCGGTTCTTCTTCTTGATCTCGATGGCCAGCCGCTTGATTTTCTGATTCAGCGTGGACAGCGGGACGTGGAAGCGCTCGGCCGCTTCGGTCTGGTTCCACCCGCACTTTTCCAGCATGTCGACGATGATTCGCCGTTCGCAGTCTTCCATAATGCCGAACAGCGTGGCCCCCGCATTCGCGCCCAAAGCAGGAACCGAGTTGCCCCGTCCCACGATGTGGTCGGGCAGCAGATCGACCCCAATATCGCTGTCGGAAGACAGCACCACGGCGCGTTCGATTGTGTTCTCCAGTTCGCGGACGTTGCCGGGCCAGGCGTAGCCCACCAGCGGGCGCAGCGCCTCGGTGGTAATGCGCCGCCGCGGCCGCTCATTTTCGTCGGAATACTTCTGCAGGAAGTGCTGCACCAGCAGCGGAATATCTTCGCGGCGTTGCCGCAGCGGAGGCAGATCGATGCTGATTACGTTGAGGCGATAGAACAGGTCTTCGCGGAAGCGGCCTTCGCGCACCATCTGGCGCAGATCGACGTTGGTGGCGGCGATGATGCGCACGTCCACTTGAATTTCCTGCACTCCACCCAGATGCATGAACTTGCGGTCCTGCAATACGCGCAGAATTTTGCTCTGCGTGTCCATGCTCATGGTGCCGATCTCGTCGAGGAAAAGAGTGCCCCGGTCGGCAACTTCGAACAGCCCCTTCTTCGACGTAACCGCACTGGTAAAGGCGCCTTTGACGTGACCAAACAGTGTGGATTCGAGCAGGTCGAGCGGCGTGGATCCGGAGTTGACGGGCACAAACGGCTTGTCGCGCCGCGTGGAATTCAGATGAATCGCCTTGGCGATCAGTTCCTTGCCGGTCCCGCTTTCGCCTTGCAGCAGTACGGTCGAGCGGCTGGGCGCAACCTGGGCGACCAGATCGAAAATCTTGAGCATGGGCTCGCTCTTGCCCACGATGTTTTCAAAGTTATAGCGCTGCTTGAGCGCGCGCTTGAGTTGAACATTCTCTTCTTCCGCCTTCTGGCGGGCGACGGCGGCGCCCACGTCAGCCAGCAGTTTCTCGTTGTCCCACGGTTTCTGGATGAAGTTGGTAGCGCCGGACTGCATGGCGCGGACCGCGTTCTCCACCGTTCCATAGGCGGTGATCATGATGACTGCCTGCTCCGGATGCAGCAGCCGAATCTCAAAGAGCACCTCCATCCCATTCTTGTCGGGCAGCGCCAGGTCGAGCAAAACCACGTCGAAAGCGCGCACTCCAATTTGCGCCAGACCTTCCCGTCCGTTTTCCGCAACGGCGACGGTGTAGCCCTCGAGCTGAAGAAGAGTCTCCAGCGACTCCCGGATTTCCGCTTCGTCGTCAATGATGAGGATTCTGCCCGCGCTTTGCGACGTGCTTTCCGGTGTGCTCCTTCGCGGGATCGCCATTAGTCCAGACACTGCTGCTTCAGACATGGACTGCCTTCCTGATCAACGGAAAATCCAGGGTGAAGGTGGTGCCTTCGCCCGGGCGGCTCTCCACGCGGATATTGCCCGCGTGTTCCTGGATGATGCCGTAGGTGACCGAAAGCCCAAGACCGGTGCCCCGATTCTGGCCCTCCACGAGCGACGTCTTGGTAGTGAAAAATGGATCGTAGATGCGCTGAATGTGTTCCTGCGCAATGCCCGAGCCGGTGTCGGAGACGCGCACGCTGACGAATTCGCCGTTCAGCGTCGCCACGTTCAGGACTCCGCCCCCGGCCATCGCGTCCTTGGCATTCAGGAACAAATTCAGAAACACTTGCTGCAAGCGCCCGGCGTTCCCCTGAATCAAAGGAAGGTCCTCGCAGAGATCGGGTTGCACCTGGATGTGAGCCACCTTGAACTGGTGATCGAGCAACGCCAGCGTGTCCGCGATCACCTTGTTCAGACTGACTTCCGTCAATTCCGCGCCCGTGGTGCGGGAAAAGTTCAGCAGATTATTGACGATCTCCGAAGCGCGGAACGTTTGCTTGGTGATTTTCTCGAGCAGCCCCGCTTTCTGCGGATCCGACTGCAACTGTTTCGCCAGCATCTGCGTGTAGGAGGAGATCACCGCCAGCGGCGTATTCACCTCGTGCGCAACCCCAGCGGCCAGCAGTCCGATCGAAGAAAGTTTGTCGGCTTGGGTGAGCTGGACTTCCAGTTCGATCCGCTCCGTGATGTCGTCCATGATCACCAGCCGCCCCACCACGTTGAACTTGCGGGTTACCAGCGGCGCCATCGCAACATTCACGATGCGCGATTCGCCGGTAGGAGTCGCCAGCCGGAACTTATAAAGATTGTGTATGCCGGGATTCTGCCGGACACGGTAGAACTCCTCGACGAAAGCGGCCGGAAAAACTTCGCTCAACGAACGCCCCACCACCTGCCAACGCGGTTGGGCATACATGACTTCCATCTGCGAATTCCACGACTCGATGCGGTCCTGCAAGTCCACGGCCATCACGCCGACATTGATGGATTCAACAATGTTCTCGTTGAAATCCTTGAGCCGTTCGTATTCGCTGACCTTTTGTTCGAGCGAGGCGTAGAGCCGCCCGTTCTGGATCGCGATGCCGATGTATCCCGCCAGCGCTTCGAGCAGCTCCACATCTTCGCTGGAGAGGAAGTCGCCTTGCATAGTCTTGCCCAGCCCGAGGAAGGCGATGGTTTTTTGCCGCGCGTGGCAGGGAATGTAGTAGTTCAGGTCCAGGCGTCCGATCGCCTCTTGCGCCGCGGCATTCTCACGCGGCAACTGGTGCGTGTTTTCGAAGAAGATATGCCCGGCCGCGTCCTCGATGCGCGGCTTCGCGAGGAACGACAGGTCGAGACCGGTGACGTGGGCGATGCCGAACGACTTCGCCAGTTCGAAGCGCGAAGAGTCGTTGTTGCCGAGGAAGATCGCAATGCGATCCACCAGCAGCGTGCGCGCCAGCCGGTCGACGAGCGAGGAGAGCATTTTGTCGAGGTCGGTCTCCGAACTCAACTCGCGCCCGAACTCGATCAGCGTGCGCCGGTAGTCGTAGCCTGTGCGGAAGAAGAACCGGTCGAGCTTTTCCTGAATCCACTTCCGCACCGGGTCAAACAGCAGCGCGGTGACCACGACGGCCACTATCAACCCGTAAGGACCGGAACTGGGCACGCGCGTGTGCACCAATTCCGCAATCGCGGCCACGCCGGCGAAGTACACACCCACGATAGCCGCCGCCGCCAGCGTGTACGCCATGCCGCGCTTGAAGATNNTCCACGTCCATCAACCGGTAGCGGAAAATGGCGTATCCAAAAGTCAGCGGCAGCAATCCGAGCGACAGCACCGACACTTTCATGGCGGGCGATGGCATCACTCCGAACAGATACGGCAGAACATAGCAAAGCGTGAACGGAGTTATGGCAAGGACGGTACCGCGCGTAATCCACTTGAGTTGCTGCCGCAGAATCGGAGTAGTCGCGTGGCGGTAGTTGCTCCACAGAACCGCCGCCGCCGAGACGAAGAAGATCGTCAGATAAGCCCAGTGCACCCGGTTCAGATTGAAGAGCAGTGAATTGCTGGCTTTCAGGAACTGGAGCGCCAGGATTTGTATCCCAAGCAACACCGCTCCCGGCAGGTAGAGCAGTGGAATCGGCCAGCGATGCTTGCTGACATACTCCCGCCGTTCCGGGAAGGTCAATACGAAGTGCAGGAACAACGCCGGTTGCAGCAGCCACGCAACTTCATTGGCCCAGAAGACGGTCCAGTCAAAAGCGTTGAACTTGCCGGTGTAGTGCAGCGAGTAAAAAACGAACGATACCAGGCAGAAAATGTAAAAATGCGTCGAACCCACCGCCGTCCAGCGCCGCAGCAATACATAAAGCCCAATGCCCAGATAAATGAGCGCGATCAGCCGCAGCCAATCGTTCATGGAGCGGTCGGCCGGCGCCAGCACCACTTCCACATCCAGCGGAACCGAGCCGCGGATCAGCGAGTAGGTCGCCTTCGACCAGACGCCGGAATAGTAGAGCTGCCGGGTCACGGCCGCCGCAGTATCCACCGCGCGGCCATTGATGCTGACGACCTTGTCCCCGCGGCGAATTCCAGCCCGTTCTGCCGGCCCGTTCGGCTCCAACCGATCCGCCATCACGCGGCCATTCCGCTCAATCCACCACGCGCCGTCGTCGGGAACCGCGGACTGGTGCTCGATATTGAAGTTGAAACCAGCGAAAACCACCGCCGCTGCTGTGAGGAGAGCCAGCAGGATGGCGGTAAACCGGGCTTCAAATTCGCGGTTCATGGGCTGGGACAGCTGTGCGGAGTGACCAAGCACTCGCCGTCGCTGAGGCATTAGCAACTTCACTGCCACCTTCCAATTTTGTCGAATGCCGCTAAATCGCTGCCATAGAGCGACTTCGAGCGACTTCCACAATTATAGAGAGGGTACTGGATGAAAGCTATGGATTATGGAAGGTAGTTTCCGCTTTTTGGGATGCCATCTCGACTGCGGGAAAAGGGTCAGGATGCTGGGATAAGCCTGAGGGAGCGAGCGGAATCTTGTGGTTGGCATGTTTCTGAAGTGAAGTGAGGTGACGTTGCGGAGCCCAAGCTTCGCGTCCGTCCTAACGCTTCAGGGTGCCCAAGCTCCGCTTGGACGGGGGTGTGCAGCACCCGTTCCAAATTAGTGCTACGACTTCCGGTGCGGATTACCCGTCGCATAACTGCTAGACTTTGCTCAGAGCCTCAATGCCACGTCTCTCTTATGTCGGAGCTCTGCTGGCCGTTGCGGCCTTCTTGCCGGCGCTGGCTCTTGCGCAGAAGCCTGCGCCGAATAGTGCGCAGAACAGCGTGACGAATGGCCCTCGCGTCCAGCACGTCATCGTGCGCGGCAGCGGCCCCGCGATGGAAGTGGAGATACAGACTTCCGGAGCGCCGGTCGCGCCCGATACCCAGGCCATCACCGGCCCCGATCGCATCGTCGTGGATTTCCCCGGCGCGCTTCCCTCCGCCGAGTTGCGCGCCCTGAAAGTCAATCGCGGCGCGCTGAAGGGCATTCGCGCAGGACTGTTTTTCGACAACCCTCCGATTACGCGCGTCGTGCTCGATCTCGTGCAGCCGCAGTCGTATCGGATTTCGACGACTCAAATTTCGACAACCCAGAATATGATCGTCGTCAAGCTGGGTCCGGTTGAGCTGAGTTCGGCAAAGCTGGATCGGGCCGCCCCTGGAGCCAAGGCTCCCGAAGCGCCGGCTGCGCCCGCCGCAAAACTTCAGAATGCCTCGCTGGCCTCGGGCACGCTTGTCTCAGGCACGACCGCCGCAGGCACGAATGTAGCGGTTCCGAGAGTTTCTCCCGCGGCTTCCAATACGACGGCGCCAAAGGCGCTCGTAGTTGTGACCTTTGAAAACGGAATGCTGTGCATCCGCGCCGAGAAAGCCACGCTCGCGCAAGTGTTGTTCGAAGTGCAGCGCCAGACGCAGGCCGAGATTGCCATTCCGGCCGGCGCCGAGCAGGAAGAAGTGGTCGTCGATCTCGGTCCCGCCCCGGCGCGCGAAGTGCTGGCATCGCTGCTGAATGGCTCACCCTACAATTTTATTTTTGTCGGCACCGAACTAACCCTGGAGCAAGTCATCCTGACCCGCCGCGACCCCAGCATCTTTTGAACCTTCATCCTCGCAAATACTTCCAGGGACGCGGGTGCCCCACCCTTGCGTGTTCTGTGGGCAAGGGTGGGATTCCACGGTCGTCTCGCGCTTGGGATTTCGTAGATGTCCTTGGATGGAGCGGAATTCAAATAATTGTCAACTACGGCGGCGATATCAGCCGCACTGTGACGGGAGACGCGCCGTTGCCAAGAATCGGCGTTCCAGTGGCGTTGAGTCCGCAACCGGCCAGGTTGATGACCTGCGTTCGGATGTGACCATTCGCTGGACTTACTGCTCCGGTTGGATTTAGAAAGAGCTGCACAAAACCGATAATCTGAACGCTAGGGTAGCCGGCAGGCGGCCAAGGAGTCGTCGTGCTGTCGACGTTGATGACCGGCACCGTCACCATCGAATCGCTGACCATCACGACGTTTCCTGCTGCACCGGGAACCGGATTTTCCGCGCCCGCCAAAAACTGAAATGGCGGGCTCGGTGCCGCAGTGGTATCGACACTGTCTCCTCCGTTGGCGGACGAGTGGGTCAAGTCATCCACGGCGGCTGCCGTCTCGGTGTCTCGAGTTGGGTAGTTATTCGTGTCGACCTGCACGGTGCCGTTACAGGAGATGGGTGTTTGCACGCAGCCCGCAATGCTCAACTCATAAGGCGTAGTACAGCTGGGGCATACGACGGACGACGCGCTGGGCGCGGGAAAGCTACCGGTGGCATCGGTGGTGCCGGGATAATACCGCCAAGGTTTAGGAGCCGGAACGGTACTAGGGTCGCAGTTTGTGGAGCAAGCGGTCCTCAGCCGGATAGGGGGCGGTGGCGGCGGTTGCGGCGGTATTGTGGTCGTCTCCCAGCCGAGCAGTGCCAGGTCTAAAACCGCGCCGGTGGCGGGGTCGAAGATCTTTAGAGTACTGCTATTACCGGGAGTCGGACTGATGTTCGGCAGCAGCCACGGCTTCACACACATGGGCGCGACCCGGGTCGTCGCCACCTCCAACTTATACGCGCCCGAAGGGTTGTAAACTTCCGCCGTGGCCGACGCGGACACCGCGATCTGCTTCCTTCCCCAGATGCGCGCGAAAAACGTTGGCAGATTGGTTACCTGCACGCTTATCGTGAAAGTCGGGTTGGTAGGGAGGTTTCCACCAGGGGCGGAAGGAATAGCGACCTGGGAGGAGGTAAGGTTCATTCCTCCTACTTGATTCTGCTCCGCGACCTGGAGAGCGACCGCGGTGGCGAGGTTCCACGCATTTGCCATCAGACCGTCGGAACTGGCGTTCGGATCCGAGGTCGCCCCCGAATTGGCGAGCACGCGCGCCGCCGCCAGGGCCGCGCCATCGGCCGCCAGTTGCGCTTCGCTGCGCGCGGTGTAGAGCGTCACCACGTCGATTGCCAGGGCGGCCATCGCTCCCACCACAAACAGCATGAACACCGCAACCAGCATGATGACGATCCCTCGCTCGCGGTTGCGCCGCGAGTTATGTCCCAAGTTAGGCCGCAGGTTACGTCGCAAGTTAGTTCGATGGCGTCGCAAGCATCCTCACATCTGGTTGTAGACCGTAGCGCTCTCGCTTAAGTATGTTTTAGCCGCATAGCCTGCGCCCGGAAATAACAATTGAATCACACTATTGAACCGCCAATGATACGGATATGTGACCGTAACGACGGTGCCGACGGCCACCGGCGGCCCGAGCGCAGATACCCATCCGCGGTTGATGGCGATGACCAGGTTGTCGCCAGGATAACCGCCTGAACAGCCCGAAATCGTGTAAGTCCACGCCAGGCCAACTTGTGTGGGTGCGGGCGGCGGCTGGCAACTTCCCTGATTCACCACTCCGCTGCCGGCCAGCGAGTTGACGATTGCGGTCACCACCGGTTTCAGAGAATCCGGGTTGGCGTTGCTCGTCGCAATGTCGCTCATCGGCTGAGCGCCGGCAACGATGGCGCCTTCCTGCGCCGCTTGCTCGATCTTCTGCTTCTGGTTGAATGCGCCGCTGAAATCGTAAATGCCCACGACGAACACCACCAGAAGCGGCAGCGTGATGGCAAACTCCAGCAGTGCCGCGCCCCGCTCATCCTTCAGAAGACCGACTGCACCGGGTGCTCCACTTCTCGCGCTTTTCGAGAAGTGGAACCTCTCGCGGCGATGCGGAATTCGAAGCATCTAGTTCTCCATCCTGCTTTGCGCTTGCGCCGACAAAATAATCTTCTGCATGTTCAGGGAAGTGAAAGGCAGATAGAACTGGAATGGATATTGAAAGCTAACCACGGTTCCGCACTGCGGAGGCTGGGTGTTACCGGCAGTGGGATTCAGTTGTACATTTTGGCAGACATAGACTTTGCCGCCCGTCGCCGTCGTACACCCGCCACCCGGCGGCAACGGTGGCAACGCGCACAACCCTGCGCTGCAGGGTTGTGCGCCGCAAGTTGGCGGATTGGCCGGCAGTTGGATCTGGCTGGGATCGAGACTGGACGCCTGCAACACCGCGAAAATCGCGTTGTCCACCGTGCTGGCGACAGGAAAGTTGTTCGGCAGGGCACCACACGTGGCGCACGACGCGCGTGCCGCCGTGATCGCTCCCTGCTGCGCCGCCTGCGTAATGGTTGAGTAGATGTTGAAGGCTCGTCCAAACCAGACGATCCCTAGCAGAATCATGAACACCAATGGCAGCACCAGTGCGGCCTCGGCGATCTCCACGCCTTCACTGCTTTCGAGTCTACGCGCGATTCTTTTGATGTTCAGCAAACTGCAGATCCTTCGCTCCCCCACCCCATCCGGCAAATGCGGCCGGCTGGGGGCCCGGTCACTCGGGATGACAAATCATAAATGAAATGACAAATCACGGATTACATAACACAAATCACAAATTCCAAATCGCTTTACCCATCCCGTAGAACAACACCGTAACCGCCATGGCCACTCCGAACGGAATTTTTGTCGACTGCGGATCGTCGAGCGATACTTCGGACCCAGGCATCCGCAGGCTGAACAGCGCCGCCAGCAAATGCGCGATGTTCAGGAGCGTCCGTTTCAGCCGCCCTTCCCAGATGACCACCGCCAGCGCCATGACTCCCGCAACTAAAATCGTGCCCATGAGCACGGCGAGCAGTTGCCGCGGACCGAGACACGCTCCCAACGCGCCGGCCAGTTTCCAGTCGCCGGCACCGAGGCTGCGCGCTAGAACGAAAGGCAGCAGCAGCCCCAGGCCCAAGGCCGTTCCCAGCAACGCAGCTTTCAGTCCCGGCCAGTGGTAGAGAAACGTGTTGACCGCGACGCCGGCCACTAGGCCCGACACCGTGAGCCAGTTCGGAATCCGCCGGTAGCGCCAGTCGAGAACTCCCGCGCCCATCCCCACCAGTATCGCGGGGATCCATGGGGCGAAAACCCGGGGTGCGAAGATCCGGGGGGCGAAAATCCAAAGGCCGAAAATCCAGGGGCCGGATTGAAACATGGTTGCCGCTGGCAGACAAGCGCCTCCGCGCGTTTCGCTTCCTGTACTTTAGGGCTTTCGGAGTCCACACTCAAGCGCGAAGTTCGCAACTCTAAGCTCGCAGCCCTCAGCCAAGCAAAAGGCCCGGTTGCCCGGGCCTGAAATTGGAATCGCAATAAGGCTCGCCTAGCGTGTGACCGGAGGCGCCGAGTTTCTTTCCGCAACCACTTTCTTGGCGTTGTCCGCCAGCGCGCGCGCTTGCGGCATCAGCTCCAAAGCCTTGATCACGTCCGGATCGGTTTCGGCCCGCACCTTCAAGCCTTCTTCCTGCCCGAAGGCATCGACGAAGAGTTCGCTCTTGATGTCGGAGCGCAGCCAATCGTTGCTCTCGATCATTTCGGCTTCGGTATGGGGTATTTTCTCTTCGTCGAGGAAATTACGGAACTCCTGCAGCAGCGCATCGTCCACTTCGAAATTCTGCGTGATCTTATGAGAGATCGCGTAGCGCTTGGCAAAGTTGAACACAGCGTAATGCTGCAGCAACGAGTCCTGGAACTTATTGGACTTGTAGGGCGCGAGCTTTACATCGGGTGTGATGCCGCCGCCGCCATACACCGTGCGTCCGCCATCGGTGAGCTTGACTTCGTGGTTAGCGTTATTCTCTTCGCTCTCCCGATTGTAATAATAATCGTAGAGAGAGAGATTTGAGTAATCGCGCTGGATCAAGCGTCCACTGGGGGTGTAGTACTTGGCGGTGGTTAGGGCTAGGCCGGTGTTTTCGGTCAGCGGATACACGGTTTGCACCAGGCCCTTGCCGAATGTTACTTCACCTACGATCAGGCCGCGATCGTGATCCTGAATGGCTCCGGCCACAATCTCGGCGGCGGATGCGGTGCCGCGATTGACCAGCACCACCAGCGGATATTCCTTGCCTCCATTGCCATGGGCTGCTACGTACCTTTTTTCTGGAGATGAGCGGCCGTGGTGCGAGACGATCAGCTGTCCCTTCTTTAGGAATTTGTCGGCGACGCCTACGCCTTCACTCAGCAGGCCACCGGGATTCTGGCGCAGATCGAGGACCAGGCCCTTGAGATCGCCCATCTGATCGAGAGCCTCGGCGACTTCATGCTCGGTGGTTTCCTGGAATCCGGAAACGTGCATGTAACCGATGCCGGGCTTGATCATGAAGTGCAGGTCCACGCTGTAGCGCGGAATCTCGTCGCGGACGACGCTGAATTCGAGCGGATGGTCGGAGCCTTCGCGCAACATGGTGATGCGGACGGTGGTGCCTTTCGGCCCCTTGAGCAGGTCGGCCACGTCGGAGGTGCTCATGTTGTCGGTGGGCTTGCCGTCGATGGCGGCGATAATGTCGCCCGGGCGGATGCCGGCGCGATAGGCCGGGGTGCCGACGAAGGGAGCGATGACGATGACTTTATTGTTGCGCGGTCCAACCGTCATGCCCACGCCGTAATACTTGCCGCGCTGCTCTTCGCGAAGAGCGGCATAGGATTTCGGATCGAAAAAGTTCGAGTGCGGATCAAGCTGGTGCAACATGCTCGGGATGGCGCCGTTGTAAATCGCCTTGTCGGGATTCACCGGGTCGGCATAATTCTGCTCGATCGTCTCATACACCTCGGTAAACTGCTTCAAGCTGTCGCGGACGTCGGAGTCGCTGCTGGGCGTGGTTGCCGGGCTGATTCTTTGCGCGAACAGCATTCCCAGCAGACCGAACAGAGCAAGGACAAAAACTATCAGGAAGAGTGAACGACGAGAACTACCAGCCATGTGTCGAAATCCTCGGGCAGGGACGTGGAGAGACCCAGTCACCCCATCTAGTGCAGTATAACATGCAAAAGCGCCTGTTCACTTGGATGCCAAAAACCGCTGGGGGTTACTGCGGGGCGACATCTTTTGGGGGTTGTCGGGGAAGTCGAGCCTCCCCAAGACTCAAGGAAAATCCCAAGCGGGTGACGACCGGGGAATCCCACCCTTGACAAAGAGCGTCAAGGATGGGCGCCCGGCCGTCCGGCTACGGTTCCGGCGGGCTACTGTTGCGGAGTCAATGACTTTAAATAGGCAACGACAGCTTCGGCGTCACTGCGGTCCATGCGAAACTGAGGCATCGGAAGGCGGAGACGATCACCGGTGGTCCAGACGCCGGTCGTCAGTAGTTTGATCATGTCAGCGTCGTTGGCGGGAGGAGTGCCGCCGATCCGTGGCGCGTTGAGAGGCCAGTCCGAGTCGGGCTTCGCCGGCAGCCAGGGGACGGGCGCGCCCTGCAACCATCGAGTCCGGTCAAGATTTCCATGGCTGTCGCGGGGCGTGTGGCACTGCCCGCACATGGCCACGCCCTCCACGAGATACTTTCCGCGAGCGACGTTCGGGGCCGCGCTGGCTGTTTTGCTCTGACGTTGCGGGTTTTGGTTCTGCGCAAAAGCGAGGGTGACCGCATTTGAGAGCAGGGCGAGAGCGATTGCCGCGGAGACCGAGAAGAAAGCAAGATGAATCGGCCAACTCTTGCGATGGCCCCGGCTGAAGGGAGATCGTGGGAACATTGATTTTGGGAGCATTGATTTTCACCTGCTCAATGCTACGCTTGGCGACGCTGCTTTGGTGGAATTCCACTCATCGTAAAGTGCGCGATGAGTCGATTGATTCGAGCCTTCGCTCTTACCCAATCAGGCAGATGCAGCTTTGGCCTTGCAAATCCACTCACAAGCAGTACAATTTTGGCGATTCAGAGTTGAAAAAAGGGATTGCTGTTTAGACGGGGCCAGATCGCGACGGATCCGGTCTGCCTCGCCGTAAGAGGCTGTGATGGAGCAGAAAAAGCAGTCGAGATCAATGAGGATATGGGTTCAAAATATGGAGGAACGAAGGATGAAATTTTATCGTCTCGCATTTGCCCTTAGTGTAATCAGCGTTGCAATCCTGACAGCAGGGTGTAGCTCAACCGAGAATAAGCCGAAGGAGAGCACGCCCGAAAATCCGGCAGCCGCCGCAAAGCCGCAGATTAAGGAACCCACCCTTTACACCGGGCAGGAGGCATTCAATCGAATGATGGGTCTCGCCTTGAAGTGGTCGCCGGATGCTGAGCCGGCTCGGGTGGAATCGGTTCTCACCACGGAAACCACCGGCCAGGACGGAAAAGCAACCATCTGGCGAGGGTACTTTGTCTCGCCCAGTCGCCGGTCCACCAAGACCATTGTTTGTTCGGGAAGCCGTCAGCCGGATGCGCCACCGTTCGGAGTTTCACCAGAGGGGGCTGAAGGCGCCTACAACGCCCAATCCGCCGGTCTTGTCTTTTCACATTACCTGCTGAAAACCGATACGGATAAGGCATTCGCGATCGCGCAGCAACACGGGGGCGACGCCATCGTCAAGAAGGATGCGCAGCAGCCCATCATGTACGTGTTGCTCAAGGACCGGAAGCAGAACGTGCCCGTCTGGTATGTCATTTATGGCACGAGCGAGAAGGACAGGAAGGGCATCGGCGTGATTAACGCGACCACAGGCGCTTTCGTAAGCGCCGGCAAGTGAGAGAGGCGAGAAGTCAAAACTAAGTTGATCGCTATCGCGATTTTGGGCGGGGTGACCCTGGCTATAGCAAACATTTGAACTCCGGAGGGTGGAGCGTCCAAGCTCCGCTTGGGGCCCGGGTGTTGATCGAGTGGACTTACTCGCACTGCGGGAAAGATTCGCGCGCTCTACGTTGCGCTGTCGGCTTGGATTCGATTTGCGCCGGACCCGCTGCCCGGGGCTTCCAACGACGTCAAAGAAAGCGTACCTCGGGAGCTAAAGCGGGAGCGCAGTTTCAACTGCGGCACGGCTGAAGCTGTGTCCTTCCCTCTTTGACGAAGAAGTCGCGGATGGGGCAGCGGGCAATTTCTCATACATCCACCAGTTTCAAAAAATGTGGTAGACGAAGTGAGCAAAGAGAATCGCCAGGAGCAAACCTCCGAGGCCACAAACCCAGAAGAGAAAATGCTCGGTCAACTTTGGGGAATTAATCTCTTTCTTGTCCATGACTGAAGAATACTCCCTAACCTCGATGAATCACATTTAGGAGAACGCAAGACACTCGCAGGCACGGTTCAGCGCCTGAACCCGGACATGCTTCAGAAGAAGCGGGTGACGCCTTCTTCCAGCACGACTACTTTGTCTATTACTCCGGCGGCTAGGGCTTCGCGCTCCAGCAACTGGAGAGGTTCTTCGATGGGCTCATGCGACAGGCGGAATGTGCCGTAGTGCATGGGGACCATCCAGCGGGCATTCAGATCTAAGAAGGCCTGGGTGGCATCGGCGGGACTGGTGTGCACGTTACGGAACTGCGGCGGATTGTAGGCGCCGATGGGGAGCAGGGCAAGCTCGGGCGACAAGCGGCGTCCGATTTCGCGAAAGCCGGCGAAATAGGCCGTGTCTCCGGCGTGATAGACGGAGTGTTTGCCGCTGCGCAGCACGTAGCCGCCGTAGCCGCGGTGCGAATCCTTGATGATGCGCGCTCCCCAATGGCGCGAGGGGACGTGGGTGATGTCGAGTGCGCCGTGGCGATAGGTGTTCCACCACTCGAGTTCGACAATTTGTTCGAAGCCGAGATCGGAAACGAGGTCGAACAGGTGATGAGGAACGACGAGCGTGGGCGCGGTTCCGTTCTGGCGGCGGGTTTGGCGCGCGATGGCGCGTAGCGATTGGCGATGCAGGTGGTCGAAGTGCGCGTGCGTCACTAGCGCGACATCCATTGGAGGCAGATCGCGCAGGTTCAATCCAGGTTGACGCAGGCGCTTGAGAATGAAGAGCCAGCGCGCGAAGTTGGGATCGATGACGACGTTCTGTCCGCCAATTTGTAGAAAAAAGCTGGAGTGTCCGATGAAGGTGACGCCGAGTTCGCCGTTTGAAGCCAGTTTGGCCTTGTGGGTCTTGCCGGTGCGAGGCGTGACCGCGGAATGCCGCACCAGGCGCGTGAACTGACGCGCTCGCTTGCGCAGAGCGGGATTTTTCAATGAGGACTTTAACATCGGTTCGACCAGTACGATTCGATCGGTACGCTGGAAGCGCGGACTATTAACACATTATCTGGTATGTTGGCGCAAGTCTCTAGTGTTTAGATGCTCCTGGCGCCGGTATCGAAGCGCGGGGGATGAGATTTGTTTGGGTAGCGATTCTTGGGTGTGTGATTTTTCAAGTGTAAGAAATCCTGTTTTCCTTGACCGTCACTTCGCCGGTCATATCTAATTTAAAGTTGAGGCGAGATACTTTTGGAGGAATCAACGCTAATGCGCGTCGCTTTTCTTGGCATGGGAATTATGGGACGGTCGATGGCCGCCAATTTGGTCAAAGCCGGACACGAGGTCGCAGTGTGGAATCGAACTGGCGGCAAGGACAAGGACGTGGAGGGCGCGCGCAGCGCCGCTTCTCCGGCGGATGCGGCGCAGGGGGCGGAAGTGGTGTGGATGTGCCTCTCCGACACGAAGGCGGTTGAGGACGTGCTGTTTGGTCCGGGCGGCGTGGAGCAAGTTCTGGCCGCGGGCATGATTATTGCCGACTCGAGCACGATCTCGCCGTCGGCCACGCGGCGCTTTGCGGAGCGCGTGAAGGCGCGTGGCGTTGACTACGTGGACGCTCCGATGACCGGCTCGAAGATTGCCGCCGAAAGTGGGAGCCTGATTTTTATGGTGGGCGGCGACGAAGCCGTGCTGGCTCGCCTGCAGCCGCTTTTTCAGGCGATGGGCAAGCAGGTGTTCCACATGGGCGAAACCAGCAAAGGACAAGCCACGAAGCTGGTCATGAATCTGCAGATTGCGCTTATCTACGAAGGATTCGCCGAGGCGCTTACGCTCGCAGCCAAGTTGGGTGTGGACGTGGAAAAGTTGTTGCCGCTGGTGCAGGCTTCCATGGTGCGTTCGGGAGTGGTGGATTACAAAGCTCCGTTTATTTTGAAGCGCGACTTCTCGCCGAATTTTCCGCTGCGGCTGATGTTGAAAGATATTCGCCTGGCGCTCGATGCGGCCAAGGAATCGCACGTGCGCCTGCCTGGACTGAAAGCGGTGGAAGAGGTGTACAACGTCGTGGCCGCGGAAGGGCAGCAGGATCTGGACTACGCGGCGACACTTACTTTGCTGGAGAAGTGGGCGGGAGTGGAAGTGAAAGGTGGGTCGAAAGAAGAAATGAAGGCGTCCTAAACCGAATCCAAAATTACTGTGACCACAGGCAGACTGCCGAGCGGCGCTCGGCTTGGACGGGGCAAAGCCCCGTCCCTACACGAGCTATTCCTACTTCTTGGCCAGCGAGCGGATGTAGTTCACCAGGTTCCAAACGTCGTCATCCTTGGCACGGTCGCCTTCGGGGGGCATTTCGCCCTTGCCCTTCCGGATCGCGTAGAAGAGTTCGCCGTCGGTGCGGTTTTTCAAGGCGTCCGGGTTGGTGAAATCGGTAACGTTTTTCATGTCCGACGCCATGTCGCCCTTGCCGTTACCATTGTCGCCATGACACATGGCGCAGTCGATGACGTACAGCTTCTTGCCCTTGGCGAGCGACTCGGGGGTCGGCTTAACGGGATTTGCCTTGGCGGCATTTTCGGGGGCGGGCGCTTTTGCGGGGGGCTGATCTTGCTTCGCCCATAACGCGAACACACAAAAGAGCAATGCGAAAAGGACGAGTGTGGTCTTCTTCAGGAATTCCTTGTTTGAAAATATATTCTTCAACACACACCTCCGGTTCGGGAGAAACGGTTGAACTGCTAAAGATACTCCACGACACGGGAACGTGCACGAAAAGGTTGCAGGCTGGGAACCTCCGGGGCCACAGCCGAGCCCCTGCAAAACGGATTTATGAGATGGTTCCCGGGAAGCGGCGAGGAATCACGCATGGCACCGCAAACCTTGACTCCCAGTTATGGGGACATCGAATCTCGTTGTCTGCAACGAACTACACTCGTAACCCCTTTATCCAGCGAGGATTACAGAAGTATTACACCGGCGTTCGCGCGCTCTTGATATGGTCTAGGCAAACCTCAGTGGGACAGGTGTGGGGAGATAAAAACAATGAGCCAGACGACGTTCGAAACAACGATCGAGACAGCGCGCGAGACGATGAGCGAGTCTACGAGCCAGGCAATGAGCGACGCCGGAGAAAGCGCCAATCGTAAAGACTGGACGAACCGCGATGGCTTCAACTGGGGCACGGCGATCGCCATGGGCCTGTTTCATGTGGGCGCAATCGCGGCGCTATTTTTCTTCACCTGGCCGGCATTTTTCGTCGCCATTTTCTTGTGGTGGATTTCGGGCAGCCTCGGGATCGGGATGAGCTATCACCGGCTGCTTACGCATCGCGGATACAAAACGTCGAAGTGGGTGGAGTACTTCCTGACCTGGTGCGCGACGCTGGCGCTCGAAGGCGGGCCGCTTTTCTGGGTGGCGACACATCGCATTCATCATAAGTATTCGGACGAGCCGGGCGATCCGCACTCGCCGATAGACGGCAAGTGGTGGTCGCACATGGGATGGATCCTGATGGGTAAGTCGATGCATCACGACACGACCACGCTGGCGCGTTACGTGCCCGATCTTACGAAAGATAAAGTCCACGTTTGGCTGACCAAGTATCACTACACGAGCAACATTCTTGTGGGCGCGATCCTGTTTGCCATTGGCGGATGGCCGTGGTTGCTGTGGGGAGTGTTCGCGCGCGTCGTGGTCGGACTGCATGCCACCTGGATGGTGAACTCGGTCACACACATTTGGGGCACGCGGCGCTTCGCGACCAGAGACCTCTCGACCAATAACTTTCTGGTGGCCATCTTTACCTTTGGCGAAGGCTGGCACAACAATCATCATGCGCATCCGGTTTCGGCGCGTCATGGTATGGCGTGGTACGAAATCGATATGAACTGGTACGGCATCTGGGTGATGAAAAAACTGGGACTGGCGCGGCACGTGTACAAGGTCGCGCTCGATAACCTGCCGCCGAAGCCGCCGCTGGTGCGCGATGTGAAGGCGGCTGCGGTGCTGGCGTCGGCCGCGGGCAACGACTGAGAGCTTTCACCGCCGAGGCGCGGAGAGTGCCGAGAAAATCGAAAATCAAGGGACCGTCTTGCCTTTCGTGTAATCTCCCGTGGATGGAGGAGCCGTCGCGGCAAACTGCAGATCCCTCGCTTCGTTCGGGATGACAATTCCTAAAGTTTTTGTACTGAGCTCCTCATGCATTTCTCGGCGTCTCGGCGGTGAAATCGCTACAATCTCCCTGTGCGGATCATCAGCCGGCAGAAAGCGATTTATTTCTTCATCACGCTGGGCGTTTGCCTGATTGCGGCGGCCGTCGCACTGAACGTCAGTTGGATCATCCTGAACTGGCGCGCAGGTCTGATGCTTTTTTTCGGCGGCATACTTTTTCTGGTCATCATCGCGGGGCTGGTCCTCAATACGATTTTTCTGGTGCGCGAAATTCGCCGCAACGAACAGCACGACAGCTTCATCAACGCCGTCACCCATGAATTGAAAACGCCGATTGCGTCCATCCGGCTCTACCTTCAAACTTTGCAGAGACTGGAGGTGGGAGAAGCGCAGCGGCGGCAGTTCTACGAGTTGATGCTGCTCGATACCGAGCGCCTGCTGCACACCGTGGAACAGGTGCTGAAAGCGGGGGAGGCGGCTCAGAAGAAAAGCCCGCCGCAACGCTTGCCGGTGGAATTCAACTCGCTGGTGCGCGAGTGCATGGAATTGGCGCGAGTGCGGCATCATTTGCAGGCGGCCGACCTCGACTACCGCGAGTCTCCGTCTTCGTCAATGGCGAACGGTGACGGAGCGCGCGTGCTGGGCGATCCGGAGGAGTTGCGGACCGCGGTTTCGAACCTGCTGGACAATGCCGTGAAGTACTCGCCGGATGGCGTGCACATCTCGGTGGAACTCGATGCTCCTGATGAAAAGCGAGTGGTGCTGCGGGTGCGCGATCAGGGCGTGGGCATTCCGGAGCAGGAATTGAAACGCATCTTCAAACGGTTTTATAGGGTGACGCACCGGTCGCTCGCGCAAGTGAAGGGAACGGGGCTGGGATTGTTCATCGTGCGTTCGATTGCGCGCAAGCACGGCGGCCAGGTATTCGCGGAGAGCGAAGGCGCAGGAAAGGGAACGACGGTGACGCTGGAACTGCCCCGGAGGTTGGCATGAGCCGGGTGCTGGTGGTGGAGGACGAGGCGCACCTGGCGCAGGGTTTGCGCTTCAACCTGCAAGCCGAAGGACACGCGGTGGAAGTTGCGGGGGACGGCGAGACAGCGCTGGAGAGGCTGGTCGAAAAGAAAGAACGCTTCGACGCAGTTGTTCTCGACGTGATGCTGCCGGGCAAGAGCGGCTTTGATGTCGCGGCCTTGCTGCGCGAGAAGAAGAACTATGTGCCGATCCTGATGCTGACGGCGCGCGGGCGTCCGGAAGACGTGCTGCAGGGATTCGCGGCGGGCGCGGACGATTATTTGCCGAAGCCGTTTGAGCTGGCGATCCTGATCGCCCGCCTCGATAGTCTGCTGCGGCGCAGTGTGTGGATGAAATACGCCGGCCCGGCGAGAGCTGGCGCCGGCGACAACAATATCGGCGACAAGACGCGGCCGGCGCCGTTCGGGGAGCGGAAAGCTGGCGGAGATAGCTTCAGTTTTGGCGGCAAGACCATTGACTTCGAAGAACTGGAACTGCGCTCGCTGGGAAACACGATTCACCTGACGGTAATGGAGGCGGAGTTTCTGCGCTATCTGGTGCAGAGCGAAGGGCGCGTGGTTTCGCGCAAGGCGATTCTCGAAGATGTGTGGGGATTGCGCGAAGACACCGATACGCGAGCCATCGACAATTTTGTAGTGCGGCTGCGGCGCTACATCGAAGAGGATCCATCGAGCCCGAAACATTTGCAGACGGTGCGGGGAGTGGGGTATCGGTTCGTGGCGGAGCCCGAGTAGGGGTGTGACTTCTGGCTTTCGAGGTCCGCAGGAACCCCCACAGCCGGAATGTCTGCGGGCCGTCGCAGAACGGCGCCCCCGTCTTGCGAGAAACGCAAGCCCGGAGCACCGCCGCGACGCGCTTGAGAAGAGTGTCAGACTGCAACTCACCACTTGCGAACGGCTTGCTGATCACTCGGGTTGATCCCGAACCGCTATTTGCTCGGCAGGTAACTCAGATCGGGACGAAATTGGATAATCTCGCTCGTCTCTTTCTCGACCGAATGGTCAATTCGATCGACAATGGAATCTGCCTCGGCCTGTCCAAAAGCTTCTTTGAGCATGTCGCGGAAGGGCTTCACGTCAGGTTTGTCCTCGAAGTCCGCCCAATTGTTGTGTGGTAGGGATAGCACAAACTCTCCTGTCTGTCCGCCGTTCACCAACTCGTACCATTCGTAATTGAGGGGCCACTTCGTCTTCTGCGACGCCTCGTAGATACGGTCGATCGCGGACCGAAAATCCGAGCCTTTCCCGTAGCGCACTTGAAAGATGATGACTTCCGAGAACTTGGGAGGCATCGTGGCGCCGCTGGGAGGGTTACTAATCTTGGGCAAGAACTCATAGTAGCGAGCGGTCACGGAGTCCACGTAAGCCCCCACGACCTTCTGGAACTGCGCCAGGTCGGCCTCGTCCGAAATGGCCGGCTTGTCGAAATCCGCCCAGTGTTGGTTGAACCGGCCGACAAGGTACGCTCCCGTATTCTCGCCACTGAGTGTCTCCCACACCAACAATGGCTGAGGGTCGTTCTGTTGCTTATGCCATGCTGCCTTTTGCTTCCGTCCAGCCTCGTACTGCGGCACCATTCCGTTCTTCGGTTTCTGGAACTCTATAGCTGCCAGGGTTCCGGGTTTATCTTGGGCGGCCAGCGAACATGCTACGAACAACATGATCCCAACAGCCGATCACAACTGGTTGCGTTTCATTGTGTCCTCTTTTCGTTGGTAGGTAGTTTGTTTCCCCACGCTTCCACTACACCAGCAACACGCAAAGTCGCTCGCTCGTGACATCAAGTTCTACTTGCAATTTGGCGCCCCAGTGCAGCCAGGAAGGAGTGGGAGCATCTTACACGATTTCGCGCAGGCATGGTGAAAATAACGATTGGCCAATTTCCGAATCGTCTGGGAGCGTGGCTGCAGCGGCCCCACATTGAAATTGAAGAAGATCCATCGCGCCCGGAGCAACGGCCAACGATTAGCGACCAACGACGGGTGTTAGTGTTGTTTTGCGGAGGAACTGGCGGCCAGTTCGCGGAAGAGGCCGAGCAACGCGGCTGCGGATTTCTGATCGGAGAGATTTTCCAGCGCTACCGTAGCGGTGAAGTGCGGCGAGGTGGAGTTGAAGCGAACGCCGACGAAATTCTTGTCGCGCCAGGAGGCCAGCGCGTTTACCACCGGGCTGAGTTCGACGGGCCAATCTTCTTTGGTGGTGAGAATGACGGGGCCCGGGCGGGTGATGGTCCAGGGGCGAGTACGGGTCGAACCGCTTGCGCTCGATTGGCCCGACCAGCGATGACGGATGACGTCGAGATGAAAGCCGGGCGGAAATCCCATGTCGGCTTCAAAAGTGAGCGTTTCCTGCTGCTGGCGCCAGCGGCTCAGGGCCCACTGCGCCGGGAGTGGGCGCGGCAATAGGCGGATAGTGAGACGAGCGTCCTCAAACCAGCGCGAGGAAAGATGAAGTGTGGCCTTCAGGCGGGAGCTGCTGGCCTGCCATCGCAGATCGACGACACGGCCTTTTCCGAGGCATGCCGCTTGGACCCACTGCAGCACGTCGGTTGCGCGCCTGCGGTTGTAACGGACAAACCAGGCATACCAGAGGACGAAGAACAGGACGAAGAACGTGCCCGCTACGACGACGTCGATGAGAATGAAACGCCCCACGGTGGTCGTGCCCCTGAGAAGAAATCGTACTTCTTACGGATGCAGTGCGCAAGGGGAAGTCTTGTCCAATACAAGAT
>PLIC01000297.1 GCA_003139995.1 Candidatus Acidiflorens stordalenmirensis | reverse complement strand
CCAGCGGAGCCAGCCCCAATAACCCAGCAAACCCAGGGGCGTGAGAAACGCGACCAACGATGCGGCGCGCCGGCTCCGCAACGCGAGGACGCACAGGGGAACCGCCGCCAGTACGCCCGAGGGTCGACCTAATCCCGCGAGGAACCCGCACAGTGCTGCCGGCCACCATCGGCCCGCTCGCGCGAAAACCACCGCCCACACGATGAGCGCTATTGTCGAAGATTCCGCATATCCCGCGAAGAGGGCAAAGCTGGCAGGCCAGACCGCCGCCAGGAGCAGCATGCGGACGCGTCCTGTCCCCGTCAGGCTGGAATCGGCGAGACGCAGCAATCCCCAAAAGAAAAAAAACGCCGCCGCCGTCGACACGACTAGGGCCGCCGCGGTTGCGGGTATGAACCAACTCACTACCCGAATCGCCACCGGATACAGCGGATAGAAAATCACCGCCATGGGCAGATCGTATCCGCGCTCGGCGATCCGCAAATACCAGAGCGTATCGAACCGCTGCCAAACCCCAAGCAACGCATAATGCAGACCGTGTGGCGCCGGGAGGTTCTCGGTGAGCGCATTGCTTTGAATCAAACCCGCGTCTGGATGCACAAACACTGCCGCGGCCGCCGCGACGCCGGTATAAACGGCACGTAACGCCGCCGTGATCGCGAAAGCGATTTGCCAATCCGCTCGCGGATCCAGCTTGCGCACTCCTTGTCCATCCTCCACAACGAACTCCGCAGCTGAGTCTATCAGCGAAATCCCTCCACTCCACCCCTCGCCCCGCTGGTATAGTAAGTAGTTTCGAACCGAACCCTCATGCGCGAACGTATCGAGTCTACCGCTCTCTCCATCAGCAACGTCCTCTCCACCAAAATTGACCCCAGCTCTCTTCGCTTCGAGTCCAACATGCGCGCGGTCGCCGAACTCGTCGCCCAGGTGCGCAACGAGGAGGAAAAAATCCGCGAAGGCGGAGGCGCCAAAGCCATCGAAGCCCAGCACGCCAAATCGCGCCTCACCGCCCGCGAGCGCATCAACATTCTCGCCGACCCCGGCACTTTCTTCGAACTCGGCCTCTATGCCGCGCACAAAATGTACGAAGAATGGGGAGGCGCCGCTGCCGCTGGCGTCATCACCGGACTCGCCCGCATCAACTCGCGCCTGGTCATGCTCATCGTCAACGACGCCACCGTCAAAGCCGGCTCCTTTTTCCCCATGACCGCGAAGAAGGTCATCCGCGCGCAAAACATCGCCATCGAAAATCACATCCCGACCATCTACCTCGTCGACTCGGCCGGAGTTTTCCTCCCCCTGCAAGAAGACGTCTTCCCCGACACCGACGATTTTGGCCGCGTCTTCCGCAACAACGCCGTGATGTCGGCGATGGGCATTCCGCAGATTGCCGCCATTATGGGCATGTGCGTGGCCGGTGGCGGATATCTCCCTGTGATGTGCGACCACGTCCTCATGACCGACGGTAGCGGCCTGTTCCTCGCCGGCCCCGCGCTCGTGCAAGCCGCGATCGGCCAGAAAGTTACCCCCGAAGAATTAGGCGGCGCCGCCATGCACGCCGCCATCAGCGGCACCGTCGATTTTCGCGAACCCAACGACGAAGCCTGCCTCGCCCGCATCCGTTCGCTCGTTGACAAATGTGGATACCGCCGCCAGTCCCTCTGGGACCGCAAAAAGCCCGTGGACCCGGCAATGTCGGCGGAAGAAATTTACGGTGTCTACGACGCCTCGCCCGCGCGCCCCTACGACATGAAGGAAATTCTCGCGCGCATAGCGGACGAAAGCCGCTTCGACGAGTACAAGCCCGAGTACGGCAAAACGCTGATCTGCGGCTACGCTCGCATTGGAGGCTTCGCCGTCGGCATCGTCGCCAACCAGAAACTCCACGCGCATCAGACCGACCACGAAGGCCACAAGCGCATCGAGTTCGGCGGCGTCATCTACACCGAGTCCGCCGAAAAGGTCGCCCGCTTCATCATGGACTGCAACCAGAACTTGATCCCGCTAGTCTTTTTCCACGATGTCAACGGCTTCATGGTGGGACGCGATGCCGAGTGGAGCGGCATCATCAAGGCAGGAGCGAAGATGGTGAATGCGGTGTCGAACTCCGTCGTGCCCAAGATTGCCGTGATCGTTGGCGGTTCTTTCGGCGCCGGACACTACGCCATGTGCGGCAAAGCCTTCGATCCGCGTTTTGTTTTCGCCTGGCCGACCGCGAAATACGCGGTGATGAGCGGAGACTCCGCCGCCGGCACGCTAGTGGAAATCAAAGTGAAGCAACTGGAACGCAGCGGCAAAAAATTGACCGAAGAAGAAAAAAAAGAACTTTCCGATTCCGTCACCAAGACCTACGAAGAACAAACCGACCCTCGCTACGGCGCCGCCCGTCTCTGGATCGACAAAATCATCGACCCCATGGAAACCCGCCAAGCCATCACGCAAGCGCTCGAAGCCGCGTCGCTGAACCCGGATGTGCCCGAGTTCAAATTGGGAGTCTTGCAAACGTAGAATCGGGTGATCGGATCATCGGGTCATCGGATGATCTGAAAAACTCCGATGGCCCGATGACCCCATTTCTCAACTGACGCATGAGCGATTTTGTAAAACTCGTCGAATGCCCCCGCGATGCCTGGCAAGGCCTCAAAGGGCAGATCCCCGCCGATCTCAAGACAAACTATCTCCAGGCTCTAATTTCCGCTGGCTTTAAGAACATCGATGCTGTCAGCTTCGTCTCTCCCAACGTCGTCCCCCAGATGGCCGACTCCGAAGAAGTTCTGAAAGAACTCGACCCGCCCGACGACGTGGAAATCATCGGCATCGTGGTCAACGAAAAAGGCGCGCAGCGAGCGATTGCGACCAACGCCGTGCGCACCCTGGGTTTCCCGTACTCGATCTCGCCAACTTTTCTTCAGAACAATCAACGGCAGACTCTCGAAGACGCTATCGAGGAACTGGAAAAAATTGAGAAGAAAGCCGACGAGGCCGGGCTCGAAACCGTCGTCTACATTTCGATGGCCTTCGGCAACTCTTATGGCGACCCTTGGAGCGTAGACGAGGTCGTCGAAGCCGTTGGCTTACTTGAGTTGCAGGAGATTCGCATGATTTCGCTAGCCGATACCGTGGGATTGGCGCCGCCCGAGAAGATTAAGGAAGTAGTTTCCGCCGTGATGGCGAAATACGATTACCTGGAAATCGGAGTCCACCTGCACAGCCGTCCCGACCAAGCCTCCGCTAAAATCATCGCAGCTTATGAAGCCGGCTGCCGCCGCTTCGATTCCACCATCGGAGGTTTAGGCGGATGCCCCTTCGCGCAGGATGACTTAGTCGGGAATATTCCCACGGAAACGGTCATCGAAACCCTGCGCAAACGCGGCGCGCAGTTGCCGCCGCTAAAGCCCTTGGGCGCACTGTTGAGAGCGACGGCCGAGATCGGCGCGAGGTACAAAGCTTCAACGGACGCGGACTGAGGTGCTGAGAACCGCAATGAATTACAAAACACTCCAACTCGCCTTCGACTCCGGCATCGCCACCCTCACCCTTAACCGGCCCGACAAGCGCAACGCCGTCAGCTACGAACTTATCGACGATCTAACTCGCGCTCTGGAGGAAGCGAGTAACTCGACCGCTCAAATCCTGATCTTAACCGGGGCAGGGAAGGCATTCTGTTCCGGCATGGACCTCGACAACCTGAAAGGCCTGATCGGTCGTACGCCCGAGCAAAATCTCGAAGACTCGCGGACCATGGCCGGCCTGTTTCGTTCGCTCTATGAATTTCCCAAACCGACGATTGCCGCGGTCAACGGCGCGGCCATCGCCGGAGGCGCGGGGCTCGCCCTGCTCTGCGACTTCACGCTTGCCGTGCCGGACGCCAAGTTTGGCTACACCGAAGTCCGGATCGGATTCGTGCCCGCCATCGTTTTGACTTTTCTGCTGCGCCAGGTTGGCGAAAAAATCGCCCGCGACCTCCTGCTTACGGGCCGTATCTTCGACGCACCGGAAGCCCTGACAATGGGCCTGATCAACGAAATCGTTCCTGCGGAAAGATTGCTCGACCGCGCCCGTGAACTCGCCCGCCAGTTGGCGGAGAACAGTCCGCTTTCGCTCTTCTATACGAAGCGCCTGCTGACCGATCACGCGCGTGCGGAACTCGATTCGCAGATTGAAGCCGCCATCCACGAAAATGCCGGCATCCGCGAGAGCGACGATTTCCGCGAAGGGATTGAATCGTTCCTCGAAAAGCGCAAGCCAAAATGGACGGGCCGATGAGTAAATCCGATACATCGATATCTATCAATGTAAAACACGCGGCGACAGTAAATGAAACTCGTATCCGGGTTCGCTATGCGGACACCGACCAGATGGGCGTCGTTTATCACGCTAATCATTTCATCTGGTTTGAAGTGGGACGCGTGGAACTCCTCCGCCAGTTCGGCTTCAGTTATAAAGATATGGAGCGCGAAGACGGCTGCTTCATCGCCGTAATCGATGCCCGCTGCCGCTACAAGGCTCCCGTGCACTATGATGACGAGGTCATCGTGCGCACGTACCTGAAACATGTCCGGGAGAAGGTGCTCCGCTTCGGATATGAACTGCGAAGGACGGAGAGTGGCGAGTTGCTGGCCGAAGGCGAGACCACGCACATCGTCGCCAATGCGCAGATGAAAACTCGTACGCTACCCGAGAAGTATATGAGGGTGTTCCGAGCCGCGGTCGGCAAGAAGAATGTCGAGGCGAGTTCGTAGCCAGAACGAACGACGAACAGCGAACGACTGACGACTAACGACTGACGACCAGGCACTAACTGTGAAAGCTCTGCACATCAACGGAAACGATCTCACGCTTGAAGCCGTGCGCGAAGTAGCGCACATCGAAGTCCGCCGCCCCGTCCTCCTCGATCCCGACGCGCGCGAGGCCGTGGACCGCGCCCGCGCCGTCGTCGACGCGCTCGTCGCCAGCAATGAACTTTCTTACGCGATCACGACTGGCGTCGGCAAGCTGAGCGATGTGCGCATCGCCGGCGATCAAGTCTGCGAACTGCAAGTCAATCTCGTGCGCTCGCACGCCGTCGGCGTGGGCGCGCCGCTTGCCATCTCCGACACGCGCGCCATGATGCTGCTGCGCGCCAACTCGCTCGCGAAAGGCAATTCGGGCGTGCGCGCCATCGTCATCGACACCATCTGCGAGATGCTCAATCGCGGCGTGACTCCGATGGTCCCGTCGCAGGGAAGCGTCGGCGCGAGCGGCGATCTTGCGCCGCTGGCGCACCTGGCGCTGGCATTGATCGGTGAAGGCGAATGCTTTGACGAAAAAGGCGTGCGCGTCGCAAGTGCCGAAGCGTTGAAGCGCGCACAAATCAAGCCCCTGGTGCTCGAAGCGAAAGAAGCGGTGTCGCTCATCAATGGCACACAGGCCATGTTGGCCATTGGCACTCTGATGCTGCTCGCCGCGGAGACGCTGGTTGACACCGCAGACGTCATCGGCGCGATGGCGTGCGATGCGCTTCAGGGAACCGTCGTCGCCTTCGACGAGCGCATCCAAACCGCCCGCCCTCATGCCGGACAAACCAAGACCGCGGCGAACCTGCGCCGTCTGCTCGAACAAAGCGAGATCCGCGACTCGCATCGCAACTGCGGCCGAGTCCAGGATGCCTATTCGTTGCGCTGTATCCCGCAGGTGCATGGCGCGGTGCGCGACACGCTCGCCCATTGCCGCGCGGTATTTGAGACCGAGGCGAACTCGGCCGTCGATAACCCGCTGGTATTCGTGAAGAATCTGAAGGCGATGGACGGCGAGGGCGACGTGCTCTCCGGCGGAAACTTTCACGGCGAGCCGCTCGCGTTCGCGCTCGACTTTCTCGCGATTGCTTTGAGCGTGCTGGCCGGCATCAGCGAGCGGCGGCTGGAGCGCATGGTGAACCCCTCGCTCAGTGAAGGGTTGCCGCTGTTTCTCGCGTCGGGCGCGGGCATGAACTCCGGCTTCATGATGCCGCAAGTGACCGCAGCCGCGCTGGTGAGCGAGAACAAAGTGCTGGCGCATCCCGCATCGGTCGATTCGATTACGACGTCGGGAAATAAGGAAGACTTCGTCTCGATGGGTATGACCGCGGCGAACAAGCTGAAGAAGGTGGTTGAGAACACGCGCAACACGCTGGCCATCGAAGCCATGGCGGCGGCGCAGGCGCTCGATTTCCTTGCGCCGCTAAAGACTTCCAAGCCCTTGCAGCAGGCGCACGCGGCGATCCGCGGAGTGTGCGCGACGATGGAGAAAGACCGCGTGATGTACCAGGATTTTGCGCGCATCGCGGAGTTGATCGCCAGCGGGAAGATAGCCGAGGTGTTCCGGTAAACATAGTGCGATAAACAATGCGCTCTCATCCCTGCGAAACTCCTGCTTAGGCGGACTTGGCTGCGGATCCATCCAACCCCAGTTCGCGTGCGATCGTCTTCATCGCTTCGATGCAGAAAGCGATGTGCTCTTCAAGGTCTATCCCGAGATCGGCGGCGCCAGCGATGATGTCTTCGCGGTGGACGTTGCGGGCGAAGGCTTTGTCCTTCATTTTTTTGCGGACGGACTTGGCTTCGACTTCGGCAAGCGATTTTCCCGGTTTGACGAGAGCGCAGGCGGTGATGAATCCGGTGAGTTCATCGCAGGCGAAGAGGGTCTTTTCCATGGGTGAGAGGCGCGCGACGCCGGTGTACTCGGCGTGCGACATGATGGCGCGGCGCACTTCCTCGGAATAACCGCGGTCGTTCAGAATTTCGGAGCCTTTGTAGGGGTGGTCTTCGGCGCTCGGATATTTCTCATAATCGAAGTCATGAAGGAGGCCGACCATGCCCCACAATTCTCCATCGGCTCCAGCTTTGCAGGCGTAAGCGCGCATGCAAGCCTCCACTGCGAGCGCATGTTTTCGAAGACTTTCCGATTGGGTGAACTCAGTTAGTAAACACCACGCGGTGTCGCGTTGATTCATGGTTTTGTACCTGTTTTCTGTCCATCTCCGCCGCCCAATTATGGCTTTGATTAGATGAGCGCTTTGTTTTCTCCCACTTTTGTCTTGACTTTCACAGGCCCGATGCAGCAGATTACGCTGTAGTTGGTTTTGAGAGTAGCCCACGCTCTGGCACTCGCAAACCCTGCATGGCTACCACACTTGCTCCCGTGGATTCACGGGAGGTCGTACGCTGCGACCATTGTCTCTTGGTGCAATTCCGCACATCAAATAGTCTCTGCCGCCGTTGCCATCTTTCATTGGATGAGGACGAGGCGGAGCTCGCCGCTATGACTCCGGCGCCAGAAGTGGTGCCGATCAACCTCCATTCTAACGGGCGGGGGCATCTGAAGCTGGCGCACTCGATCCGCTCGCTGCGGCTGCGCAATGGTTTGAGCCAGCGGCAGCTTGCGCTGCGCATGGCAGTGCCGCGGACCTACGTGTCCAAAATCGAAAACGAGAAGGCGACGCCAACACTGTCTTCGCTGGAGCGGCTGGCGAGGGCGCTCGAGGTAAGTGTGCCGGATCTGCTCTCCGGTGGAGAACGAAACCGGCAGGAGGAAGTTCGCGAATTGATGGAAGATCAGTTCGTGGCCGAGGTTTTGCCGTACCTGTCACATCTGAACGGGATGCAGATGTCGAGCATTTTGGCGCAGGTGCGAGACTTGACGGTGCGGCCGCGACGAAGCGCGTAGGCTAGCTGCCGACTTCTGGCTGCGAGCTGCGAGCTGCGAGCTGCGAGCGAGACGGAGTGTAAGCCGCGTCTCTGTCGGTCGAGTAAACGATCAGATTTTTATCCGGGCACACAACCAACTGGACAGCCGGGGCTTTCGGGCTCCGGCTTTTTTACGACCCGTACGCATGTAGTGCGCTCTGTATGCGGAGGATGCGCAGAGCCTTGCGCAGCTCAGGGGGCTTTTGCGCAATAGTTTGCATGTTATCCGGATATTTTTTGAAAATGCGCTGGTTTCCACAGTCTTTTCCAATCGAAGG